>JAILRP010000016.1 GCA_024698075.1 Lachnospiraceae bacterium
TATTCCGTTATTTTCCATAAGACGAAAGAACCGTCCCCCTGTCTTACCCCTGTCTTATATCAAGGAAGGAGGTTTTTCGAGTATGCGAATTGTTAATCTTATTGAGAATACTGAGGGGGTGAACGGCTGTGCGTATGCGCATGGCCTGGCCTTCTATATTGAAACGGAGAATCATAAGCTTCTGGTTGACTTAGGGCCGTCTGAAGAGACACTCTCTAATGCTGAGAAGCTTGGCATTGATCTTAGCGGTATTGATACCGTTATTCTGAGTCATGGCCATTATGACCATTCAGGAGGGATCATGCCGTTCTTGAGCATGAATAAGAAGGCCAGGATATATATGCAGCAGACGGCGGGCAAGGATTATTACGCCGATGACGGCGATCGAGCCGAAGGGGATCGTTACGTGTATATTGGCATAGACAAGCGGATAATGGACAGCCCCCGGGTCGAGTATGTAAACGGCGATCATAGGATCGATGATGAGCTCGAGCTTTTTACTATTAAGAACAGGAATCATGAGATCCCTTTTACGAATAAGCGCCTGCTTGTCAGAGAGGGAAGCGGTTATAAGAGGGATTCGTTTGAACACGAGCAATATCTTGTGATCAATAACGGAGACAGGCGTATCCTGGTATCAGGCTGCGCCCATAATGGAGTTTTGAACATTATGGAGGCATACTTTGAGAAATATAATTCGGCGCCTTATATGGTGATCAGCGGATTCCATCTTATGAAGAAGACGGATTATACTGAATCGGAGATCCGTGAGATCGAGGATATGGCTAAGAGGCTTAAGGAATATCCGACGAGGTTCATCACCTGCCACTGTACAGGTAAAGAACCTTATGAAATAATGAAAAAGGTTATGGGTGAGAAGCTTGAATATGTGCATTCGGGCGAGGAGATACCCTTGGATCGCTAAAAGGAGTCATTAAATGTACGAATTAACGGACACATCAAAAGTAAAACATCTTTTTGAGGGATGGAAAGAGACATTGATCTATTCCTGCCTGCAAAAGGTCATGGGAAAGATCTATGTAACCAATATTGACAATCCCTTGTCCGCGATGGCCTATGTGGGGTGCTTTGCATTTTATGCGGGCGTGCCGGATAAAGAGCTTGTCATGGCAAAACCCGGCAGGTTTGTGATCATGGTGCTTCAGAATGAAGAATGGGAAGCCTGCATTGAAGAGTGCTTTCCTGAGTCGAAGAAGGTGAAAAGGTACGCCATAAAAAAGGATACGAGGTTTGATAGGGCATTTCTGAAAAGCCTTACAGATGAACTTCAGGAAGGGTATGAACTAAAAGCGATCGATTCGGATATCTACGACATGTGCCTGTCACAGGCCGTGACGCGGGATTTCGTTTCATCCTTTGAGAGTAAGGAAAAATATCTGGAGCTTGGAAGAGGTTTTGTTGTCCTCAGATCAGGGCGGATCGTTTCCGGCGCCTCCTCCTATACCAGATACAACGAAGGCATCGAGATCGAGGTCGATACTGTAGAGGAAGAGCGGAGAAAGGGGCTTGCGTCTATTGTCTGCGCGGCGCTTATCCTGCGATGCCTTGAAGAAGGGCTGTATCCAAGCTGGGATGCACAGAATATGAATTCGGTCCATCTGGCGGAAAAGCTCGGATATGAATTTGACCATGAATACACTGCATATGAGGTTTTGTGAACCTTTGCGACAGCCGATGGTTCTCTGATGCGTGGGATCTTCGATATGATTATGCACACAACTGCAGGTACGCGGAACCTTTGCTGTGACTGTGCGGTCGCGGGTGCGTGGGATCTTCGATGTGATTATATGGCTGCGGGGCAGTGAATGGAAAGCGGACAAATAAAAACAAGAAAAGTCGGGAAAGAAGAAATGCTATGAGATAAGATAGCCGCATAGCAAGCGAAGGGAGAAGAGTTGCGTGGAGTGGATGGCGATAATCGGTGATTCGATTCAGTACATTGAGGATCATATCGCGGAGGATGTGACAGTCGGCGAAGTAGCAAATGCCGTGGGCGTATCCCCTTTCTACTTTCAGAAGGGGTTCGCGATGCTCTGTGGATTCAGTGTGGCTGAGTATATCAGGAACAGACGGTTAGCCCTGGCGGGCAACGACCTCCTGATAACGGATGAGAAGATAATCGATATTGCCATGAAGTACGGGTATGACTCTCCGGATAGTTTTACCAGGGCTTTTACGAGATTTCACGGAGTTTCACCATCATCCGTGCGCAAGGATGGGGTGCTGCTTAAAACCTTCGCTCCGCTGAAACTGAAAATATCATTAGAAGGAGGCTATCTCATGGATTACAGGATTATCAAAAAAGAGGAATTTACAGTTATCGCCGATGCGAGAACCTTCCCTTACGAAGGTGCGAAAGAGCTTGTGCCGCAGTTCTGGCAGGAGCATTTTCAGTCAGGGCTCGGAAAGCATGTAATGGGAATGTATGGGATCAATATAGACACGACTATGGGGAAGGAAAGCTTTGAATATCTGATCGCAGATCCCTATAATCCGACGATGGAGGTGCCTGAGGGGCTTGTTACCAGGACAATACCGACTTTTGACTGGGCTGTATTCCCGTGCAGGGGCGCAATGCCTGATGCTTTGCAGGATGTGAACACGAAGATCTTTACGGAATGGCTGCCTGCCCTGAGGGAATATGAGTTCGCCGCCGGGTATTGCGTAGAGTATTATGATGATCCGTCGAAGTATGGGAAGGGGACGCAGGATGAGAATTATTACTGCGAGATATGGATCCCTGTGAAGAAGAAAGACTGATAAACTGCGAGAATTGTTCCGCCGTGCCTTCCAGTACAAGGCGGATATGACAATGCCCGAAGAGAGGGAAGACAGGGGGACGGTTCTTCTGTCTTATCTAAAAAATG
>JAILRP010000044.1 GCA_024698075.1 Lachnospiraceae bacterium
GCTCATATCTGCTTTCAGGTGTCCAGTTTTTGTTGCAGCTTTGGTGCTTCAGCGCTTCCGGCCCGTTTGCCTCCTCTATACGTACCCATTCTCTGATTCTATCATGGAAATGACCCTTGCTAATGCCATCAGGAGTATCTGCCCACATACCCTCCCGGTACAATTCAACACATCTTCTTTTAAACTCGTACGTATAACGCATAGTAAAACCCCCTTCCTTGGTTGTCCAGGAAAGGGGGTACATATCAGCTATGGGTCCCGTTCTTTATCTATGCCTTTCAGCCATTCATATGCTATCTGTACAGCTTCATATCCGTCATCACTCCGCCATTGGGCTGGATCACCGTGATGTCCAGCATCGGTCGGTTTGTGACTCCCGAATATCCGGAATACCTTCCATAGATGTAGCCTGATTTTCCAAGGTAGTCTTTCCTGAACAGATCGTATTTTAACTTGCTGACCTCGACCCTCATGTACCACTGGTATCCGTCACAGTCGTTTACCATGACCGCCGTACCGTAGTTCAGGTCATTCTCATACGCTTTCTGAATGTCAGTGATCGTTCCGAGGAGATATATGGGATTTCCTCCAAGTCCGTTGTCCGAACTGTAGGAATTATATGTTCCAAAATCAGCATATGTAAAGCCAAACGCTTTCGGACGATTAACCGAATCAGGCTTCTCTCCACGCTTGGGATTAGTCTTGGACCTGAACTTGTTCCTTCTCTGGCTCTCGGTCATCAGTGCCCTGTTTCCGTGGGAATCCGTGACTGAGCTGCTCTTCGTTGATGAGTTTGAGGATGAACCGGATGTAGTTTTTTTGGTTGTGGTCTTGGTTGACTTCTTGGATCCGGAAGCTGTGTCCGAAGCTGCCTCAGAATCGCTGTCGGCCGATGAATCCTGGTCTGAATCCGTCAGTTCATTGCCCTCGCTGTCAACCAGGGTCTTCTTATTCTTGTTCTTGCTGTTATTCTTGCTGCCCGAATTATCAGAACTGGTCGAAATGTCAGAACTGCTCGGATCTTCTGCACTGACCAAATCTTCCGGACTGCTCAAATCTACGTCTTTATCTGTAGCCGCAGATACAGGCACGGCCACTGCCTCCGTGCAAAGACCGAATGCCAGAAGCGCACAGAGCATCAGCATCACATATCTTCTTTTCATAATAAACTCCTTACATTAATACGAATGTTTTATGTAAATATATTCACGGGCGAAAATCCCGTGCATCCGCATTATATATCAACAGAAAAGAAAAGGCAACATAAAGTTATGTCTACTAATTCATCAATGTTCCGTAAAGATCATTTCATATGAGGAAGGTGCTCCGCCGTCTGATCTTTTCCATTCGGGAAGCTTCTGTCCATCGTATCCCATGCCGTTTGGATCCCCGATCTTAATGAAGTTGGTCCAGTAATCGCACATCCTTCTCGCAAGTGCATAATGGAATCCATTGTACGGTCTCCAGCATTTCTGAAGCGTTTCGAAGAAGAACCACAGCTCGCAGGAATGGAATGCACCCGGGTCATCATATCCGGGGACCGAAGGAGCAAAACAGTACGTAAACATGGGATTTTCTGAGCCGTTTGAGCTATGGGCGCGAGCTATATGCCTGACCGAATCCTGGACGATATTGAACTGTTTCATTCCGTTCTTCTCTCTGATGTCAGCCAACAGATCCTCGAAAGCCTCGTTGTTCGTATCTGCACGTGTGGGAAGATTAGTCAGGAATTCATCTTTAGTATAGCCTGCAAAGAGCGGAACATCCAATGACTTTCCCCCTTCAAGCGACAGATAAGGATCTCCTGCTACATATGCGCCGTCAATGCACGGCACAAACCTCGGATGTTTCCTTGCAAATTCAGCATACCGGTCCCTTATATCCTCGGCGGAAAGCCCCCTTGCTTCGCTGACGCTTCCGCATCCTATGAATGAAATAAATTCCTCGCCGTTCTTTTCCGCCGTCTCCAGCGGTGCCGGCGTTATTATGGAGTCCCGTTCGAATGGGTTCCTGATTAGTCCGCTGAATATGCTGGCCTTCCTGATCATGCCGGCATTTGCGGGATTGGCAATCAGGTAAGATACCACACCACCGCCGGCACTCTGTCCTCCGACCGTGATATTATCAGGATCTCCGCCGAATGCCGCTATATTTCTTCGGACCCACGAGAGTGCGGCCTGAATGTCGAGCAGGCCGAAATTCGTCGGATGGGCACTGTCATCAGCGGTAAGCTCCGGATGGGCCAGAAATCCGAAGACGCCGAGGCGGTATGCCACCGTCACGACAATGATGTCATGCCTTGCAAGCCGCTCACCGTTAAACTCCATTTCGGCCGTATATCCCCATTGATAAGCACCGCCGTATATCCACACAAGCACAGGCGTTTTCTCATCCGTGCTTTTTGCACCAGTCCATATATTCAGGTAAAGACAGTCTTCGCTCATCGGTATATCCGGATCTACGTGCCATTCGCGGCAGTAAATGTCCGTTCCGACTCCGGGCCTGTCCTGCATCGAGATAGGACCGAACTCATAACACTTTCTTACGCCTTCCCAGTCCACGGCCCTCTGCGGCGCCCTCCATCTGTTCTCTCCGGTCGGAGGTGCGGCAAATGGGATCCCTCTAAATACCGTGACCCTCGGATCGTCGGCAGGAAGCCCCCTTACCGTTCCGTTTTCCGTTAATGCAGTTCTTATCATAACCGATACACCTCGAATTGCTTTTTTGCAGAAGTTTAGAAAGCACATACGTCTGCCGTTATTTATTTTATCACATATTCCCCGGGTTGTTCATTGACTGTTTCCGGCAGGATGAAATTTGACTATCCGAGGCAAGAGTAGTAAACTTACGGGTAATGTTGATCGGAAGATCACGAAAGGAAGGATCATAATAATGAGAACGAAAGCAGCAGCAGAATCTGTTTCAAAAACAAGGCAGATGACTTACATAGCGATAGCAACGGCGGTCACATGCATACTCGCACCGTTGTCCGTTAACATACCGATTAGCCCGGTGCCGATATCACTGACCATCTTTGCGCTTCTTATGGGCGCATATGTGCTCGGTCCGTATGGCGCAGTGGCATCTTTTCTCCTGTATGCGCTGATCGGACTCGTAGGCGTTCCGGTCTTCTCTAAGTTCCAGGGCGGTATCGGAGTTCTCTTCGGCCCCACCGGCGGTTATATAATCGGATTTGTTTTTGTATCGTTCTTTGCGGGACTTTTCATTGAGAAGTTCGAATCAAAGCGCCTGATGCATGCAGTCGGCATGATCATCGGCATTTTATTCTGCTACGGTTTCGGCACGGCCTGGCTTGCACTCCAGGCAGGCCTCGGATTTAAGGAGGCCCTCTGGGCAGGCGTGATCCCGTTCATCCCCGCCGACGCAGTCAAGATGGCCGTGGCGCTTTCTATAGGGCCGAAGATCAGGAGGCTTGTGCTCAGATAGGGCGCATTATTACCTATACATCCTGCCATCCGTCAGGTTGCTCATGGTATCCGGCGCATTTATCTTTATCGTGGCATCATCACCGTCGAAATTCATTTCGACGGTGTATTTATATCCATCGATAGGCACCCACCCCTCTCCGGGAAAATCACACTCGCAGTGGTCAAATGTGATGAGTGCCTTTCCGGGGCCCTTTTCCTCATAATACCCGGAATCCTTGTTTCGCCATCCATTGCAGGATGCCGTTCCGTCTTCCCGAAGTTCAATGATGTAGCTCATGGCCCAGTTCTCGAATTCATCATAGCCTTCCGTATACCACTTCCCGACCGGGGAATCTGATGAACCCTTCACGCCCCGGCTGTCGGCAAGTTCTTCATAATCATCGTAAAAATCGCCCGCATAATAGCTAAAGGCCTCATCCATATCATCACCCATGCGCAGGAACACGCCCCTGCCGTTCTCATTCGAGATGATGAATAAAGTCGCAAAGCCATCCGCACTTCCGTCATATATCGCGGTATAGTCATGTCCTTCGTAATCGAATCCGCCGCCGTCATCGATATATGAATCGTCTTCTACATGGACCTCGTATTTATCCTCGGAAATCTTTGTAACCTTTGCTATATGCGCATCCGGAAGCACATCGGATTCGAACCATCCTCGCTTTATGGAATCGCCGACGTAATACTCAAAATAGTTCTGATCGGTTCCCCACACTCCGGCAATCCTGCCGAGAAATTCCTCCTTCGGATCCAGCATTTCGGCCACGGTTTCAGGTTCGGCATCGGTCTCTTCGGGCTCCGGCTCTTCTGATATCTTATCAGGCTTCGGCTCCTCTGAATCTTTATCAGGCTCTTCCGCCGTCTCGGCCACCGGAACGCTTTCTGCCGGGCCTGCTGCCGGTGCGCATCCTGCCAGGAGCAGGGAAATGGCAGCTGTCAGAACGGTAATCTTTACGATTTTCACCATGAGTTATTTCCTCCGGATTTTAATGACACAAAAACGGCCGGATATCATGATATACATATCCGGCCGTATAAATATCGTTTTTACTGGTATTTTACCGCAGTTCCGTATGCCATGACCTCGGCTGCGCTCTGCATGATCGCAGAAGTGGTATATCTGGCACAAATGATGGCGTCCGCGCCGAGCTTCTGCGCTTCCTCTACCATACGTTCGGTCGCGATCTCCCTGGCCTTCTCCATCATCTTGTTGTAATTCCCGAGCTCGCCTCCGACAAGAGTCTTAAGTCCAGAACCTATGTCCTTGAACGCATTGACAGTCTGTATCGTGCTGCCCTTTACAGTCCCAAGCATCTCAAAAGTCTTTCCTGTAATGGTTTCACTGGTAACAATAAGCATTTTCATTCCCTCCTTCAACTTCCTGACCTGATAACACAATGTTACATCAGCGTCGGCAGAAATATCAAGGGCAACTTTCAGACATAACCGCCGGTTCGGATGGGAAATGAATGCGGGCCCTGCCTACTTATCGGATGTTGACAGAACCGAAAGTGCATATGAGCATGTGGCCGAAACCTTAAGCTTTCTGCGCTCACCTTCCTGCAGGATGGCATACACGAGCCTTTTCGCGATCCCGAGGCCTGTGTGGGAAGCGTCCACTTCCGTATGGTATATGTTCCAGCCGTCTGCCGATGCTTCGAAATCACACTCACCGATCTTCTCATTTCCGATGTATGCAACGCTCCGGCTGCCTTCCTCATCAAAGGCCACCGAAACATCATGGTTATACGTGACCGTAAGAGCCCCTGAAGGGCAGGCCGTTACTGCCTGCCAGACCTTTGCAGTGGGTGCTCTGTCAATATCTATCCATGGCCTGCGGTCCTTATCAAACGCCTCCGGGCATCCCGTCACGCACCTCTTTGCGTGGAAGCATCTGTCTGAATCCCAGAATACCGAAATGTCTTCATTGTTGTATAATCTGTGCATATTTTCCTCCCGCGTTTACCGTCTTTACTTATCTGAGCGTCCTGCCATATGATATTGTACCATGAAGCGGCCGGCTGAATACCTTTTATGCTGATTTTATCGGAAAACAACTTGGTTCATCTTGACAATGGCATTCCTAAGTTGATATATCTCTGTATGTAATCACATCATAGGCCGGACCGTCCGGCAGGAATAAGAAATGAGAAAGGTTGGGATTAAGAGTATGTTTAAAAGGATTTTTGAGATCACGGGAAATGTCGCGATAGTGACAGGATGTTCTTCGGGGCTTGGCGTGCAGATGGCACATGCGCTCGCTAATCAGGGCTGCAAGATCGTAGCCATAGCGCGCAGGATGGAGATGCTCGAGCAGGTCTGCAAAGAGATATCCGAAGAGCACGGGGTTGAAACGCTTCCAATACGGTGCGACATAACCAAGACAGACGAGATAGAGGCAACGGTAAAACAGGCGGTCGACCGCTTGGGCCGCATCGACATTCTTGTAAACAACGCGGGAACCGGTGCCGTTGACCATGCGGAGAACATTACGGACGAGCAGTTCCAGAAAGAATTTGACGTTGACCTCTTCGGAACATTCAAGTTTGCACGCGCAGTCGCAAACCAGGCAATGATCCCCGCCAAGTACGGACGCATCATAAATATCGCATCCATGTACGGTCTTGTAGGAAACAAGGTCGCCGGTTCTGCTCCGTACCATGCCGCAAAGGGCGGTGTCGTCAACCTCACAAGGGCGCTTGCCGCTGAATGGGGAAAATACGGGATCACCGTCAACTCCATCTGCCCCGGCTACTTCTACACTCCGCTTACAACGGAAACGTTGAACAGTGACTTTTTCCAGCAGAACGCCAAGACCATGATCCCCCTTGAGCGTTACGGTAACGAAGGAGAGCTTGATACCGCAGTTGTATTCCTTGCCTCGCCGAACTCTTCATATGTGACGGGCATTGCCCTTCCCGTGGACGGCGGATACACCTGCATGTAATTCACGAAAATAAAGAAGGGCAGCAGATTGATATGTACCCCCTTTCCTGGACAACCAAGGAAGGGGGTTTTACTATGCGTTATACGTACGAGTTTAAAAGAAGATGTGTTGAATTGTACCGGGAGGGTATGTGGCCAGATACTCCTGATGGCATTAGCAAGGGTCATTTCCATGATAGAATCAGAGAATGGGTACGTATAGAGGAGGCAAACGGGCCGGAAGCGCTGAAGCACCAAAGCTGCAACAAAAACTGGACACCTGAAAGCAGATATGAGC
>JAILRP010000047.1 GCA_024698075.1 Lachnospiraceae bacterium
TATGATGGGCGAATATAGCTATCCGGATGATTTTGAAAACAAGATCAGAGTGATCGTAAGCCCCGAAAAGAAGACGATCAAATTCATCGATACCGGTCTTGGTATGGACGCGGATGAAGTGGAAGAATACATCACACAGATCGCCTTTTCCGGCGCAACCGCTTTTATCGAAAAATACAAGGACAAAGCTAACGAGGACCAGATCATCGGTCACTTTGGTCTGGGTTTTTATTCGGCGTTCATGGTAGCCGATGAAGTGCACATCGACACGCTTTCCTACAAAGAAGGCGCGAAAGCGGTGCACTGGGAGAGCGACGGCAACGGTGAATATACGATCGAGGAAGGCAAAAAGGAAGGCGTCGGCACCGAGATCACGCTGTTCTTAAACGATGAGAGCACCGAGTTCTGCAACGAATACCGCGCAAGAGAGATCCTTAAGAAATACTGTTCCTTTATGCCGGTGCCGATCTATCTGGAAAAAGAAGGCGCCGAGACCGAGTACGAGACCATCGATAAGGATCAGCTGACAGACAAGGACACCGTCATCGAAGAGATCCATGAAGACGCCAAGTACGAAGAGAAAGAGAACGAGGACGGCAAGAAGGAAAAGGTTGAAGTGTCTCCGGCAAGAGACAGAGTCAAGATCGTGAAACGTCCGGTGGCTCTCAATGATACCACCCCGCTGTGGACGAAGCATCCGAATGACTGCAAAAAAGAAGATTATCTTGATTTTTACAGAAAGGTCTTTCTGGACTACAAGGAGCCGCTCTTCTGGATCCACCTCAACATGGATTATCCGTTCAACTTAAAAGGTATCCTGTATTTTCCGAAGATCAACATGGAATACGAGAGCATCGAAGGCACGATCAAACTTTACAACAACCAGGTCTTCATCGCAGATAACATCAAGGAAGTCATTCCCGAATTCCTGATGCTCTTAAAGGGCGTCATCGACTGTCCGGACCTTCCGCTTAACGTTTCAAGGTCGGCACTTCAGAATGACGGTTTTGTCCAGAAGATCAGCGACTATATCACGAAGAAGGTCGCGGATAAGCTTGCGGGAATGTGCAAGACCGAAAAGGAGGAGTACGAAAAATACTGGGACGACATCAGCCCGTTCATCAAGTACGGCTGCCTGCGCGACGACAAGTTCTGTGAAAAGATGACAGACTACATCCTGTTCAAGGATATAGACGGGAAATACATGACGCTTCCCGAGTGCCTCGAGCTTCCGGAGAAGAAGACGGAAGAAGCCACGGGAGAGGACGGCGAGAAGGTTGAAGCCGAAGTCGTTGATGAAGCGGCGGATGAGACTGATGGCGCAGAGGATACGGAAGAAGGGGAGAAAATCAGAAAGACCGTATACTACGTCACCGACATGCAGCAGCAGAGCCAGTACATCAACATGTTCCGCGAACAGGGAATGGATGCGGTCGTGCTGACCCACAACATCGACCAGGCGTTCATAAGCCAGCTCGAGTCGAAGAACGAGGATGTAAAGTTCAAGAGGATAGATGCGGGCATAACCGATTCTTCAAAGGAAGAGACGGATGAGGCGGATGCAAAGCAGACCGAGAAGGATGAGAAGGCTCTTGCTAAGCTCTTCCACAAAGCCCTGTCGAACGACAAGCTGAACGTCAAGCTCGAGGCCCTCAAGAACGAGGGGATTTCTTCGGTCCTCACGGTTTCGGAGGAAACGCGCCGCATGCAGGACATGATGAAGATGTATGCTTCCGGCGGGATGGACATGGGAATGTTCGGAGGCGAAGGCGAGACGCTCGTGCTGAACAGCCGAAACGACCTCGTAAAATACCTGCTTGAGCATAAAACGACGAAGGATGCGCAGCTTTTTGCCGCACAGCTCTATGACCTCGCGGTCATGTCCAACAGGCCTCTTTCCGCGGATGCGATGACAAAATTCATCGCAAGGAGCAATGAGATAATGATGAAGCTCGCGAAGTAAGAATGAAGCCGCGCGGACAGGATATACAGGCGGCCGGCACCTAAGGGGGCGTGGCCGGAGGCGGATCAGAAAACACAGGATGCACAGTCCTGTGTTTTTTGTGTATACGTCACAAAAAAATAACAATATATTGTATATACTGCGGAGAAAATGTGGTAAAATATCATAGGCATTTTATGCCGCCGCGTTTATCGCATGACGGCTTTTTTGACTTACCGGCGGAAGGTTCACATGGACAAGAGCATTTTGTATCTGCAGGCAAACGAAAGGATAGCGTCAAACCTTAAGGGAAGGTTCAACGATGAAGGCATAGAGTTCATCTATGCCGCTTCTGCCGCGCAGGCGTTCGAGCTGCTCTCCGAGAGGGAATTCTGCCTGACGCTTTCGGACGGATATATCCCGGACATGAGGGTGCATGATTTTGTCATGAAATGCTCGAGGGATTACCCCGACATGATCCTAAATGTCTGCATGGACCTGACCGACCCCAAGTATGTCCCCATGATCGTGAACGAGCCGTGCGTGCGCAAGGTCTTTCTGCCGCCCTGGAACATCGAAGACATAGTCGAGGGCGTCAAGGCTTCGATCGACGAGGCCTTCATACACAGGGACCTCATCCGGAGGATGACGGATCTGGAAAATGATGAAAGATCATTTGCGGAAATGGTGGAAAGGCTGAAAGCCTCGCTGCTGCGGCAGCAGTACAGCTATAACAAGATGGCGCCTTTCTTCAACAGGGTGCTCGACGCCTTTCTCAAGAGGAAGAATTTCGGGGAGGCATATGCCGCCTTCATGAGAAGGTCCTGCGATAAGATGCTGAGGCTTCAGACGACGGAATATTTCAAGACGGCTGACCTCAAGAGGATCATATATGACAACATGACTGAGGCCGTCGGAGCCAACAGCGGAGTGACCGTCGGTGAGGTGAAGAGCTGCCTTTACGGTGAAGCCGGAAGGCATTCCATGGCGGACCTGACTTTCGCCCTGTGGCTTCTTGCCGTCATCGAGGGAAACAAATGTGACAGCGCCGTCCTGACGGTGGACAGCCGCTATGTCACGAGCAAGAAGTGCGAGTATAAGCTTACCGTGACCGGGACCAAAAAGGCGGATATACCGATCGATATACAGCTGTTCGTCGCCAACATACTCGGACACATGATCGACGAATACCATAAATACGACACCGACGGAGGGTGGACGTACGAATTGCACATAACTCTGTAGTTTGATAAAATAGAGTTTTGAGGAAGTTACATGAATTACGGAAGAAGAGGGATAAAAAAACGCCAGAAGGCCATGAATTCACCGACTGCCAAGGTCGGCAAGTTCTGCGGTGTCAGCCTGTTCGCGGCAGTGATATTCGGTGCCGTGCTTGCGGGCACGGTGGGACTGTGCGCGGGCGTAGGCCTGTTCCGGGGCGTTGTAGACACCGCGCCTGACATTTCAAATGTCGATGTTGCGCCGGCCGGCTATTCCACGACCGTATATGACAGCGAGGGCAATCAGGTCACAAAGCTCGTTGCGGAAAATTCCAACCGTGTGTACGTAAAGCTCGACAAGATCCCACTCGACATGCAGCACGCCTTCGTGGCGATAGAGGATGAGAGATTTTATACGCACAACGGTATCGACATAAAAGGTATCATGCGTGCGGGTGTAAAGGCGCTCGGCGGCAACCTTCATCAGGGTGCTTCGACGATCACGCAGCAGCTTCTTAAGAACAATGTCTTCACGTCATGGACCGAAGAGAGCAGCATGATAGACAAGTTCAAGCGTAAGTTCCAGGAGCAGTACTGTGCGGTCCAGCTCGAGAAGATAATGACGAAGGACCAGATACTCGAGAATTACCTCAACACCATCAACCTCGGCCAGGGAACGCTCGGCGTGCAGGCGGCTTCGCAGCGGTACTTCGGCAAGAACGTTTCCGACCTCAACATTTCTGAGAGCGCGGTCATTGCGTGCATCACACAGAACCCTTCAAAGTGGAATCCAATCTCGCATCCGGACAACAACGCGATAAGGCGCGAGGAAGTCCTTACAAAGATGCGCGACCAGGGATACATAAGCGAGGCGCAGTTTGCCGAGGCAATGGCTGATGATGTATATTCGCGCATTCAGGTCGTAAATGAGAAGGTCGAGAAGAAGACCATATACACATATTTCGTCGATGAGCTTACCGAGCAGGTGCTCAATGACCTTCAGGAGAGCCTGGGCTATTCCTATACACAGGCATACAATGCGCTCTACAGCGGCGGTCTGTCGATATTCACGACGCAGGATCCCGAGATACAGCGCATCTGCGACGAGGAGTTTGCCAATGAGGAGAACTATCCTCCGAATACCAGATACTATCTGAAGTACGAAGCTTCATACACTGATTCCGACAATGACGCCGTCAACTTCTCAACACAGTACTTCGAAAATCATTTCAAGGAAAAGAGAGGCAAGGGCTTTAACTGCATCTTTGACACTGAGGACGAGGCATATGCCGCCATAGAGGAGTTCAAGGCGGATGTCGAGGAGCCTGATTACAAGTTCATCACCGAATCGATCTCGCTGACGCCGCAGCCACAGGCAAGTGTCACGATAATCGAGCAGTCGACCGGAAATGTCAAGGCGATAGTCGGCGGACGCGGAGCCAAGAAGGCATCGCTTACATTAAACCGTGCAACGGATACGAAGCGCCAGCCCGGTTCATGCTTCAAGGTGCTTGCGGCTTATGCCCCCGCGCTTGACGCCGCGGGAAAATCACTGGCATCATCCCAGGTTGACGAGCCATACAGCTACGCGAACGGACGTCCCGTCAAGAACTGGTACAGCGGCTACAAGGGAATATGTACATACAGGTACGGGATCGAGCAGTCGCTCAATATCGTTGCGGTCAAGACAATAACGGAGATAACCCCGCAGCTCGGATTCGACTATCTCCTAAACTTCGGATTTTCGACCCTGGTGGAACGCAGGACCGAGAATGACGGCAGCATCTCATCGGACATCACGCAGGCACTTGCACTCGGAGGACTGACGGACGGTGTCACGAACATGGAGCTTACTGCGGCGTTTGCGACCATAGCCAACGGCGGCACATACATCAAGCCCATGTTCTATACGAAGATACTCGACCATGACGGCAACGTGCTCATAGAGAACGAGCCCAAGACGAGGCGCGTGCTGAAAGAGACTACGGCATTCCTCCTGACGGATGCGATGGAGGATGTTGTCACGAAGGGTACCGGTGCGAGGGTCAACTTCGGCAACATGGCCATCGCCGGCAAGACCGGAACCACGACGAGCAACGTGGATGTCTGGTTCTCGGGCTACACGCCTTACTATACATGCTGCGCATGGAGCGGATATGACAACAACGTCCACATGAACGGAAGCGGTGAGACGAACACCGCCAAGATCATATGGAAGGCTATAATGAGCCGCATACACGAAGACAAGGAATACAAGTCCTTTACGATGCCCGAGGGCATCACCACGGCGACCGTATGCAAGAAGACGGGCGGACTGGTGACAGACATATGCCGTGCGGACGGATGTGCCGTGACCGAATACTTTGCAGCCGGAACGGTTCCGACGGAGCCGTGCACGAACCATTACGGAGACCTGTTCGACACTGGACTTGTCTGCGCGATGACGGGCAAGAAGGCAACGGCCACATGTCCGTATGCGTATGAAGGGCCGCCGACCGCGGAAGGTTTCTGTGAGCACAGCCTTATAAACGGTGTCAGCGCGCAGGATTATTACAACCTGATACAGGCACAGGCGGCAGCCGGGCTTCTGGGACTGCCGGCGCCGGCTCCCGATCCCAACGCTGCGGCAGACCCGAATGCGGCGGCCGCACAGCAGCAGGCACTTCTTGACGCGTTAAATGCAGCCCAGCAGGCAGCAGCCGCACAGGCGGCACTTGGTCAGTGACATGGCAGAATGGAAATGTCTTTATGAAGGCGGGACGGCTGAGACAGAAGAAAAAAAATCCCGCTTTATAGCAACGATAATGCCGGTCTCCTCGGAAGAGGAGGCCGCGGATTTTGTAGCCGGGATAAAGAAGAAATACTGGGACGCAAGACATAACTGCAGCGCATTCATCATAGGAGAGTCCGGACAGAGGATGAGGTGCTCCGATGACGGTGAGCCTGCGGGAACCGCGGGACGTCCCATGCTCGATGTACTTGCAAATGAGAAGATCACCGACGTTTGTGTTGTCGTTACAAGGTATTTCGGAGGAACGCTCCTCGGTACCGGCGGACTTGTCAGGGCATATTCCGCTGCGGTCAAGGCGGGGCTTGACAACTGCAGGACGGTGACTAAGATAAAAGGATTTTCGGTCACGGTATGCTGTGATTATACGGACGGCGGCAGGCTGAGCGGAATGGCCGCACGGAAGGGATGGCATGTCCTCGACACAAAGTGGGAGAAAGATGTTTCCATGACTTTCCTGACGGATGACTGCGGACAGCTGATAAAGGACGTGACTGATGCGACATCGGGAAGGGCATCCGTTTCCGAACCGGTTCCTGCGGTTTTCGGAGAACTTGACGGTAAGATGATAGTATTTTCCTGAAGAGGAACAGAATGTCGGCTTATGCTGACGTGCACAACGGAGGACGGCCTATGGATGAGAAGATGACGATGGAAGAAGTTCTTCAGCTCGTTGAGGAAAAGCAGTATACCCGCCTTCGGGGGGAGCTTGCCGAATGGAACGAAGCGGATATCGCGTCTGTTCTTGAGGAACTGCCGCACGAGGAACTGATAAAGGTGTTCAGGATACTTCCGAAGGGGATAGCCGCCGACGTGTTCGCATTCCTTCCTGTCGAACTCGAACAGGACATAATCACAACGCTTACCGACCGAGAGGCCGCGAACATCATAAACAACCTGATGGCCGATGATGCTGCGGACCTTATGGAGGAGATGCCGGCGGGACTCGTCAAGAAGCTGCTCGCCAACGCGGATCCCGAAGCAAGGCGTGACATCAACCACCTGCTCCGTTATCCCGAGGATTCCGCGGGAAGCCTGATGACGGTCGAGTTCGTCGACCTGAAGGAAAATCTCACGGTTCAGGAATGCATAGACCGGATACGGCGGATAGGCGTTGACAAGGAAACGATAGATACGTGCTACGTGCTCGACCTTGGAAGGCATCTCATAGGAACGGTCTCGCTGAGGGACCTGCTGCTCAATCCTCCTGATGCCCATGTTGTCGAGTTCATGAATGAGAACGTCATATCGACGAACACCATGACCGACCAGGAGGAAGTCGCAAGGCTCTTCCAGAAATACGACCTTACGACGATGCCCGTTGTCGACAATGAAGGCCGCCTCGTCGGTATCATCACCATCGATGACGTAGTCGATATCCTGCAGGAAGAGGTTACGGAGGATATCGAAAAGATGGCAGCTATCCTGCCGACCGACAAGCCGTACATGAAGACGAACACTTTCGAGACATGGAAGAAGAGGATACCATGGCTTCTCCTGCTCATGATAAGCGCCACCGTTACGGGCAAGATAATCACGCACTATGAAAACGCGCTTGGTGCCTATGTCGTGCTGACAAGCTTCATCCCGATGCTCATGGATACCGGCGGAAATGCCGGAGGACAGGCAAGCGTCACCATAATCCGTGGACTGTCACTTGACGAGATCGAATGGGGCGATATATTCAAAGTCATCTGGAAGGAGATCAGGGTTGCCGTCGTATGCGGACTGACCCTTGCGGTTGCCGGATTTGCGAAGATCATGCTCTTTGACCATGTACAGATAATAGTTGCCCTCGTGGTATGCCTCACGCTTGTCGTGACGGTGTTCTTCGCCAAGATAGTCGGATGCTCGCTCCCCATGATAGCGCAGAAGATCGGCTTCGACCCTGCAGTCATGGCAAGCCCGTTCATCACAACGATAGTCGATGCCCTGTCGCTCCTGATATACTTCCAGTTTGCGACCCGCATACTCGGCATATAAATGGACCGGGCCCAAAAAATATACTTACAGCAGGAAACAGTTATGAAGGAAAAAAGAGAAGACATAAGAAACATCGCCATAATCGCACACGTTGACCATGGCAAGACCACGCTCGTGGACGAGCTTCTGAAGCAGAGCGGCGTGTTCCGCGAAAATCAGGAAGTTGCGGAACGTGTGATGGACTCGAACGACATCGAGAGGGAGAGGGGGATAACGATCCTCTCCAAGAACACTGCCGTTTCTTACAAGAACGTCAAGATCAACATCGTTGACACGCCGGGCCATGCCGATTTCGGCGGTGAGGTCGAACGCGTGCTCAAGATGGTCGACGGCGCGATACTTGTCGTCGATGCATTTGAAGGAGTCATGCCGCAGACGAAGTTCGTGCTCAAGAAGGCAATGAGCTTAAAGCTTCCCGTGCTCGTGTGCGTCAACAAGGTTGACAGGCCGGAGGCAAGATGCGAAGAAGTCGTTGATGAGGTGCTCGAGCTCTTCATGGACCTTGATGCCGACGACCGCCAGCTTGACTGCCCGTTCATATATGCATCCGCCAAGAACGGAATGAGCGGCACCTCGCCCGACAGTCTCGAAAAGACGATGATCCCGCTCTTTGATGCGATAGTCAATTATATCCCCGCGCCCGAGGGCGATCCCGAAAAGGGCTGCCAGGTGCTGATCAGCACGATAGATTACAATGAGTATGTCGGCCGAATAGGAGTCGGCAAGGTCGAGAACGGCACCGTCAGGATCAACCAGGAGGTTGTGATCGTCAACCACCACGAACCCGACAAGCAGAAGAAGGTCAAGGTGTCCGCGCTCTATGAGTATGACGGGCTGAACAAGGTGAACGTCAAGGAGGCGACGGTCGGTTCCATAGTTGCCGTATCCGGCATTGCCGACATACATATAGGTGATACGATCTGCGACCCCGAATCCGTTGAACCGATACCTTTCCAGAAAATCTCTGAGCCTACGATATCGATGAACTTCATGGTAAATGATTCTCCGCTTGCGGGACGTGAGGGCAAGTTCGTGACATCCAGGCACATCCGCGAAAGGCTCATGCGCGAGCTCAACACCGACGTTTCGTTAAGGGTTGAGGAGACGGAATCCACGGACTGCTTCAAGGTCTCGGGAAGAGGAGAGCTCCATCTGTCCGTCCTGATCGAGAATATGCGCCGTGAGGGATATGAGTTTGCGGTCAGCAAGGCAGAGGTACTGTACCGACAGGATTCAAAGGGACGCAAGACCGAGCCGATGGAGATAGCTTATATAGATGTTCCGGAGGATTACGCCGGCTCCGTCATCGAAAAGCTGGGTTCCCGCAAGGGCGAGCTTCAGAACATGATGCCGATAACCGGAGGATATACGAGGCTCGAGTTCTCGATCCCGGCAAGGGGCCTTATAGGCTACCGCGGTGAGTTTCTCACCGATACGAAGGGCGAGGGCATCATCAATACGATATATGACGAATATGCCCCCTATAAGGGCGATATACAGTACAGAAAACAGGGGAGCATAATTTCCTTTGAAACAGGTGAATCCGTGACATACGGCCTGTTCCAGGCGCAGGAGAGGGGCATCCTCTTCATAGGCCCCGGAGAAAAGGTCTATGCCGGAATGGTCATCGGACAGACGGGAAAGACCGAAGATGTTGAGATAAACGTGTGCAAGAGCAAACATCTTACGAACACGAGGGCATCGGGCTCCGATGACGCACTGCGCCTGTCCCCGCCTAAGGTGCTGTCGCTTGAGCAGGCGCTCGAGTTCATAGATACCGACGAGCTTCTCGAGATCACACCCGAGTCGCTGCGCATACGCAAGAAGATACTGGATCCGACGCTGAGAAAGCGTGCAGCATTCGCACAGAAGAACGCGTGAGCACGGAAGAACGCATTCGCATAGAAGAAGAACGCATGAGCGCGTGACAGAAAAACTGCCCGGGGATATATCCCGGGCAGCATTTATTTACAGTATGTTTTGACGGAAGCATTTACAGCGACACGTCCGCACTGTCATCAATGTTGAACGTGAAGGTCTTCGATCCGCCGTATCTGAAGCCGTAGCCGTTCTTTCTCAGCGTGATGGTAAGAGTTCCCTTGTTCTTGCCGGCGGTCACATTGTCCCCGTATTCCCATGTAAAATCAGTGGGGCCGAGCTCGACTTCACCGTCAGTCTTGCTCTTTATCTTGATCTTTTCGACGGTGTCGAAGATCACCTGGCCGCCTGTGTAAGGAAGGGCGGCATTTTTGTCCGGCAGCGTATATTCTATGCCGTACATGGATTTTTTCACCGTTGCCGATACTATGGTAACCTTCTCGTCATATACATCATATGTATCCGTAAGGCTGATGCCCGTTCCGAAATCCAGGCCGGTATTTGCCGGAAGAGCCTTGTTCTTTATCTTCACATAAAATCCGCCGTGCAGATATTCATCGCTCGTTAGCTCCGCCGTGAACTGGTTTGCCTTCAGGGCCATCAGGCTGGCTCGGCCGTCGCGTGCCTCTTCCGGACTCTCATAATAGGACTGGTAGAGCTTGATCTGTGGCTTTGACGGGATTTTATTGTTCTTTTCAACCATCTGAGTTGCCATTACGGCATATATCGTTCCTATCGGTGCCGAATCTGAAACAGGTACCGTTTCGGTCTTTTTGCCGTATACCCTGCTGTAGCCTGAGGAACTGAGGCATTTTATCTTTGAGACATTCCTGACATTTACATTATAACTGCAGATGTTCCTGACGCTTCCCTTCAGCACCTTCCCATCGCCTGTGATGGAAAGCGAGGCAGTACGGGGACTCATATTATTAGTGGCCTCGAGCGTTATCGTTATGGAATCGCCATCTGCGTCTGTGATCTTATAAGTCTGTTTATTGCATACCATGTCACCGAGATAGTTGATCTTCGTATGTCCGGCCGCACCATATGTTACCCGGACATTTTCCGGCAGACCGCCGGCTACGTTAAATGCAGTACTCGGATCGCATGCCACCTTGATAAGTCCGTTGTCAACAGCATGCTGCATGGTGTCGGGTTTACGCTTGAACTGAACCTTTGCAGCAGTTCCCCGGCTGACACCCGGACCTATAGGCAGGATAGAACTGCCGTAAGTCCCCGGCATCTTGTTGGGATAATCGGAAAAGGCCCTAACACCGTAATAGTCTTTTTTGGATCCGGTCGACATGTGCTTATCCCGTAATTCCTTTTTATAGTTATATAATACGTATGACCCGAGGGTGGATTTGTTAGAAGCACTGTAGTAACTGTCCAGTTCACCGGGGATCATCGATACAGGCATGTCGCTCGACGCGTCGGAACATTCACCGTTGCTGTTCGTTCCGTCAAATACCAGATCGGGGGCAATCATCTTGAACCATTTAGGTTCGACATCTACACCGTTTATGCTGACGGTCTTGCCCGTATCCTTGGATCCGTAGTATCCGGAGCCCGCGATCGCATGGATGCTGACTTTGTAGCTGTCTGCGACATAGATCTCGCCTTCATACCTGGGAATGACCGGTGAGGTGATATAAACATATGGGGCGGTGCCCGCATATCTTCCGATCACTTCCGTATGTTCGGATCCTGTAAAGGTGACGGTGTAATCCACATTCTCAGTCAGTGTGTAGGCTCCAACCTTGACTGATATACCGAGGCTGTCCGATGCTCCGGTATAAATCTTTTTGGGTTCATAAGGAACCTTGATCTTCCTGATCGTTACGGCCGCGTTCGCCAGATCCTTGGCAGGGTCACTCACGATGAACTGGCAGTTGTAATAACTGCTGTCGTCATAGCTGCATACCGAAGGCCTTACGGTGCCGTCCTGGCCCTTGGGGCTGAACACAGAGCTCGATGTCTGTCCGAATGCATAGCCGCAGTAGTTTCCCAGGCCTCTTATGGCGATGAGGTATCGGCCATTCTGGTCGATATCAGTCAGGTTCGGACACCATATCTCCTGCCATTTGGAAGAATCATAACGGTAAACTTTTATCTCATAGTCTTTGCCTTTGGTCAGCTTCACAGGCTTGGAGGCATATCCGAAAGCAAGAGTGACTGTCGGATCGCTTATGCCGGCAAGCTTTTTCTTGCCGCCCGTTGTCTTCAGGGTGTAAGTATGTTTAAGGCCGCTTACCTGCGCGATCGGATCCGATGCATTATGAACTTCCCCGAAATTGTAGGGCAGGATGTCAAAGAAGACAGTAGCCGAAAAACCTTTGTAGTTTCCGACGCCGGTGATGGTTGCTGAAGGGCGCTTCTTATCGTCTCCATCCTTAAAAATGGAATTGTAGCGGCCATACGGATCTACCCTCATGGTGGATTCTTTGTTGTTCTTATATGTGACCTTATAGTCGGTGCCGTAGCGGAGCAGTACCTTCCGGTCAAAATCACCGAGATCTTCGTCGGCGAGATAGAATACACGGAGCTGGAGATCGTTTACGGTCGATTTCTTCGCAGAGTCCTTCAGTACTTCAGCATCCGATACGTGCGCCCTGCCGTCATAATAAACCGCCGGGACCGCATCAATGAATATATTTTCCGAAACTGCCCTGTACTGCTGGGCGGTAAAGCAGTAGTCCTCTTTCTGGTATATGTAAAAATCGTTTCCGTCCTCCTTGAAATCAGGATCGACTGTCGTATAATAGTGTCCGTTCATCGTGACGGACCATCCGTAGATAGTGCTTTTTTCAGCCAGTGCCATGATCTCGGACTTTTTGGACGCGCTCAGCATATCATTCAGCTTTTTGCCTGATATGCCGTCGTTATGAAGCAGATTGTTCAGTATCGAGTAATTCATTTTCCCGCCGGACGTTGCCCGGAACATTATGGCATATGTTGATTCCTCAACATATACATAGCCGATGGGCCGTACGGGAATGACATAGTTGTCCGCATATCCGGGTTCAAGACTGGCATCTGCCGGAACCTCCTGGAATCCAAGGCTGTCCATGTCGGCATCCGAAACATCCAGTATTATGTTTCCGCTCAGTACGTCAGCGGGGGCCGCGGAAAGCTCATCTGCATGCATGAACATTGAAGCTTCTTCATCACCGGAGCCTTCAGCCACTTTTATCTCCACCTTGGAATAGGCGTCATCCGCCTCTGTGATGACGATCTTCTCATCATCGGGCATTTCCTTTTCGGATACGGACGCATCACGTGACCTTTCGATATGGATCGTGATCGGTCTTTTCTCTATGGTTATGACAGCTGTCGCAACTGCCGGTTCGATCTCATCGCCCGATGCAAAAACAGCGGCAAGCACCTGCGTTCCTGCCGGGATATCGGAGAGAACATCTCCTTCTGGCCACAGGCCGGGATCGGCGGGAAGAGCTGCCTCATTCGTGCCTGCAGAATCATCATCAGTGCCTGAAAAACCATCCGCAGCAGACAGGTCTGTATAGAAACGGTAAGTGAACGTGACTGAATCCGTAACTTCTGTGCCGTCAACGGTATAGGAACTGCCAAAGAGCTTATCAAGGTTTCCGGTTTCGTTCGAACCGTCCTCGCCGTACATGATGTGGGCCTCTTTTACGGTAAGAGCGGATCCTTCCAAAAGATCATCCGAAGGATCCTGTCCGTCAGGAGAAGCATCATCGGAAGCGGGCAGGCCATCAGCCTCTTCCGGCTCTTCGGACGCATAACCATCCGACTCCTCCGATGGGAGGATATCGGAATCTTCCGTATCGGAACCGCGGTCCGTATCAAAGGAATCCATATCAAAGGAATCCGGAACCAAGGGATCCGTATCGGTGACGGACTGTTCATCGGAAGAGGAGATATCAAAGACCTCGGATGAGGACGTCTCCTCTGCGGCAAATGCATCGACATGCATGGAAGTGCCGGTCATCACGAGCACAAGCATGCAGCTGATAAGGGACAGGAACTTCTTTTTCATTTTGTTTCCTCCGGTTATTGGTTCAGAAAGTGAACATGACTATTGGCATCCTGTATAAAAGGACAGGCTTATTCCACGGTGATAACATCTTCAAGGATGTAATGGAATGTGGGATAGGAACTGTCAGCATTTTCAATGTAGCCTTTCTTCAGGTCATAGGTATCGGAAGGATCATCGGGATCAACGCCCGTATAATTGCCTTTGAAGACAAAATCAACGCGTCCGCGCTTGAACTGGCTGACTGCACTGCCCATGGCACGCTCGATCCCCGATGCCGCGATCTGCATGTTAAGGTCATCCATTTCCACCCAGCCCTGATCGAATCCCGCTGAGACATCATTCCCGTGGATCTTTCCCGAAACAAAGGACTCTATTGGCTTGTTGGCCATTACCGCTTTAACGGCCGAGAGAACATACGGCTCCCAGCAGATCCTCGAGGTGATGAGAGACGTGGCGGGCGCGACGTCCGACATGCTCTGGTTGTATCCCACAAAATAGACTTCCTTGGTTTCGGCGGCCTCTTCGCATGCGATAGCCGGACCGATCGTGTCCGTATGCTGCGAGATGACTACGCATCCTTCATCGATGAGATGCTGCGCGGCACTCTTTTCAAGTGCATAGCTGCTCCATGTACCCGTATAGCTGACACGCATTACGGCCTGGGAGACGACGGAACGCACTCCCATCAAAAATGCGGTGTATCCGGAAATGACTTCCGAAGTGGGGAAAGCGGCAACGAATCCGACGACAGCCTCGTCATTTGTGATCGTCCCGTCAAGTATCATCTGCCTTAACTGGACGCCTGCGGCGATGCCGCTTATGTATCTGCCCTGGTAGGCCTCGCCCTTGAACGTATGGTAGTTCTCCGGCACTGTCTCATTGCTCATGTCCATGTATGAGGTCTGGCAGAACTGTATGCTGGGATATTCGGGCGCGAGCTTCCTGACCAGTTCGCTGTATCCGTTGAAGAATATTATGTCGCAGCCTTTTCCTGCCAGCTCCCTGAGAGGCTCCTCCATCTCATCATCCAATACGTTGCTGCATGTTAGGATATCCACCCGTTCGCCGTATTCCTTTTCAAGTGCGTCTTTTGCGAGTGAAAAATTATAAGTATAAGGCGTGCTCTCGTCATTGTCATATATGAACCCGACGGTCAGATGCTCCCGGCCCCCGGTAAGGTTCATGAGCCTGAAGCTTAAAAGGAGGACACCCAATATGAACAGACAGGTTATGAAAGTCATTATATATACGCGCCTCATTCCTTGCCTCCTTTCTCGTCATCACAGGCCTTATCGCCGGCTTTTTCTTCACCCTTGTCACCGCCGTCGGCATTCTCATCATCTTTATCATCACCGCCGGCCTTGCCGTCCTCCTGCATCTGGGCGGTCTGTATCTTCTTGTCCTCCTCGACGCGGCGTGCAAGCTCTTCCTCGGCATCGTGCCCGGCCTGCTCAATTTCCGCCCTCATCTTGGAGTAGATCGCTTCAAGGTCGATGATGCCCTTGTCTATCAGCCTGAAGAATGCATCAAGTGCATCCGGGTCGAACTGCGTGCCCCGTCCGCGTTTCATTTCGTTCATGACATAATCGGTGTCCATGTGGTTGCGGTAGACGCGGTTGGATGTCATCGCGTCGAACGCATCGGCCACGCCTATTATGCGGCCGAAGAGGGGTATGTTCTTGCCGGATAGGCCCTGGGGATATCCGCGCCCGTCGTAGCGTTCATGATGGAAGCGTGTTCCGTCCTCAACATGCTGGACAAGGGTAAAATCCTTCAGGATGTCGGCGCCCCTGTCCACGTGGGACTTCATCTGGACATATTCCTCGTCCGTCAGCCTGCCGACCTTATTGAGCACGCTGTCAGGAACGCCTATCTTGCCTATGTCATGAAGCTGGGCGGCTCCGCGCAGGCTGGCAAGGTCCTTGCGCCTGTGCCACCATTTGAAGCAGTTCATTTCCTGCGCGATCAGCACCGAATACTCCGCGACGCGCTGTGAATGCTGCCGTGTGCGGACGTCCTTGGCATCGACTGCGTTAGCTATGGCGGTTACCGTCTGGTTGGCCATGTTCAGTTTGATCTGCTGCTGGTTGAGCTGTCTTTGGACGATGAGCCATGTAAACCATATGATGATCAGCGACAGGAGCATCAGCATGTATACATGGAAGTACGTCTGCTCGTAGATCTCACCGGTCTTTATCAGTTCAAACTTGCGCTCCTCAAGCACACGGTCTCCCGAACTGTCGAGTATCGCAAGGTGGAACGTATAGCTGCCGGCAGGAAGGTTGACATAGATTATGTTGTTAAGATTGTTCTGCGGAACGATAGTCCACTGCGAATCATAACCTTCGAGATAATAACCGACATTGGGCTCCTGGATCGTGTAGTTCAGTATCTCCGGAGAGAGCTCTATCCTCTCGACACCCTGGCCTGCCGTTATGGCTCCGCGGCGGACCGGCGGCTGCACTACGTCGTCGAACATGACCGAGGCCAGCTGCATCCTGTAGGAGCGGACATCGCTGTTGTACTTGTCGACATCTATGATGTAAACGCCCGTGTCACAGGGAAGATACAGACTGCCGTTACCGTCGTAGTAGTTCCAGGAATTGGCGGTGAGTGAAGTTCCGAGCCCCCTTCTCGCATCGAGGAGTTCCCAGGCGATCTCTCCGTCTGCCACGAGCTCGTCGCGCTCGACTACATATATGCCGGCGGAAGACATGACAAAAAGAGTATCCTCATCCTTGACCCAGATGTCATAGTTATTGAAATAAGGGAACTTGTCCAGCACGAGTATGGTCCCATCCGGTTCGAGATAGCACAGGCTGTTGCTCGTGACTATGAAAACGCCTTCGGTTTTCGGATCCTTGATCGTGCGCAGGATGACGCCGCTGCTGAGCCCGTCATCGCGGTCCAGTATTTCGGAAACTTCGCCGTCCTTTATGATCGCAAGCCCGTCGCCGTCTGTGCCGGCAAGCACAGTTCCGTCAGAAAGCTCGGTCAGCGTCAGTATCATCGAATTGATGAGGCCGTCCTTGTTCTGTATCGTACGTACCACCTTATGGTCCCTGATATAGCTCATCCCGGTATCGCCGGCGGCGAGTATCGTTCCGTCAGAGAGTCCGGTCACGATCCTGGCGCGGTTCCCGAAGCTGCCTGTATCCGCGCTGTATGTCCAGGTGCTGCCGTCAGCGGCGTATTCGATCAGGCCGTTTCCGTATGTACATACCCACAGATGATCATCTTCATCAACATACATGCAGCGGATCCTCTTGCCGTCAAGTTCCGCGGTCAGGTCATTCTCTATCTGGTTGCGGCAGGCCCTGTCGACGACATCGAGACCCTTATCGGTGCCGATGTAGTAGTTGCCCTGCCAGTAGACAATGGTATTTACCACGCGGCGTTCCATGCCGATGGCACTGTAAACGTCCTTGAAGGGGGACTTGGCGAGACGAAGGAGCCCGAGCCTTGAAGACGTGAACCAGAAGTTCCCCTGGTAGTCATAGAGCATCTTGTCGATGGAATTGTTGAAACTGTTCGTATTGAGCAGATGATAACCGGCCTTGTCGATATAGGAGACGCCGTTGTCCGTGGAAATGAACAGGGTCCCGTCCTCAAGGTAGCTTAAGTTGTTGATGCTTGAGACGTCTGCGCATGTGATCACGCCGGTACGGCGAAAATCATCCCCGGAAATGTCATAGCTGTAAATGTGGTTGGTCGAGGAACCGACCATGAGCGTGCCGTCAGGCGCAAAGGCGCAGCAGTTGAAGATCTCCTGCTCATCGGGAAGCCTGACAGACGAAATGACGCTGCCGGCACCGATCAGGAAAAGGGTACCGTCAGTAGCGACCGCTGCGACATGGCCGTTCCGGTCAGCGGTTATGCTGTCCGTATATGTTACTTCATCAAGGGTGCTCACATCCTTGAGGCCGTTGTTCATGACAAGGACCTGCATGCTATTGGTCGTGCCTATATAATAATATCCGTCTGTTGCGCGGATGATGTTCCTTACGGAATTGGATGGCAGTCCGCTTGACTGGTCGATCACGTTCACGACCTGTTCGCGTATCACTATGGACAGCCCGTTGTCATTGGTGCCGATCCACAGGCGGCCTTCCTCATCGACGTAAAGGCAGTTGACGTTCTTTACCGAAGGATAGTCGTCAACCCATCGGAATTCACGCCCGTTATAGCGGTACAGGCCTGCATATGTGCCTATCCAGAGCACTCCGTCATTTGTCTGGGCGATGTCATTGGCTTCGCCGCAGGGCAGTCCGTTGTTGCTGTTGTATACGCTCTGGACATAATCATTGTAGTCCGGAGCTTCTGCCCCGGAAGAGGGGGATGCGGCTTCGGCAGGAGTGGTGACCGCGAGCGAGAGGGCGAGCGAAAGGGCGAGTATAAGTGACGCACCCGCGCCGGGATCGATGCCTCCCGCATAGTTTCGGCTGCTGTAACGGCGGCGGATCAGGATCACGATATAAACGATCGCGACTGTGACCATCTTGTCGGCAAATTCTATGGCAAGCTGGCCGAGGGTGCAGCATACGATAAGGGGCCATTCCTTGTTGAGAAGGTAATCCACAACGCCGTCGCCCCATGCGTTGCCCGTATAGCCTCCATCAAGGATCATGTCTATCGGCACTGAAACGGCAAGCGAAGAAAGAACCGCGATCGAAGCGGCCTTCATGAAGCCATAGAAACGGTCGAACCAGTTACGGTGGGCCGCTATGCCTATAATGATGCCGAGAGATATGCTCGTGAGGGAATATGCCGCCGACAGGCGGTTTATGACACAGTAGGCAAGGTTTCCCGTAACGCCCGTCATAGCGCCGCATACAGGACCTGCTATGCAGGCGCACAGCACGGTTCCGAGAGAATCGAGCCACAAGGGGAGGTTAAGCCGCACGGCGAAGAACTTTCCGCCCACATTGAGACACACACATAATGCTATAAACAGAACGATCTGCCAGTTTTTCCGGTTTTTCATACGCCCATGTCTCCTTTTGTATACATACGTTATTATTATAGCAACAGCCCAACTTCATGTAAAACAGAAAAATGGAGAAAATACCGTCATGTCATGCCGAATGTTCATTATTGAACAAATATGATTGATATGATGTATTTTTTTCTTTATAATATGAATCTGGGGAGGCAGAAGGAGAAGATATGTTTGCTAACATTTTTGGGAATTATCTGGTCAAAAAGAAGATCATCACCGAGGAAGAATTCTTTGCCATCAAGATGCAGTTTGACCGCACAAGGGTCAAGCTCGGGCTCATCGCAGTGTCAGAAAAGCTGATGACCGAGGAACAGGCCGACGAGGTCAACTATAAACAGCAGATGATGGACAGGAAGTTCGGCGACATCGCGGTGTCCCTGGGATACCTCACCGAGATCCAGGTCGAGAGGCTTCTGACCCTCCAGGGCAACGAATATATGCGCTTCTGCCAGGCGGCGGTGGACAAGGAGATCCTGACGCTCGACCAGATAGAGGGGGCGCTTGATTACTTCAAGAAAGAGAACGGATTTACCTTTGCGGATATCGAGAACATAAAATCAGGGGATGTCGACCGCATACTTCCGCTATATCTTCCGGAGATGCCGGACGGGCCGTATACGGATCTCATGGCACTCACATTCCGCTGCATCAACCGCCTCGCATCCGACGACATATCGATAAAGCGCGGATACAAGCCGCTCAGCTACAGGACAGGCGCCGTTGCGATGCAGGAGATCGTGGGTGACTACAGGGTGCTCACGGCATTCTCGGGCGATGACAAGGGTATACTGGCGATAGCGGAGGCGTTTGCCAAGCAGTTCTTTGACGGCGTGAGCGTAAATGCGCTTGACTCTGTCGGAGAATTCATTAATATATGTCACGGGCTGTTCGCGACCGAAAAGGGAGGCGAGGGCATGAACCTTAATCTCATGCCGCCGACGCTCTCAACTGAGCCGGTCGAGATCAACGGTTCGATGATAGTTGTGGTCCCGATCTTCATCAATCAGCAGCCGCTCGACTGGGTAGTCTGCCTGGGCGCACCGTCTGAATGAAATACAAATACATCTGAAGGACATGAACGGAGGTTATGAAAAATGTCGGTTTTTAAAGGAGCAGCAGTAGCGATTTGTACACCATTCCTTCCAAACGGGGATGTAGACTATGATAAGTTCAGGGAGCAGATTGAGTACCAGATCGAGAACGGTACCGATGCGATAGTCGTGTGCGGAACGACCGGTGAGGCATCCTGCCTGTCGCATGAGGAGCATCTCGACTGCATAAAGTTCTGCGTTGAGGTCGTTGACCACAGGATCCCGGTCATAGCCGGAACAGGCTCGAACTGCACGGAGACTGCAATATACCTTTCACAGGAGGCGGAAAAGTACGGTGCGGATGCACTGCTCGTGGTAACGCCTTATTACAACAAGTCGACCCAGAGGGGTCTTATCGAGCACTTCACGATGGTAGCCGAGAGCGTCAGGCTTCCGATCATCCTTTACAATGTGCCGAGCAGGACCGGATGCAACATCATGCCTGCAACCGCTGCAGAGCTTGTGCACAACGTTCCCAATATCGTCGGCATCAAAGAGGCGAGCGGAAACATATCACAGATCGCCAAGCTCATGAGCCTGTGCGGTGATGAGATAGAGCTTTATTCGGGCAATGACGACCAGATCGTACCGATACTCGCGCTCGGAGGAATCGGTGTCATCTCCGTCCTCTCAAACATCGCACCTATGAAGACACATGACATATGCCAGGCGTTCTTCGACAACGATCCGAGACTTGCGGCCAAGAGGCAGCTTGATGCGATACCTCTGTGCAATGCGCTCTTCTGTGAGGTCAATCCGATCCCGGTCAAGAAGGCACTTGAGCTCCAGGGAAGGGACCGCGGCGTTCTCAGAAGGCCGCTTCGCGAGATGGAAGAGGCCAATGCCGAGACGCTTAAGGCAGCAATGGAAGAGTACGGGGTGCTGTGATGACGTCAATAATTCTTATCGGATGCAGCGGGCGCATGGGACGGATGATAGCAGATATCGTATCTTCCGACCCCGATGTTTCAATAGTGGCGGGAGTTGATGTAAGAGCCGACGGCACAGCTGGATTTCCCGTATATGAAAGCCTTGACGCGGTAAAGGAATCCGCCGATGCGGTCGTTGATTTTTCGAACGCGGCAGCGGTCGCCGCAGTGATCCGCCGGTGCACAGAGACAGGGGCTGCGCTCGTCGAATGCACGACCGGGCTTTCCGACGAGGTGCTCGCCCAGCTTGACGAGGCCTCTTCGAAGATAGCTGTCCTGCGCTCCGCAAACATGTCGCTCGGCATCAACCTCATACAGAAGATACTCCGTGAAAATTCAGCAAAGCTCGCAGATGCGGGCTTTGACATAGAGATAGTCGAAAAGCACCACAGGACCAAACTTGACGCACCCTCCGGGACCGCGCTCGCGCTTGCCGATTCGGTAAACGAAGGCCTGAGCGTCCGCAAGGATTACGTCTTTGACAGAAGCGGCAGGAGGATGGTAAGGCCCGATAGCGAGATCGGAATTTCCGCGGTGCGCGGAGGGACGATAGTCGGCGACCATGACGTCATATTCGCAGGTTCCGATGAAGTGCTGACCATAAGCCATACGGCATATTCAAGATCGGTGTTCGCCAAAGGTGCCGTAGAGGCGGCAAAGTTCATAAAAGGAAAGAGCGCCGGAAAGTACAGCATGAGCGACGTTGTGGGGTAAGGGTTGATGGATTTCAAGCCCTGCATAGACATACATAACGGCAAGGTCAAGCAGATCGTAGGCTCAACGCTCTCCGACGAGTCGGGCGCGGCATCCGAGAACTTCATAAGCGACAGGAACGGCGCATATTATGCGTCGCTCTACAGAAGCTACGGACTTGAGGGCGGGCATGTCATAAACCTCAACAGGGCAGACAGTCCGTTTTATGATGCCTCAAGGCAGCAGATGTTTGATGCGCTTTTTGCATATCCGGGAGGGCTCATGGCAGGCGGCGGCATAAATGCGGACAACGCCGCTGAATATATCGATGCCGGCGCGAGCCATGTAATAGTCACAAGCTTCGTTTTTAGGGACGGAAAGATCGACAGGGAAAATCTTGCGCGGCTTAACGGGGCAGTGGGTCCGGAACACATCGTGCTTGACATGAGCTGCATATATAAGGATGGCGCCTATATGGTCGCCACCGACAGATGGCAGAAGATATCGGACGAGAAGGTATGTCCGGAACTTTTTGAGTCACTTGCCGGATGCTGTGACGGTTTTCTCGTTCATGCGGTCGATGCGGAGGGAAGATCGTCGGGGATAGATGAGAGGCTGATCGGCATCCTTGCCTCTTCTCCCATAAGCATATGCTACGCCGGAGGGATATCATCCCTTGATGATATCAGAAAGCTTCGCGAAGCAGGCGGCGGCAGGGTTGATTTTACCATAGGCTCGGGACTTAAAATCTTCGGAGGGAGCCTTGGCATAGAGGAGATCATTGAATGTATACGGTAATGATAATCGATGACAACGATACCGAGCTTCTGGTGGCCAAGAAGGCGCTTGAGAGGCAGTACCGTATCATCGATCTCAACAGTTCCAAGGCTGCTCTGCAGCGCCTCATAAAGTCAACGATCATGCCGGACTTCATCCTTCTTGATGTTGCCATGCCCGGCGTCAACGGATTTGATTTCATAATGCGTCTTAAAGCGAACGAGAAGACCAAGGGGATTCCCGTTCTGTTCATATCGGGCGACAAGGAGAACACAACGGAGATGGAGGCCTACAGGCTCGGCGCCGTTGATTTTATCCGAAAGCCCATCATACCGGATCTCCTCCGTAAGCGCATGGAGCTTCAGGCGGACGTCCTCGAGTACAAGACCCAGATGAGCCAGTACAATACGCAGCTGCAGCAGGCGGCGAGCTACCAGGCCAGGAATGCGATGAACCTGGAGTACTTCATCATCGGGATAATCACGGACCTCATTTCGCAGAAGGACCCCTACACCGGCAAGCACTGCGTGTGCGTGTCCAAGTATATGGAGATCCTGCTCAAGGAGATGCTCCTGTCGGGCGTAAACTACGGCATTGACCCCAATGATTTTGAACTTATCCTCTTAAGCTCGAGACTCCACGACATGGGCAAGATTGGCGTTCCCGACGCCGTCCTGTCGAAAGTCGGCAAGTATACTCCCGAAGAGTTCGCGCTGATGAAATCGCATACCACGATGGCGGCCGACGCCATACAGAAGTATGCCTACCTTCTTCCAAACAACAAGTTCCTTTACTATACTTTCCAGATGGCAAAATACCATCACGAGCGCGTTGACGGGAACGGATATCCCGAAAGGCTTGCCGGGGCGAACATCCCGATCCTGGCGAGGATACTGGCTGTCGCGGACGTATATGACGGCCTTGTTGCCGAGAGAAGCTACAAGAAGGCCAAGACACACGAGGAGGCCTACAACATAATCACACAGGGCGCGGGCGTTCAGTTCGACCCGCAGGTCGTGGCGGCATTCCAGCGCGTGCACATGGACATGCGCGATGCAACGCTGTCGATCGAAGCGCAGATCCAGCGGAATCTCGAGATGTCCGCACAGGTCATGAACAGGCAGAGATGAGAAATAAAAAAGGAACCGATCATCCGGTTCCTTTTTTATAATCTCTGGATCTGTAACTCTTTCCCCTTTATAATCTATATATTATACAAACGAAAAGGCACACTTTTTGGAGATTATAACTTTGTTACGTTTGTAGCCTGAGGGCCCTTCTCGCCGTTAACTACGTCGAACTCAACAGCTGCTCCCTCGTCAAGGGACTTGAAGCCTTCCATGTTGAGGCCTGAGTAGTGTACGAACACATCATTGCCCTGCTCGTCACAGATGAATCCGTAACCCTTCTGGTTGTTGAACCACTTAACTGTACCTTTCATCGATAGTACCTCCAAAATAAATGAAAAAAATCGCTACGGTGCGATGCACCGAAAAGATAGTAGCATATACGTTACCAAAAGTAAATAAAAATTTGATAATCTGCCATTACCTTCCGCAGAGCTCCCAGAATGCGACTGCGGAAGAGGCTGCGACGTTAAGGGAATCAACGCCGCCCTGCATCGGGATGACGGCGATATGGTCGCATCCGTCAAGTGTCTTTTGGCTGATCCCGGCGCCCTCCGCGCCAAATACCAGGGCCCTTTTTTCCGAAGACCTGAGCACCGGGTCGGTGACGGGGACCGCATTGTCCGCAAGCTCCATCGCTATGACCGAAAATCCGCCCTCATGAAGCAGAGAAATAGGATCGCATCCGGCCGGCACGTAAGTCCAGGGAAGCTGAAAGACCGTCCCCATCGAAACCCTGGTAGCTCTTCTGTAAAAAGGATCCGAAGAGCCGTGCGTGATCAGAACGGAGTCTATTCCGAGTGCCGCGGCGGAGCGGAATATGGCTCCGACGTTCGTGGGATTGACTATATCCTCAAGGACGGCAATGTAACGTGATGAACCTATAAGGCCTGCGGCATCGGGAAGGGCGGGCCTTAAAAAAGCCGCCAGCACGCCTCTTGTAAGGTTGAATCCCGTTATCCTGTTTATAACCTGAAGCGGTGCAGAAAACACATCGGCAGAGCCCGCACGCTCCAGGAGCCCTGCCACCTCAGGCCTTTCCGCCGCCCCATCCTCAATGAAGAATGACAGGATCTTAGCGCCGCGGTCCATGGCACGCTCTATCACCATCGGGGTCTCTGCGATGAATATCCCCGGGCCGGGCTCGTTGTAATGAACGAGCTGCGGTTCATTGTATCTCGTATATACCGACACCCTTTCGTCGCCGATATCATCTATTTTGATCAGCATCCGTCCATATCCTCCGCGTCAATTATATACGTCCGGGCCGCTCATTCATACAGGATATGTAAATTTTTCGAAAAACTTAAACGTTTAAGTTAACTTTGGCCGCATTATGTGTTATGCAGTCTATAAGTCCGAAAGCGAGAAGCCGCCCATAGTATTCAGAAGCAGCAATACGGATGTTGTCAAAGTCATGACGGTGTATGACGGAAACGGGACTGCATACGGCATGCTGGTCGGAAACAGGGAAGGCACAGCGACACCAAGGTCGCAGCGGTCAGGAACGGGCTTATCACGGCCAAGAGCGCAGCCGATGCAAGGACTGCCGTAAGCGTTACCGTTAAGAGCAGGCGGTCAGATGACGGGCCGTTTCATGGCCGGAAGATGACTGAAGTCCCCGGGATATCATTTTTGGAATTGAAGAATCTGTCACAAAAGCCTATAATAATCATATATATACTCTATGAAATACACGGAGGCGTATAATGAGTCTTGTCAAAACGAATGATAACTGTATCGGATGCAACAGATGCATAAGGGCCTGCAGCAGCATGGGTGCCAACATCGCCGTCGAGCGCGGGAGAGGAAACGTGATCGATGTAGACCCGGACAGGTGCATTGCCTGCGGGGCGTGCCTTGACGTGTGTGAGCACGGCGCAAGGGAGTTCATCGATGATGTTGACAGCTTCTTTGATGACCTTAAGAAGGGGCAGAAGATCTCGGTGCTCATAGCGCCGGCATTTCTGGCCAACTATCCGAGGGAATACGAGAAGTATCTCGGAATGCTGAAGAAGCTTGGCGTCAACAGGTTCATAAGTGTTTCATTCGGAGCGGACATAACGACATGGGGCTACATCAAATATATTACCGAAAATAAATTCTACGGCGGAATATCACAGCCGTGTCCCGCAGTTGTGGGCTATATAGAGCGTTATACTCCCGAGCTGATCCCTAAGCTGATGCCTGTGCAGTCACCCATGATGTGCGCGGCGATATATGTCAGCAAATACATGAAGGTGACTGACAAGCTCGCGTTCATAAGCCCCTGCATAGCCAAGAAGAATGAGATCGACGATCCGAACAACAAAGGCTATGTATCATACAATCTTACGTTTTCACATCTTGTGAAATACCTCAAGGAGCATCCCGTAAACGGGGCGCTTCCTTACAAGGATGAGATCGAGTACGGACTCGGATCCATATATCCGATGCCGGGCGGCCTCAAGGAGAACGTATACTGGCTTCTCGGTGAGGACGCGCTCGTGCGCCAGATGGAAGGCGAGCACCACATGTACGAATACCTGAAGCGGAACAAGGACCTTCTCAAGAATTCAAGGTCGCCGTATCTGTTCGTTGATGCGCTCAACTGTACGAACGGATGCCTGTACGGTCCCGGAACGGAGGCACGTGCATCGATGAATGAGGACGTGTTCATGACCATCCAGAGGATCAAGGCCGAGAGCAAGAACGAGTCCAAGAAGTCCGCATGGGGAAGGGGCCTGACTCCGGCCAAGAGGCTTGAGGCACTCAACAAGCAGTTCGCAGACCTGAACCTGAATGATTTTCTGCGCAAGTATACCGACAGGAGCGCGGCCTGCACTTATAAGGTTCCGACCGAAAGGCAGCTCGAGGACATATATGCGCAGATGAAAAAGGACACTGCCGAAAAGAGGAAGATCGACTGCGGATGCTGCGGATACGGCTCATGCCACGATATGGCCGTTGCGGTATTCAATGGGTTCAACCATATATACAACTGCGTCCACTACATCAAGGACATGGCGTATGAAGAGAAGGACAAGGCAGTCGGGCTGGCCGATGAAGTACAGCGCACTCAGGATGAGATGAGGGAGAAGAAGCTTTCACTTGCGGATGAGATCAGTGAGAACTTCGGCATCCTTACCGCCTCCATATCACAGATAGAAGAGGCGAGTGCCGACAACGCACATCAGACAGCCGGAATATCCGATGACATGGATGAGGTTGAAAACTTTGCATCTGACCTCAAGGAAGTCCTGAACAACATCGAAGGCTATCTGGTCAATCTTGATGCCAACAACAAAGAAGTCATAGCGATCTCGTCACAGACCAACCTGCTCGCTCTCAATGCTTCGATCGAGGCGGCACGTGTCGGCGAGGCAGGCAAGGGATTTGCGGTCGTTGCCGATGAGATCAAGAAGCTGGCTGACGATTCCAAGATGACCGCCGATGACAGCAACAAGAACAACAATGACATAAAGGTTACCATAGAGCATCTCGTCGAGGAGGCATCAAAGCTCAAGGATATCGTGGACAGGGTAAATGCCAGGGCCACGAGCCTCGTGGCATCCTCCGAGGAGGCTACGGCATCAATCGGTGTCGTAAAGGAGACCACGGGAAGCGTGGAGCAGTCGCTCAAACAGATACTCGAACACTGAACAGGAACCGGGGGCGGATATTCCGCCCTTTTTATGCGGACAGGAGGCTTGCCCCCTGTCCTTTTTTGACACATCTGCCGTTTGATAGTAAAATAATTCTGTATGTGTGCATTTTTGCACACGTCCCGAATAATCTGAGAAAGGGAGCCGGGATCTTCCCGGACGCATACCATGAAGAAAGTACTGAACTATATTTTTATCGATGGCCTGTCAGGAATGACTCTTGGTCTTTTTGCGACACTTATCATAGGAACGATAATCAAGCAGGTCGGGTCCTATATACCCGGAGCCATCGGGACATATCTCATCATCACGGGACAGGTTGCATCGAGCATTACCGGAGCCGGGATAGGCTGCGGCGTTGCGGCCAAGTTCAGGGAGAAGCCGCTTGTCATATTTTCATCGGCAGTCTGCGGCATGATCGGTGCATTTGCCGCCAATATAATCGCCGGCACGCTTTTTGTCGACGGAGTCATCTGCTATAAAGGCCCCGGAGAGCCTCTCGGTGCATATATAGCTGCGCTTACCGGAATCACGGTGGGACGTCTTGTGGCAGGAAAGACAAAGCTTGACATACTGCTCACACCTTCCGTCACGATACTGTCGGGAGCAACTGCGGGCCTGCTCTTGGGACCGCCGATCTCGGGCTTCATGACATGGCTCGGTGCGGTAGTCAACTGGAGCACGGAGCGACAGCCCCTGCTCATGGGCGTGCTTGTTTCGGTCATCATGGGAATGATACTGACACTTCCGATAAGCTCCGCAGCTCTCGGGCTCATACTCAACCTGTCAGGTCTTGCAGCGGGCGCGGCGACGGTCGGATGCTGTGCCAACATGATCGGATTCGCTGTCGCATCATTCCGTGAGAACGGATGGGGCGGACTGTTCGCTCAGGGCATCGGGACGAGCATGCTGCAGGTTCCGAACATAATGAAGAAACCCATCATATGGCTTCCGGCAGTGATCAGTTCGGCCGTACTCGGACCGGTCGGAACGCTGGCATTTCATATGACGAACAACGCAACCGGATCCGGAATGGGGACCAGCGGACTGGTCGGACAGCTCATGACCTATCAGGACATGGCTGCCACAGAGCCGCCTTCCTCAGTCATTTTCAAGATCCTTCTGCTGCATTTTGTGGCACCGGCCATACTGTCCCTCGGCATTTCGGAGTTCATGAGAAGGCGCGGGTGGATCAAATCGGGAGACATGAAGCTTGATCTTGAATAAGAAAGAAACTAAAACCAAACGGGCGGATACCAAGAAGCAGACGACAGGCTATACGCTACTGCTCATCCCCAATTCCTCGGACTCCGCAAGGACTGTCGAGATCACCTATGACAGGCTCTTAAAGCTCCTTACCGGTGCCGTGGCTGCCGCGATCATAGTAGTGGGGCTCCTGTGCTCGGTCATGGTGCATAACCGCAAGCTGCGCGCATCACTTACCGATGCCGAGGCATCGGTGGGAAAGCTCCGTGAGACGAACGCGCACCTTGAGACCACGATAGATACCCTGAACGAGCAGATAACTGCCGACCAGGAGGCTTTCTCAAAGATCGAGGATACGATCAACAAGAAGGAAGAAGAGGAAGAGGAGGCTGCCGAAAAGGCGGCCGTTCCGAACGAGATACCCATTAAGAACGCCAACGCGATACTTGTCGAGGACCCGTACAAGGACTCCGAGGGCGGCCAGACCATGGGCATAGTATTTTCGACGATAAAGGGTGCGGCAGTCGCCGCAACGGCGGACGGCACAGTCACCCATGTGGATTCGGATGAAGAAAATCCTTTCTATACACGGGGCATCGTCATAGACCACGGGAACGGATTCACGACCTATTACAGGATGAACGGAGACGTCTCGATAGAAGAGGGCACGTTTGTCTCCAAAGGCGATGTCATGGCGGTTCTCGAGGATGACGGATATGTAGCTTACGAGATAAAGTCGGACGGGACTTTCATAGACCCGAGGACGATGATAGAGGAATAGGATCTTAATCGGAGGCCGGATATGTTTTTCAAGGATGACAACAAGGTAAAGATCAACCAGAATTCAATATCGACTTTTATAGGTGCGGACACGAAGGTAGAGGGGACCATAATCACGCACTCCTCGCTCCGCATCGACGGGACCGTTGTAGGCGGCGTAGTCGCTGACGGCACCGTTGTGCTTTCGCAGAGCGGTGAGATACAGGGCAATACGATCGCGGAAAACATCGTTGTCGCGGGTGTCATAGAGGGCAACATAACCGTAAAGGACAAGACGAACATCGAGCCCACGGGCGAGGTGTACGGAGACATAAGCACTTCGAAGATACTGATCGATGAGCAGTCGGTCTTCCAGGGCAAGTGCAACATGAACGTTGACCGGACAAAGACCAAGAAGGGAAGGCTCCGGCTCAAGGATGCCCCGAAGGAGCCGGCAAAGGCCGCCAAGCCTGAGGCAAAGCCGGCCGAGAAGACTGAAGCGAAGAATGCGCCTGAGCCTGCACGCAAAGAGGAAAAATCGGCGCTTAAGGTCGAGACTTTGGAATAGACTGTGGAGCAGCAATGACCGAGCTTAGGGTGATCATAATCGATGAAGACAGGGAGCGCCGCGAGAAGGTGGCCAAGCTTCTTCCTGAGTATATGGACGCCGTCCCCACCGGAACCGGGGAGGGCGCGATCGAGCGCATCAAAAGGGATGCCGAAGGGAAGCTTCCGGACCTTGTGATACTGTGCGGTGACGATACAAAGCATTTCGGCCTGTATGTGTTTGACTGGATGGTCAACAGGTCGGGCGATTCCGACATCGCCGCGATACCTGTCATCGTGCTGACTGATGATGAATTCTCCGATGCGAGCCTTGAGTTTCTCGAGATCGGGGATGTCATGTTCTATGAAGGAGAGATCGAAGAGGGCGGCCTGTTCTCAGCCGTGAGCGGCATGATGGACGAGGCCGATTTTCGTCCGGAACCGGTTGAGCCTTCCTACGAGGAGATGCGCAGCATCGACAGGCTGATGGGCTGCAGCGTTCCCGCCCCCGGTGACGAACAGAGGGCCGTGGTCCTCGATATGGAAACGAGGATCGAAAATCTTGAGGCGGCGCTCGTGCGCGGCAGGAAGCGTGCCGAAGACATCAGGACACTCCTTACGGCCGCACAGCAGATGAAGTGTGACAAGGGGGACGGTTCTTTTGACACATTTTCAAAGAGTGACAAGGGGGACGGTTCTTCTGACACAGTTTCAAAGAAAACGGCAGGCGCTTCCTCATTTCTTAAAAAAGCCCGTGAGAAGGCAGAAGCAGGGGATGCGGTCGGACGCCTGAAACAGAGAGCGATGGAAGATCCGGGATCGGCGCTCGGAGCGCAGGGCACGGTCAGGATGGAAGACAGGCCTGCGGAGCCCGCAAAACCGGTCCATGCACCGGACGAGAAGAAGACCGTCGTAATAGTTGATGACGACTTAAAGACCAGGAAGCTGTGTTCACTCTTCCTGACACAGAAATATAATGTGATCGCGTTTGATTCGGGGATCAAGACGGTTGACTTTTTCATAAGGAACAGGGTCGACCTGCTGCTCATAAACCCCGTGCTCGAAGGAATGAGCGGGCTGTCGACGGTCGCGAGCATACGCATGCATCCGGGAGGAACTGAACTTCCGGTGATGTTCATAGTCGGCGACAATTATACGGGAGACCGGGCAAGGCTGTATGCGGACAACGTTGTGGGCATACTGAACAAGCCGATCAAGCAGGGCGTGATAGCACAGGCAGTTGAAGGATTTTTTGAGGGCAGGGCATGAAGAAGAGGATCCTTATCGTAGATGATGATATCATGACGCTCAAGATACTGAAGAAATATCTTGAGGATACGTATGATGTGGTGACCGAGAATGCGGGATACCGTTTCATCGAAAAGATGACGAGCTATGAGGCTGACATGATACTTCTGGACATAGAGATGCCGGTGGTCAACGGCCTGCAGGTTTTTGATGCCCTAAGGGCCAATCCGGAGATGAACGGCGTGCCGGTCGTGTTCCTGTCGGGGATGTCAAACCCGAACCTCGTGCGCGAACTGATGGGAAAAGGAGCGGCGGGCTATCTCGTCAAGACCACGCCGAAGAGCGAGCTCCTTGCCAGGCTCGAAAAGATATTCAGCGAGGGGATAGGCAGGATGCCGACGTCGGTGCTGATACTCGACAGCGACATCGATACCCTCAGGAAGATGCGCACGATCCTGACTGACAGCGACTTCAGGGTCAAGGCGGTCAGGTCGACGATGGAGGCTGCCGAATACATCATGGCCCACCGGCCTAACGTTTTCATCATAGGCTCGGACCAGTCCGGCGCAAAGCCGCAGGAAGTGTACGATTCTCTCGAGAGCGAGATCAGGAGCTGCCAGGTGGTGCCGATCCTCATCGGGGAGGATTTTTTCGCAACCGAGCTCATTGACAGGGTGAAGGCCGCACTGAGGGAATGATCATAAATGATAAGGGGATAATAAGTGGGAGAAGAACAGGAGATTTACAGGGAAATGGCCCCGCCGCCCAGAAGGCGGCGCAGGAGACGCACCGGCACCATGATCGTTGTGGCTCTCATCGGATTTCTGGCCGGATTCGTCGTGGGGGCAGTGCTGATCGGAAGCAGGAGCGCGAAGGAAACCGCCGCGGTACAGGAAGAACTGGCCAAAGTCATTGAAGAGCAGAGCCATATAAACGTTACAAACGTGTATGTGCCCGAGCGGGATATAAAGGAGGGGAACCTTGCCCTCAATTCATACAAGCAGGAGAACTTCCGCATAAGCGACGGGTTCATGGCTTATTTTGATGATGACGGAAACAAGATCAGCCATCTCGGATGTGACCTGTCGTATCACAATTCAAGCGTCAATTTTGAGGAGCTTGCGGCTGCGGGATGTGAGTTCGTCATGCTGCGGTGCGCTTACCGCGGCTATTCCGAGGGCGGCATCATGAAGGATGAGAAGTTCGACGAATACGCGTCGGCCGCCGAAGAGGCGGGGATCGCGGTCGGCGTATACTTCTTCACGCAGGCGCTTACCGTCGAGGAGGCGGAGGAGGAGGCCGAGTACACGCTCCGCCTCATAGAGGACCATAAGATATCATATCCGGTCGCATTCGATACCGAGTACATAGATGACGAGAGCGCGAGGACCAACAAGACCGAGCTGACCGATGAACTGCGGAGCGAGATCTGCACCGCATTCTGCGAAAAGATCAGAGAAAA
>JAILRP010000091.1 GCA_024698075.1 Lachnospiraceae bacterium
CCGAATATGACAGCCAATATGAAGTTTCCTCATCCCTTGTCAGCCGATTCGCTCTTCTCATCAGATCTTCCCGCCGGCCTGATTTCTCTTATCCGTAAGCTTACGCATATAATCAATGCCGTTTGTAATCTCTTCAAGTGCCTCATTTACGTGTTCTTTTGTTTCTTTTGTATTGCTGCCCATTTCCGATATGGCTTTCTTGAATTCGGAAATGATGTTGCCCTGTTCCAGGAGCATGTTCTTTTCCTGAAGGATAAGGTCCCGTGCTGATTTATCTTCGCTTGCAAGGCCCGCAAGTGTTTTCTGCAGTTCATTCTGAATGGCCTGAATGCTTGCCGTATAGCTGTTAAGAGTAGCCACGAGCCTCTCTGTCTCATGATTGATCGTATGAAGCGTTGCGGTGTTGCTTCCGGTGGTCTTTAACAGATCGGTCATCAGTTCGGCAGTCTGCTGCTGTGACTTGTACTGCTCACTCACTGATTCGCTTAGCTGGTAGAAGCTGTTCCCGAGCGACGAATTCATCTCCTTAATGAAGATATCCACGATCTGCCGCATCGCCTCGGTCTCGTTCCTTACCATTATCGTCTCATACTCCGCAACGATCCTTCCAAGCCTGTCAAACTGCGGATCGATGATCCTTTCAAGCTCTTCTGCCACTCTTACATACATATTGTCCATAGCCCTCAGCTGGTCACCCTGGAGAGCGATCATCTGATTCATACCGTTATTCTCGGTATCAGGAAGTACGAATTTCTTGAACGCTTGGCAGAACTGCTGTACGGCCTTCTCTCCCTCATACATCTTTCTCTTATAGATCGCATTGAACGTAAGGGAGAATACCATTCCGAAAATGGATGTATGGAAGGCAACCTTGATACCGTTCATGAGAGGTTCGATGCTTGCGGTCATCTGTGCCGTCGTACCGGTATTGAAATGCTCAAGACCTATGGACAGGCCTATGAACGTTCCGAGTATTCCCAGACCCGTAAGCATTCCGGGAACCTGGTTAAGCTCGTTCCTGTGCATGATCATGTCAACCATGTCTTCATTGATGTAATCATCTATGCTCGGACGGTAATAGGCGTTCTCCGCATCATCTTCCCTGTTCAGCTCAAATATGAAGTCCGTAAAAAGCTGGGAAAGCTTTTCATTCTTAAACAGCTTGACATTGCTTGACTGGTAGGGTTCCCACAGATATGAATGGGCATTCATTGCATCAGAGCGGATCTTTTCAGATGCTTTTTTCAGCTCCTTTATGATCGAATTCATCGGCATGAAGCAGCCAAGATCCGCCGACAGGAAAATGACCGCGACTATAACGAACATAACGGCATTTACCGCTATAGTCGTAACACTTTCCTTATGACCCGGCGTCAGATTGAGATAAACGCATAGTGCTACCATCGCAAAATATACGATGACCAGCATCCATTCATACCATTTCTTTTTGAACATGATGGCCCCCCTTGTTCAAATCAGGCTTTTGAGGTTCTCTTTTTCATGAAGAACAGGAATGCAACTGTCAGCACTGCTCCGACAGGCAGAGACAGCCATGTGATCCCGGCCTTGTCAAACAGTCCTGCGGCAATATAGCAGATAAAGGAGATGCATGCAACGCTTATAGCATAAGGCAGCTGTGTCTCCACATGGTTAATATGGTTGCAGTGCGCTCCCGCTGAAGACATTATCGTTGTATCGCTTATAGGTGAGCAGTGGTCTCCGCAGACTGCACCCGCAAGGCATGCGGATATTCCCACGAAGAACAGTGAGCTTGTTTCCGGGAAGATGGCGGAAACTATAGGTATCAGTATACCGAAAGTTCCCCAGCTTGTGCCCGTTGCAAAGGAAACAAGACATGCTACGACAAAGACTATGGCAGGCAGTGCCCACTGAAGTCCCTGTGCGCTCGCCATTGCGTTTCCGACAAATTCTTTTGCTCCGAGTATATTTGTCAGGTTCTTAAGTGCGGTGGCAAGGGTCAGGATGGTTATCGCGGGAACCATTGCGCAGAATCCCTTCGGAACGCACTCCATAGCCTCATTAAATGTGACTATCTTGCGTGCCAGCATATAAATGATGACGACTACAAGTGCAAGGATGCTTCCCCATGGAAGACCCACATATGCATCCGTAGATGAGAATGCTTCTATGAATCCGCCTTCCTCTATGGCTGAAAATCCATTGAACAGAAGTCCCCATACACAGAATACGATGAGGATGATGACCGGGATGATAAGGTCGATGAACTTGCCCTTTCCGGGAGTTATGGGTCCTTCTTCCTTAAGCTTATACTCCTCATCCTCCGAGAGCCTCATAATCCCGAGATCGCCCGTGGTCTCTGCCCTGTCCTCGAAAGACTTCATCTTGCCGTAATCAAACTTCAGAAGAGTAAGGGTTATGATGAACACGAATGTAAGGATCGAGTAGAAGTTATACGGTATCGCCCGCACAAACAGTTCGATCCCCGAATACTTTTCACTCGTGACACAGCCGGAAACAGCCGCCGCCCATGACGAGATGGGTGCTATCATACATACCGGAGCGGCTGTTGCATCGATAAGATATGCCAACTTTGCCCTTGACATCTTTTTTGAGTCCGTGATCGGAGACATTACCGAGCCTACCGTCAGACAGTTGAAATAATCATCAATAAATATAAGAACACCAAGCACAAAGGTTGCAAGTGCCGCTCCCACCTTTGTCTTGATGCTTTTTGAAGCCCATGCGCCGAATGCCCTCGATGCACCGGACTGATTGATCAGTGCCACGATGATGCCAAGTATGACAAGGAAAATCAGTATTCCCGCATTTCCGGCCACCGCTTCGGACAGACCCTCAACAGTGATCATGTTCAGCGTTCCGGTAAAGGAAACCGATGAAGACATGAACGCTCCAAGAAGCAGCCCGATAAAGAGTGCAGAATATGCTTCCTTTGTGATGAGTGCGAGCAGAATGGCTACAAGCGGGGGAACGAGTGCCCAGAATGTTCCGGCAAACTCATATCCTCCGGATGCTCCGTTTACGACCGCAATGACCACGATCATCAATACGGAGATGATTCCCGCAATAAGCGTCGAGCTCTTTTTTTCCATAACAGAATCCATCCTTTCTTTATATCTGTCAGATCATCCCTTTTGTTCCTTCAGCCTGGAGATGATGATCTTCTGGTGTAATTTCTCGAGTGCCAGCGACATGCTCTCCTGGAATATCCTGTGCCTGAACCTCGTAAAGAAATCGCCGTCGTATGGCATCACCATATATCCGTATGTATCGCAGCTGCTTCTTAGTGAAGCAAAAAGAAATACCTTGTATTTTTCCCTCCACTTACCGGGCAGGATATGTTCACTTCGGTCAAACGTCTCTTTCCCTTCGTCCGAATATGCGCATATCTCATCATCATATCCGATGTGTTCACTGCCGTCTTCGCCTTCAAAGAAAGATCCGTTAAGACAGACCGCCATTTCCTTGGCTTCCAGCATTTCCCTGCATTTGCCAAGAGCCTCCATATATTCTTCCATGGACCGGCTTTCATTCAGCATCTGTCTTATATATGTCTGTTTATACGTTGTTTCCGTTTCTCTTCTTGTAGAGTCAACAAGACGGTTGTAATCGGATCTTATGTCTCTTGTGAGGTCGCATCCGCAGCTCTCATTATAACTGACATACCCTTCTACAAAACGTGTGTCATATTCCGTGTTTCCATCCAGATAATCAAGAAGCGCATCCATCGATTCA
>JAILRP010000092.1 GCA_024698075.1 Lachnospiraceae bacterium
CCGAATATGACAGCCAATATGAAGTTTCCTCATCCCTTGTCAGCCGATTCGCTCTTCTCATCAGATCTTCCCGCCGGCCTGATTTCTCTTATCCGTAAGCTTACGCATATAATCAATGCCGTTTGTAATCTCTTCAAGTGCATCATTTACATGTTCTTTTGTTTCTTTTGTATTGCTGCCCATTTCCGATATGGCTTTCTTGAATTCGGAAATGATGTTTCCCTGTTCGAGAAGCATGTTCTTCTCCTGCAGGATAAGGTCACGCGCAGATTTATCCTCGCTGGCAAGTCCAGCAAGAGTTCTCTGGAGTTCGTTCTGAATTGCCTGGATGCTTGCCGTATAGCTGTTGAGGGTGGCCACGAGCCTCTCCGTCTCATGGTTGATCGTATGGAGCGTTGCGGTATTGCTTCCGGTGGTCTTTAACAGATCGGTCATCAGCTCAGCCGTCTGCTGCTGAGACTTGTACTGCTCGCTCACTGACTCGCTCAACTGATAGAAGCTGTTTCCGAGCGATGAATTCATCTCCTTAATGAAGATATCAACAATCTGCCGCATTGCCTCGGTCTCGTTCCTTACCATGATCGTCTCATATTCCGAAACGATCCTTCCAAGCCTTTCAAACTGCGGTTCGATGATCCTCTCGAGCTCCTCGGACACTCTTACATACATATTGTCCATGGCCTTCAGCTGGTCACCCTGCAGGGCGATCATCTGATTCATGCCGTTGTTCTCGGTATCCGGAAGTACGAATTTCTTGAAAGCGTGGCAGAACTGCTGTACGGCATTCTCGCCCTCATACATCTTTCTCTTATAGATCGCATTGAACGTAAGTGAAAATACCATTCCGAAAATGGATGTATGGAAAGCAACCTTGATACCGTTCATGAGCGGTTCGATACTTGCGGTCATCTGGGCCGTCGTACCGGTATTGAAATGTTCAAGTCCAATGGAAAGGCCTATGAATGTTCCGAGTATTCCGAGACCTGTCAGCATTCCGGGAACCTGGTTCAGCTCGTTTCTGTGCATGATCATGTCAACAAGGTCTTCATTGATGTAATCGTCTATGCTCGGACGGTAATAGGCATTCTCGGCGTCATCTTCCCTGTTCAGCTCAAAAATGAAATCCGTGAAAAGCTGGGAAAGCTTTTCGTTCTTAAACAGTTTGACATTGCTTGACTGATACGGCTCCCACAGATATGAATGCGCATTCATTGCATCGGAACGGATCTTTTCAGATGCTTTTTTAAGTTCCTTTATGATCGAATTCATCGGCATAAAGCATCCAAGATCCGCCGACAGGAATATTACCGCGACTATAACGAACATAACGGCATTTACCACTATCGTAGTCACGCTTTCCTTGTGTCCCGGCGTCAGATTGAGATAAACGCACAGTGCCACCATCGCAAAGTAGACGATGACCAGCATCCATTCATACCATTTCTTTTTGAACATGACGGCCCCCCTTGTTCAAATCAGGCTTTTGAGGTTCTCTTTTTCATGAAATACAGGAATGCAACTGTCAGTATTGCACCGACAGGCAGTGACAGCCATGTGATCCCGGCTTTGTCAAACAGTCCTGCGGCAATATAGCAGACAAAGGAGATACAGGCTACGCTTATCGCATAAGGCAACTGTGTCTCCACATGGTTAATATGATTGCAGTGTGCTCCCGCAGAAGACATTATCGTTGTATCGCTGATCGGTGAGCAGTGGTCTCCGCAGACTGCACCCGCAAGGCATGCGGATATCCCAACGAAGAACAGTGAGCTTGTTTCCGGGAAGATGGCGGAAACTATAGGTATCAGGATACCGAAAGTTCCCCAGCTCGTCCCCGTTGCGAAGGAAACAAGACAGGCTACCACAAACACTATGGCAGGAAGTGCCCACTGAAGTCCCTGTGCGCTTGCCATTGCGTTTCCGACGAACTCTTTTGCTCCGAGGATATTTGTCAGGTTCTTAAGTGCCGTTGCAAGAGTCAGGATCGTTATCGCGGGAACCATTGCGCAGAATCCCTTGGGAACACATTCCATAGCCTCATTAAATGTGACTATCCTGCGCGCCAGCATATATACTATGACTACAACAAGTGCGAGGATGCTCCCCCAAGGAAGACCCACATATGCATCCGTAGATGAGAATGCTTCAATGAACCCACCTTCCTCTATAGCCGAAAATCCGTTGAAAAGCAGTCCCCATACACAAAATACAATGAGGATGATGACCGGGATTATAAGATCTATGAACTTGCCCTTTCCGGGAGTGATGGGGCCTTCTTCCTTGAGCTTATACTCCTCATCCTCCGAGAGCCTCATTATCCCGAGATCGCCTGTGGCCTCTGCCCTGTCCTCGAATGCCTTCATCTTGCCGTAATCGAACTTCAGAAGAGTAAGGGTTATGATGAATACGAATGTAAGGATCGAGTAGAAGTTATACGGTATTGCCCGCACAAACAGTTCAATTCCCGAATACTTTTCGCTCGTGACACATCCGGAAACAGCCGCTGCCCATGACGAGATGGGTGCTATCATACATACCGGAGCTGCGGTTGCATCGATCAGATATGCCAGCTTTGCCCTTGACATCTTTTTTGAGTCCGTGATCGGAGACATTACCGAGCCGACCGTCAGACAGTTGAAATAATCGTCAATAAATATAAGAACACCAAGCACAAAGGTCGCAAGTGCCGCTCCCACCTTCGTCTTGATGCTTCTTGATGCCCATGCGCCGAATGCTCTAGATGCACCGGATTGATTGATCAGTGCAACTATGATCCCCAGTATTACGAGGAAGATCAGTATTCCCGCATTTCCCGCCACCGCTTCGGACAGTCCTTCAACGGTGATCATGTTCAGCGTTCCCGTAAAGGAAACCGATGAAGACATGACCGCTCCGAGAAGCAGTCCGATAAAGAGAGCAGAATATGCTTCCTTTGTGATGAGTGCGAGCAGAATGGCTACAAGCGGGGGAACAAGTGCCCAGAAAGTTCCGGCAAACTCATATCCTCCGGATGCTCCGTTTACGACCGCGATGACCACGATCATCAACACTGAGATGATTCCCGCTATCAGCGCCGAGCTCTTTTTTTCCATAACAGATTCCATCCTTTCTTTATATCTGTCAGATCATCCCTTTTGTTCCTTCAGCCTGGAGATGATGATCTTCTGATGTATTTTCTCGAGTGCCAGCGACATGCTTTCCTGAAAAATCCTGTGCCTGAACCTTGTAAAGAAATCTCCGTCGTAAGGCATTACCATATACCCGTATGTATCGCAGCTGCTCCGGAGGGAGGCAAAAAGAAATACCTTGTATTTTCCCTGCCACTTACCCGGCAGGATATGTTCCGTTCGGTCGAGTTTTTCCGTGCCCTCGTCCGAATATGCGATCAGCTCCTCATCATATCCGATCCGTTCAATGTCATCCTCGCCATCAAAGAAAGATCCGTTGAGACAGACAGCCATCTCTTTGATATCCAGCATTTCCCTGCACTTGCCAAGCACAGACATATATTCATCAACTGACCTGCTTTCATTCAGCATCTGTCTGACATATGTCTGTTTATAGGTTATTTCCGTTTCTTTCCTTGTAGAGTCCACAAGACGGTTGTAATCGGATCTTATGTCTCTTGTGAGGTCGCATCCGCAGCTCTCATTATAACTGACATACCCTTCTACAAAACGTGTGTCATATTCCGTGTTTCCATCCAGATAATCAAGAAGCGCATCCATCGATTCA
>JAILRP010000001.1 GCA_024698075.1 Lachnospiraceae bacterium
ATGATAAATGGCAGTCAACAGAGTTCCAGTATTGAAAAGATGCAGATCCCTCGGCTTAGAGCCGATGGTATTAGGCTATGATAAAAAGTCAAGAAGATCCCTGACAAGGTCAGGAAGGAAGATGAGCGAATACGGTCTCCAGCTCCGTGAGAAGCAGAAGGCAAAGTTCATCTACGGTGTTCTTGAGAAGCCTTTCCGCAACTACTATGAAAAGGCTGACAGAATGAAAGGCATGACCGGTGAGAACCTTATGATCATGCTTGAGAGAAGACTGGATAACGTCATCTTCAGGCTTGCATTCGCAAGGACCAGGAGAGAAGCGCGCCAGATCGTCGATCACAAGCAGGTAACGGTAAACGGCAAACTCGTTAACATCCCTTCATATCTTGTGAAGGCCGGCGATGTTATCGAGATCAGAGAGAACAAGAAAGACTCTGTAAGATACAAGGAAATCATCGAGACTGCAGGCGGAAGGCTTATCCCCGCATGGCTTGATGTAGACCAGGAGAATTTGAAAGGAACCGTAAAAGCACTCCCTACGCGAGAAGAGATCGATGTTCCCGTTAATGAGATGCTTATAGTCGAGTTGTATTCAAAGTAATTCGTATCATAAGAGAGGAGATATTTATGTTCGATTTTGAAAAGCCGAGAATTGAGATTGCAGAAATATCTGAAGATAAGAGATACGGCAGATTCGTTGTTGAGCCTCTCGAGAGAGGATACGGTACTACGCTTGGCAATTCTCTTCGCAGGATCATGCTTTCGTCCCTTCCGGGTTCGGCAGTCAGCCAGATAAAGATCGACGGCGTTCTTCATGAATTTTCTTCGATCCCCGGAGTAAAGGAAGACGTAACAGAGATCATAATGAACATCAAGAGTCTTGCCATACGAAACAACTCCTCATCAAATGAGCCCAAGACGGCATACCTTGAGTTTGAAGGTGAAGGAATCGTAACGGCAGCGGATATACGTGTAGATCAGGATATCGAGATCCTCAATCCTGAGACAAAGATAGCAACACTTAACGGCGGAGCAGACAGCAAGCTTTATATGGAGCTGACGATCACAAAAGGACGCGGTTATGTTGGTGCTGACAAGAACAAAAATGATGAGCTTCCGATAGGAGTCATCGCGGTTGACAGTATATATACACCCATTGAACGCGTTAATATGACGGTTCAGAACACCCGTGTCGGCCAGGTCACAGACTATGACAAGCTTACACTTGATGTGTACACGAACGGAACGCTTGGACCCGACGAGGCAGTAAGCCTTGCCGCAAAGGTGCTTTCCGAGCATCTTGCCCAGTTCATCAACCTTTCCGAGAGTGCACGTGAAGTGTCAGTCATGATCGACAAGGAGCCCGAGGGTAAGGAAAAGGCCCTTGACATGAACATTGATGAGCTTGAACTGTCAGTTCGTTCCTATAACTGCTTGAAGCGTGCAGGCATCAATACGGTGGCTGAGCTTATCAACAAGACGCCGGATGAAATGATGAAGGTACGTAACCTGGGACGCAAGTCGCTGGAAGAAGTATTGGCAAAACTGAAGGAATTAGGTCTTCAGCTGAACGAAGGAGAGGATTAAGATGGCAAAATACAGAAAGCTGGGAAGGACATCCAACCAGAGAAAAGCATTACTCAGAAATCAGGTCACACAGCTTATATATCATGGTAAGATCACCACGACCGAAGCTCGGGCAAAGGAAGTCCGCAAGCAGGCCGAAAAGCTTATTGCCCTTGCGATAAGGGAGCGCGACAACTACGAAACCGTAGAGGTCGATGCAAAGATACCTTTAAAGGACAAGGATGGCAGGCGTGTAAAGGAAGTTGTGGACGGCAAGAAGGTCACGCAGTATGAGACGATCAAGAAGACCATCAAAAAGGATTCCCCTTCAAGGCTTCATGCAAGAAGGCAGATCCTAAAGGTTCTCTATCCCGTCGTTGAGGTGCCTGATACACCTGCAGGGAGAAAGCGCAATACCAAGACCGTTGATCTTGCTGCAATGCTCTTTGATGATATTGCTCCGAAGTATGCAAACCGTAACGGTGGCTACACACGGATCATCAAGGTAGGACCCCGTAAGGGTGATGCCGCGATGGAAGTTGTTATCGAACTTGTTTAATACGGCATTTATCATTGGCAATCATATGGGAGTCGCAGATGCGGCTCCCATTTTGTATCGGATGTATGGAACTGATCAGATCGGATAAGCTTGTATTTGAATATGTGCGGCGCGACAAGAACGGAGAAGTGGATGGCTTTGTGCGTGCGATAGATGAGGTCAGCCTTGAAATAAATCAGGGTGACTTTATTGCCGTGCTCGGACCTAACGGTTCGGGCAAGTCAACGCTCGCAAAACATCTCAACAGCATCCTCCGCCCGACCGAGGGTACATTGTATATCGACGGAATGGACAGCGCGGACTCCGACAAGATATGGGATATCAGGAGCACTGTGGGAATGGTGTTCCAGAATCCCGAAAATCAGATGATAGGCACGATAGTCGAAGAAGATGTAGCCTTTGCTCCGGAGAATCTCGGGATCGAGCCTCGGGAGATAGAAGAACGTGTTAAGGAAAGCCTTATCACAGTTGAGATGCTCGGCCATCGGAAAGCCTCACCTTCAAAACTGTCGGGAGGACAGAAGCAGAGGGTCGCGATCGCAGGAGTACTTGCCATGCATCCCAAGTGCATCGTGCTTGATGAACCTACGGCGATGCTCGATCCTGTGGGCAGAAAAGAAGTGATCCGGGCGATAAGGGCTCTTAATGACGTGGAAAACATCACGATCATACTGATAACCCATAATATGGAAGAAGTCATATATGCAGACAGGATATATGTTATGAACAAGGGGCGGATGGTAATGTCAGGGACCCCAAGGGAGGTGTTCTCGAAACCTGAGGAGCTTGAAGAAAACCACCTGGCCGTCCCGGTTGTAACGCGCCTGGCCCATGAACTGAGGAAGGCCGGAATGAACATCCCGGAGGGCATACTGACACGGAAGGAGCTTTGCGAGGCTATATGCAGATCATAGTCAACCACATCGACCATATATACAACCCCGGCACGGTCTTTGAGAAGAAAGCCCTTTCGGACGTTACTTTTAAGGCTGAGGATGGCGAATATATAGGACTGGTAGGCCATACCGGTTCCGGAAAATCCACCCTTGCCCTTCACCTGAACGGACTGATGAAGCCCACTTCAGGCGGGATATATTATGACGGCGTCGATATCGCTTCCGAAGGGTACGACCTTCGGTCTCTTCGCGGAAAAGTGGGACTGGTGTTCCAGTATCCGGAGCATCAGCTCTTTGAAGAAGATGTCTTCACGGACGTGTGCTTTGGACCTAAAAATCTCGGCCTTGAACCCGAGGAAACGGAGCAGCGGGCCTATGAATCATTAAAAGCCGTCGGGATAGATGATGACAGGTTTTACGTTTCGCCTTTTGACCTTTCGGGTGGTGAAAAGCGCCGCGCGGCCATTGCGGGCGTCCTGGCCATGAAGCCGGAAGTGCTCGTCCTTGATGAGCCGTGTGCGGGACTTGACCCGCAGGGAAGGGAAGAGATACTGTCCATTGCCGACAGCCTGCATGAAATGCTTGGGATCACTGTGATCATCATATCACATTCAATGGATGACCTTGCCGAACATGTGGAACGCATGCTCGTCATGCATGAAGGAAAACTCGTCATGGACGGACCGGCGCGGGAAGTGTTCATGCACAGGGAAGAGCTTGAATCGATGGGCCTCGCGGTACCCGAAGCGCAGGCGGTGTTATCGGATCTAAAGAAGATGGGCCTTCCCGTACGTGATGATCTGATAACGATTGACGAGGCAAGGCGCGAGATATTAAGAGTGTTTGGGAGACAGGCCTGAATGATTAGAGATATAACGCTTGGACAATATTATCCGACGGAATCGGTCCTTCACAGGCTCGATCCGAGGGTAAAGCTCTGGGGGACGCTTCTTTATGTCATGTCCCTGTTCCTGTTCCAGAGCTTTGCCGGATATATAGTTGCGTCGGTTTTCCTTGTTTCGCTGATCATAATGTCGCATGTTCCCGTAAAGTTCATGCTCCGCGGCCTGAAGGCGGTATTCGTGATCCTGGCCGTTACCGCGGTGCTGAACGTTTTCATGACGCCGGGAAGGGTGCTCGTGTCATTCTGGAAGATAAAGATCACCATAGAAGGCCTTAGGACTGCGGCATTCATGGTAATCCGGCTTGTTTTTCTGATAACCGGTTCGTCCATAATGACACTGACAACTACCCCGTCGGACCTTACGGACGGACTTGAAAAGGGACTGGGATGGCTGAAGATATTCCGTGTTCCCGTACATGAGATAGCAATGATGATGTCAATTGCCCTGACCTTCATACCGGTGCTCCTCGAGGAGACTGACAGGATAATGAAGGCGCAGCAGGCGAGGGGCGCCGATTTTGAGAGCGGGAACATCATCCGCCGTGCAAAGGCTCTCGTTCCGATACTCGTGCCCCTTTTTGTGTCTGCTTTCAGGCGTGCAAATGACCTTGCGATAGCAATGGAGAGCAGATGCTACCGCGGAGGTGAAGGCCGGACCAAGCTCAACCCGCTGAAGTATGCCATGCGTGACTACGCTGCACACGGAGTGCTTCTGGCATACCTTGCTGCGATAATCGCAGTGGCTGTCATCTTCTGAAGACGGCCGCTGCTTCTTTTGCACTGAAAATGAAAAATGCACAATCTGGCATTGAGGTGTCCCGTATGAGAAGGATCATGCTGACAGTTGCATATGACGGAACAGGCTACTGCGGGTGGCAGGTCCAGCCTGATGAGCCTACGGTGGAGGCAGTCCTTGCGGGAGAACTCTCAAGGCTCCTTGGCGAAGATATAAAAGTCATAGGTGCGTCGAGGACCGATGCGGGCGTGCATGCGGAGGGAGCCGTGGCTGTATTTGACACATCCTCGTCTATACCCGGCGACAAATTCTCCTATGCTCTCAACAGGAGCCTTCCCGACGATATCGTGATCAGAAGGTCGGAAGAGGTGGCAGCTGATTTTCACCCGAGGAAGGTGAACTGCCGCAAGACCTACCGCTACAGCATCTGGCATGATACGTTCCCGATGCCGATGAAATGCAGATACGCAACATGGATACATTATCCGCTCGATGTTGAGGCAATGAGGCAGGCGGCGCAGTGTTTTGTAGGTGAACATGACTTTGCCGGCTTCTGCAGCGCTGCCGCGGATGTTGATTCGACGGTACGGACGATATATGATATGAAGATAGTGGCACCGGAAAGATCCTTTGAGAAAAAAATCCCCCTTTCTGATGGAAAATGCACACACGTGAAGTATTTTGGCCCTATAGATATTTATGTTACGGGAAGCGGATTCCTATACAACATGGTCAGGATAATCGCAGGAACGCTCATAGACGTGGGATGCAATAAGATTGAAGCGTCTTTAGTGCCGGACATCATAAGATCCTGCAGCAGGTCGCGGGCCGGAAACACGGCGCCTGCAAAAGGACTGACGCTTATAGGATTTGAATTTGACCCAAATGACTTATATGGTCACAACACACCGTGAACAAGAATGAACTCGATGAAAGCAGAATAGAAGAGCTGGCGCTTAGGGCCATCGGACTGGCAAAGGACAGCATCATTATCAGATACAGGTTCTTTGACAGGCCGCTTGCGGCGATAAAGCTCATACCCGAAAAGGGGAGCGCATATGTAAGCTCGGCGGCAAGCCTTAAGTACGATCCGGAAAAGCTCCTTTGCGACTATATGGAGGATGAGAACTTTGTCATAAGGCTTATGTTGCATGTAATGTTTCACGGCATATTCATGCATTTTGCCATGGATGCGGAGGCCGACAGGCACTACTGGGACATCGCCTGTGATATAGCGGCCGAGAATGCGGTCCTGGCGTTGGGCAGCGGGTTTTCAAGGCTAGGCGATACCGATGTTGCGGCGGTTCTTGCCAGACTTACGAAATGGGTGCCGAGGATAACGGCCAGGCATCTTTACAGGGAATTTATGGTAGGGGGCATCTCCTCGGATTCCGCGAAGGAGTATGAAAGGCTGTTTTCGCTGGATGTGCATTACCGGGATGCCGATCCCGGAGATGCCGATGAGCTTACGGTAACCGCAGAGCAGTGGGAGAAGATCGCGAGGCGTGTTGCGGCCGAGCTCAAGTCGTTCTCAAAGGACGTGAGGGGATCTGAGACCATACTTTTAAACATCAATGAGCTGTCCCGCAGGAAATATGATTATGATGACATCATAAGAAGATTTGCGGTCATGAGCGAGGAGATAAAGGTCAGCCCCGACGAGTATGACTATATATACTATACGTACGGCCTGTCGATGTACGGGAACATGCCGCTCATAGAACCTATAGAATACACGGAAGAGAAGAAGATCAAGGATTTTGTGATAGCTGTCGACACCTCGGCATCGGTAAAGGGAAAGCTTGTCGAGGGGTTCTTAGGCAGGACCTACGACCTTCTGTCGCAGTCACTGTCCTTCTCGGAATCAATGAACGTACACGTAATACAGTGCGACAGCGAGATCACGAGCGATGTGGTCATTAAGGACAGGAATGAGATAGTATCCGTGGCCGAGAAGCTTCAGGTAAAAGGATTCGGAGCCACCGATTTCAGGCCGGTGTTCTGGTATGTGGAGGAGCTTCTGGCCAAAAAAGAGTTTACGGATCTCAAGGGACTTATATATTTTACCGACGGATACGGGATATATCCGGAAAACCCGCCCGGATATGATGTGATGTTCGTGTTCGGATCGGAGGACGATTTCAGGCCGCCGGTGCCCGGGTGGGCGATATCGGTATGCAGCGATTTTTCATCCTAAGGATGGTGACTTTATGAACATTAAGGAAGCAAAGAATTTCATCAAGGATACGGTAACGGCTTATCTTAAGAAGGACGAGTTCGGTGACTACAGGATACCCGTTGAGAAACAGCGTCCGATATTTCTGATCGGATCGCCGGGGATCGGCAAGACAGCCATCATGAGCCAGATCGCAAGTGAACTCGGAATTGCACTGGTGAGTTACTCTATGACTCATCATACAAGACAGTCGGCCCTCGGGCTTCCATTCATTGAGAAGAAGAAATACGGCGATACCGAGGTCAGCGTGTCTGAGTATACGATGAGCGAGATAATCGCAAGCATATATGACACGATGGAGGAGTCGGGCATCAGGGAAGGCATACTCTTCCTTGACGAGATAAACTGCGTTTCCGAAACGCTGTATCCGTCGATGCTCCAGTTCCTGCAGTACAAACTGTTCGGCAAACATGCCGTACCGCCCGGATGGGTGATAGTGACAGCGGGAAATCCGCCCGAGTACAACAGGGCGGTAAGGGAATTTGATGTTGTCACCCTCGACAGGATGAAAGTCATCCCCGCAGAGGCCGATTACCCCGCATGGGCATCATATGCAGCCGAGAGGAAGCTTCACGGGGCAGTCACGGGATTCCTTGCCGGCAGCAGGGAAAGCTTTTACAAGGTCGAGACGACCGCCTACGGAAAGACATATGTCACAGCCAGGGGATGGGAGGACCTTTCCGATATCATCTGCCTTTATGAGGAAGACGGTAAGACCGTAAATGAAGACCTTATATGCCAGTACATCACGGATGAGCAGACTGTGAAGGACTTTGCCGCATATTATGACCTGTACTGCAAATATAAGAAACAGTATGATGTGGAAGCGGTATTTACGGGAACTCTTTCCGAAAAGACCGTCAGGGCGGCTTCATCCGCTCCCGTGGATGAGAGGCTCGCGCTTACCGGACTTCTGGCCGACTCGATCATTTATGAGATGAAGGACGTCATAGATGTCCACAGGATGCTGAAGCAGATCCGTCCCTCTGTAAGGGCGGTTTCCGAGGCGGAAGGCGAAAAGGCCGCAGGAAGGCTTGACGCCCTCATATCGACGGCTTCATCTGCAATGTCAAAGAAGGCACGGGCAGGTTCACTGTCGGACAGTGAGAAGAAAATGACAAGGAGAATCATTCGATTCTACACTGATGCGAAGGATAGAATGGATGCGGGCGGCGACATAAAGAGCATCTATAACGAAAGGATCAACGCGCTTAGGGAGGACTCGGAAAGGGAACTTGAAAGGATACGGAACCTGTTTGAGGGGATGGAGAAGATGTTCGGGGATGAGAGCAATGAAATGCTGGTCCTTGTGACAAAGCTGACACTCAGTCCGGACAGTTCGGAATTCCTTTCTGATTTTCGCTCCGACGCTTATGAACATCACTGCAGCGTGCTCAAGGTGGGAGACCGGTCCAGAGAGCTTAGGAAAGAGATAGAACAACTTGGCGGGCTGAAATGAACGTAAACGGGTATGAACTGACTGACGGAGTCCTTGATCTTCGGGACGAAGAGATCAGCGTGATCGATAATAAGGCATTCATGTCTTCAAAAACGATAAGGACCATCCTGCTTCCGGAAAGCATCCACCATATCGGTGACTGGGCTTTTGCGAGGTGCACAAACCTCTTACGCGTTGAGTTTTCAGGACCATTCAGGCCGGGTATTTTCGGAAAGGATGTTTTTTCGGGATGCGGCCTGCTTGAGAGGATAGGATTTTCGGATACGGATGACGTGACGGCGAAGCTCCATGCCCTGTGCGCCAACAGGCTTCATTATGACCATCTTCTGCGGAGTGATGATGTGGGAAGCCGCGGCTGGTATGAGAAGTGGGATATCTGCCTTGAGGCGGTGCTTTCGGCCGATGAATCGGAGGCGGAGCTGTCCGCGGCGCTCTGCGGGGAAGAGGATATCTCATATGACGGGATAGGTTCCGTTGACGGGGAGATGCCCGGTGAGAGCGCAGACTATGTGCGCAGGGAGGAGTACAGGAAATGCAGCCTGTGCTATATCCGGCTCTCGAACAGCAGCCACCTGTCGGAGCATACGGAGAAAGCGATACACCGGCATCTTATGAAAAACCGGCTCGGCATGGGCGGCGCGGCTTTCTATTCGATCTTTGAGGAGGACGAAAACGTCATTTCCTACCTCCGTATATATCTTGATGTGATAAAGCCGGACAGGGATGAACTTGCCGGGATGATAAGTGCCGTTCCGGCGGGAAATGTTTATGCCCAGTCGTATCTGATAAAAGAGTCGGGAACTGACGATGCCCTTTCCGATCTTATGCTCTGAAGCCCGTCCGGAGGTTATCCCTTGCTTTATGATATCCCGCCGATTACAATGGATATGCTAATATTTTTTTCTGAGAAATAGGAGGGTTTATGGCTAAACTGTTCATTGACGAAAAAGAGAAAAAGGGACATATCAGCCCGGAAATTTACGGACTTTTTTCCGAACATCTGGGCAGATGCATATATGAGGGCCTGTACGTCGGGGAAGATTCTGATATCCCGAATGTCAACGGCATGAGATGTGATGTCGTTGATGCCCTGAAAGAAATGAAAATACCGCTTCTGCGCTGGCCCGGAGGATGCTTTGCGGACGAATACCACTGGAAGGACGGGATAGGCCCCAAGGAGACGCGCAAGAAGATGATCAACACGCACTGGGGCGGTGTCGTGGAGGACAACAGCTTCGGAACGCATGAGTTTTTCGAGCTCTGTGAGCAGCTCGGATGCAAGACGTACGTCAACGGCAATGTCGGCAGCGGGACCGTTCAGGAAATGAGCGAGTGGGTCGAATACATCACTTTTGACGGTGTTTCGCCGATGGCGGACCTTAGGAAGAAGAACGGACACGAAAAACCGTGGAAGATAGACTATTTCGGCGTCGGCAATGAGAACTGGGGATGCGGCGGCAACATGACTCCCGAGTACTATGCGAACCTTTACAGACGCTATCAGACATATATAAGGCATTACGACAACAGTGCTCCTATACAGAAGATCTGCGGCGGTGCGGACACTGAGGACATAAACTGGACCCGCCGTGTTCTCGATACATGCTTTGCGAGTCCACACAAGAGTGAAAATCACGGGTATATGGACCTTCTGAGCCTGCACTATTATACTGTTCCGGGCCCGTGGGAGCACAAGGGCAGTGCGACCGATTTTACGGAGGAAGAATGGTACCTGACCCTTAAGAAGGCCCTGAGGATGGATGATCTTCTGAACAAGCATTTTGCAGTCATGGACCAGTATGATCCCGAGAAGAAGATCGGAATGTCGGTCGATGAGTGGGGATGCTGGTTTGATGTAGAGCCCGGGACGAATCCGGGATTCCTGTATCAGCAGAATACCGTAAGGGATGCGCTCGTAGCCTGCACAACGCTCAACATATTCAACAAGAAGTGTGACAGGGTAAGGCTCGCATGTCTGGCACAGGCCGTAAATGTCCTGCAGTCGGTCATACTCACGGAAGGCGAGAAGATGGTCAAGACGCCGACGTATCATGTTCTCCACATGTACAGGCACCATCAGGATGCAGACCTTGTTTCAAGCTTTATCGAGGGGAATAAGGAGGTCGGAAGCGGCGAGTCAATGGTCGCAATGCTTTCCGAATCTGCTTCAGTAAGTTCCGACGGATTCATAAATGTGACTATCGGAAATCTGTCGGTTTCCGAGGATGCGCCGGTAGAGATCGTGCTTTCCGAAAAGGACATAAAAGAGGCTTCCGCATCGATCCTTACCGGAAACATGAACAGCCACAATACATTTGATGAGCCTGAGAATGTTACAGAGAAGGAATTCACCGGTATGACATATGAGGGAAGGGCTCTTAAGTTCACTCTTCCCAAAAACAGTGTCATGCTCATACGTATCAGGTAAATGGAAAAGAGATACTGCAGAAAATGCCTCCTGGCCGAGCTTGATGATGAAAAGCTCGCCCGGGAGGTAAAAGATGCCATAGAACGTCTTGATGCCAAGACAAGGGTTTCCGATCCCGAATATAAGAACCGCCTTGACATATGCAGGGACTGCGACTACCTGAACGAAGCCACCTGCGGTGCATGCGGGTGCTATGTGGAGCTTCGCGCCGCGGCGAAAAGCGGAAGATGCCCTTATAAAAAATGGAAATGAGCCTTATCAGCCGTTTCCCTGGGGATTGGTCCTAAGCCTGATGACTGTAGGTATATCGGTCAGCTGGGCATTGTATGATTCGGGACCGAATGACTTTGCAAACTGGCATGCAGCGGCCTGAGAGGGGAACTTGCCGAGAACCCTGCAGTTATTGTTTTCTACAACTTCCCAAGGGCATGTCGGGTCAAATTCGGGAAGGCCGTCCGCATATACCACCATTCCTCCTGCCACATCTTTGAGTTCTTCTTCACCTATCATCATAGATTTGTCCATGCTTTTCTCCTGTCTGTTCATAAGTATTTGTCAGCTATGTAAGGCATTCGCCAAGATCAATTATATCATACATTCTGTTCCCTGCACGGGAATATGGCGGCAAGCGCCGGGTCCGTCCTGTCGACTCCCCTTGCGGTACAGTATGCCGAGGATCCGCCTCTGTATGATAGGGGTTTTCCCTCACAGTCGGTGACCGTACAACCGGCCTCCGTGGCTATAAGTGCGGCGGCTGCATAATCCCATAGCTGGATCTTCATCTCAAAATACAGGCTGCATCTGCCCATGGCAACACAGCACATATCCCATGCGGCCGTTCCCGAACGCCTTATGTCAACGCAGAGGGGCATCAGTTTTTTTGCCTTGTCAAAAGTCGTATCCAGAAGGTCGGTATAATATGGTGCGGTGCCGAATACCGAAAGTGATTCGGATAACGGCGCGTCACCTGACATGATCCGCTCCCCGTTAAGGAATGCGCCCCCTCCGGCTTGGGCGGAAAACATCATATTATCATATGGATCGTATATAACGGCGATGAAGGGTCTGCCATCTTTAAGAAGTGCAATGGAAACAACCGACGGATGGTATTCATAGATGAAGTTTGAAGTACCGTCTATCGGATCGATCACAAAGCAGTATCCGTTTTCCATCTTGGATGTGAATACGTCCTGTCCGTCCTCTTCCCCGAGAAATGAAGCCTCCGGGAGTATGCCGGTAAGCTTTTCGATGAGGAATGCCTGGATCTTCTCGTCAGTTTCCGTACAGAAATTGGCGTGCCCTGATTTTTCCATGATCTTAGGGCGGACCGCAGATACCATTATATCTCCGGCCAGACGTGCCGCCTCTTTGATGCTGTCGATCAACATGTTCTCATCCTCCGTATCCTGTTCCATATAATAGAGGATTATACACCATCCGGCCGAAGGCTGCCCACAGCCATCTGAAAATTGATGTTTTTCATGAATGTTTGATGTAAAATACCGATATCTGATGTGGCGCATATGCGGCAGGAAGAAGGAGGTGGAAACAAACATCATGATCAGACTGTATCTGGCTCCGATGGAGGAAGTCACCGGATATGTGTTCCGGAACGTTATCAACAGGCATTTCGGACATATCGACAGATTTTATACGCCGTTCATCTCCCCCGACAACAGGATCACGAAGACAAGATCCGCGGGAGAGCTCCTTAATGCGAACAATGAGGGAATGGATGTCGTGCCGCAGATCCTCACAAATGACAGCGAGAAGTTCAATGAAGCCGCCGGACTCATTGCCGATATGGGATATAAAGAGATAAACATCAACCTCGGGTGCCCATCAAATACCGTATGCTCAAAGTTCAGGGGCAGCGGGATCTTAAGGGTGCCGGAGAGTTTGGACAGGTTTCTCGACGGAGTCTTTAACGGGGAGGACAGTATCTTCCGCCGTTACCCGGATTTTAGGATATCCGCAAAGATGAGGGTCGGATACAGGGACACGGATGAGTTTTCCGATGTGGCATCTGTCATGAACAGATATCCGTTTTCGGAGATGATCGTGCACCCGAGGCTTAAATCGGACATGTATTCAGGAAAGCCGCGGATGGATATGTTTGACAGGGCCTGTAAGGAACTTACGGCACCTATATCTTATAACGGAGACATAACCGGTCCCGAAGGATATGAAGCCATAGCCGGAAAATACGAAAGCCGTATCACGGGTGTCATGATAGGAAGAGGGGCTGTGGCTGATCCCGGGATATTCCGGCAAATCCGTACGGGTGAGCGCATGACGGCAGATGAGCTGTACGATTTTTTGAACGATCTGTATGAATCATACAGGCAGCACCTTTCGGCGGAGAATGCCGTATCGAAGCTCAAGGAGGTATGGTCATACACGGTATCGCTGATAGAAGATGAAAAAGAGCGCGCCCGTGTATTCAAGACTATCATCAAGTCGAGGGGCGAAGCGGAGTATAAGGATGCTATGCTGGCCGCAAAGAGAAAGATCATGCAAGGCATACGTTTCATGTGAGAGATGTATCGTATTTACTTCCTGTTCTTCTCAACATACTTTGCAGCACTGTCCATATCTTTGACAAATACTCCCTTATATCCGCCACCGAGCAGTTCTTTAAGGGCACGCAGCTTGTCGGCTGAAGAAGAGACCGCTATGACAACCGGTTTATCGCCATCATCCGCTTCACTTTCCGGCCGGTCATCCCCTTTTACCCCGCCCTCATTTTGTATGAGAGACGGATTCAGATATTTGATGAGCATCTCTTCAAGTGCTTCATACATAACAGGTTTGCTCAGATAATCCGAAAATCCTTCGCTGATATAGTTCTCCCTCGCTCCGACGATCGCGTCCGCGGTAAGAGCTATGACCGCCGTGTTTTTTGCAAGATTGTCCTTCTTCATCGCCTCAAGCGTCTGTACTCCGGACATCCCCGGCATCATCTGGTCAAGGAATATAAGATCGAATGAGCGCTCCTTCAGTATCTCTATACATTCCTTACCGGATTCAGCCGTTGTGACTCCTATCTTCGTTTCCTCAAGGAGCGCCACGAAAACCTCAAGGTTCATTTCATTATCATCCACGACAAGTATCCTTGCCTTTGGAGCGTAGACCGTCGGTTTATACTCCTTGTCGGAATAATTCATTTTCGCCAGATTATCGGCAAAATCGCCAACAGGAGTCCTGTCTGCGGCTTCCTGCTTAATCCGGACCGTAAACGTTGTTCCCTCGCCGTATTTGCTACTGACACCTATCGTACCGTCCATCATCTTTACGAGACGCATCGTGATATTAAGTCCGAGTCCGGTCCCTTCTATATTTCGGTTTTTATCCTCATCAAGTCTCTGGAATGACCCGAACAGCTTTCCGAGATCCTCATTCTTAATTCCTATTCCGGTATCCGATACTATCACCCACATCATGCTCGTGGCATTTTCATATGAAACGTCAATGGATACCGTGCCCTCGGGAGTATACTTGATCGCGTTGTTGATAAGGTTTAACATGACCTGACGCACCCTTATCTCATCACCTCGAAGCACGGATGGAATATCTTTGGAAACTTTAAGATCATATGTCAGGCCCTTATCGGTTGCTTTCTTCATGGTCATGTTCACGACATCGTTCATTACGGAAGCGAACCCGTATTCTACCGGGATCAGCTCCATTTTGCCCGATTCGATCTTGGAGAAGTCAAGTATGTCGTTGATTATAGACAGCAGCGTCCTGCCTGCGCTTTGAATATCAAGCGCATATTTACGCACCTTATCGGATACCTTCTCACGCAGGATCATCTCATCCATACCGATGATCGCGTTCATGGGAGTCCTAATCTCATGGGACATATTAGCCAGAAAATCACTCTTTGCTTTGTTCGAAGCGTTTGCGGCATCTTTCTCGAGCTCAAGTACCCTGCGTTCATAAGCGGTCTTCTGCTCCTCGAGCTTCATTTCCTCCATCTTTTTGTTGTATTTCTGCTCATTACGGTGTCCGACATAATAGATCACGGTAATCATCAGGAATATCAGGGCGCAGATCGCGATGATGATCACACGCTGGCTTCTTACTTCCGAATACAGATCGTGATCGTTGACGACAAGTACAGTATTCCAGGCATTCGTAATCTTGTTGACATAGACCGTGCTTGGTTCTCCTTCCCATGTATACGGAAAGCTTCCCGAATCGGCCTCCTTAATGGCATCCAGAAACTCCCTGCCACCTTCCGTATCACATATATTGGTTCCCTTTTTGGATTCATCCCGATGAGCTATGAACATACCGTCACTGCTGATCACAAAACCATATCCCTTACCGTTAAGGGTAAGTTCACTCATCATAGACTGTATGCCCTTAAGCTGGACATCAAGTGCGATGACGCTTTGTCTGTCCGGCTGCATTCTGCAGGCAGATATTATGAGATTTCCTGTCTGCGCATCAATATAAGGCATCGTAAATACGACATTCCCATTGGAAGCCATTGCCTCAATGAACCAGTCACGGCTCTTCGGGTCGTAGTCCTCCGGAGGTACCCAGTTAAGACCATCAAGGTATTTACCCATTATATAACCGTAAATGCCTGTATAATTTTCATCGAACTGCTCGGCGACATTATTCGTTTCATCTACAAGGAATTCATGTATCCTTGCCGAGGTGGTCCCGCTTATGAGCATGTGGTTGACACTGTCGCCGGCAACATGCAGTACGTTTTTCGCTGTGTTCAGATGATTGTTGATCATCGCAGATACCGTCAGGATCCTGTCTTCCATAACGGCATTCGAATTGGAGACCGCAACGTTGTACATAAGCCTTGTCGTGTAGATCACCATGACGGTCATGAATATGAACAGGAATATCATGGGAATGATCATACCCGTCTTTCTGCGCTCCCTTATCTTTATCTGTTCTTTTATCATGTAATTGGCAGTATTCTCCATCTTTAATGCTCCCAGACAGCAAGTATCGAAAATGTCCCGTTCGAAAGTCCTACATAATGTTCATGATAGCGGACACATCATGTGTCTTAAGATATTTATCCTTTGCAGCTTCCCCGACGGCACATACACATTTATATATGCCGTCGAGCCTAATCTTCTCCTGCTTCAGCTTTTCGGGATCATCACCCCATATGAGCATTACGGGAAGTTCATCAGCTCCGCTTGGCGACAGCTGTTTTTCCTTCGGAATATACTCTTTGAGGACCGCTTCAAGAACCTCATATTTAACAGGTTTGGATATATAATCCGTGAATCCTTTTGCCAGATAGCTTTCCTTGGCACCTATGATCGCATCCGCCGTAAGCGCGATGACAGGAGTTCCCTTAAGGATATCAAGCCGTACCATCTCATTTAACGCCTCTTCACCGCTCATGCCCGGCATCATCTGGTCAAGAAGGATGCAGTCATATTTGGTATTCTGAACCTTCTCGATACAAGCAGTTCCCGACTCCACATAATCAGTGGGGATCTTTGTATCTCTAAGAAGCCCTTCCATCACATCAAGGTTCATCTCATTATCATCGACAACGAGCAGTCGGGCCGCCGGAGCGTACAGTCCGACCTCATCCGTTTCCATGTTTCCGAGATATTCCCTGACTGCCTTGGAAAATACTCCTATCGGCGCGGCCTTTACTACCTTCTGGGGCACCGTGACGGTAAATACACTTCCCTTGCCGTACTCACTTTCAAACGAGATCTTCCCATCCATCATCTGAAGCAGGCTGTTCGTGATATGAAGTCCCAGGCCCGTTCCTTCTATGCTGTGGTTTTTCCTCTCGTCAAGCCTTTGAAAGCTCTTGAAAAGCTTGTCCTTGTCTTCCTCCTTTATTCCCATACCGGTATCGGTCACTTGGATGATCAGATTGATATAATTGCCCATCATTACGGATTCCGAAGATATCTCAACCGAAACGCTGCCTTCCTGCGTGTACTTAACGGCATTGTTGATGATATTGAGCATTATCTGCCGGATCCTGATCTCATCTCCTTCAAGCACGGAAGGGATCGATTCGGATACACTGTAATTAAATGCGAGGCCTTTCTTCTTTGCCCTGTGCATCGTCATGTTCAGAACATCGTTAAGGACCGAGGCTATATCATACTCTCCTAAAACTATCTCGAAATTTCCGGATTCAATCTTGGAAAGATCGAGGATATCGTTGATTATCGAAAGCAGTGTATTGCCTGCGCTTTTGATCTCAAATGCATAGTCCCTGATCCTGCTCTCTTTCGTATCCCTGATGATCATCTCATCCATACCGAGTATCCCGTTGAGAGGTGTCCTGATCTCATGGGACATATTTGCCAAAAAGTCATCTTTGGCCTTGTTTATATGCTGCAGTTCATTTGCCTCCAGCCTTATCCCGATAAGCTGTTTGATAGTATGGATTATGGAACAGATCATAAATCCGAACAGACCGACTGCCATGAACAATCCGGAGAACACTCCGTTATGGGCAAATGCATATACAAATATCTGAATGACCGCTGAAACCGCAAGGAGGACAAATCCGAACGCCACAAACCTGTACGTGTACAGCAGATGTTTTCTTAAATCCAGTACAAGCGTGGCAAACATGATGACGATCCCGATAAGGGCACATATGGCGGAGCCGGTAAAGCTTTTAACGAGAGGTACTTTTCCCGAAACGAAGAGAGCGGCACATGCGACAAAATTAGCGATCGCGATGATGCCCGCACAGCCAAGCAGCTTTGCGTACCGCCCTTTTTGAAGGGAATCAAGGAATACAAAAAAAGGAAGCGGCATGACCATTACCATCAGAAAAGGTATATCCGACATGACCGAAATATTCCTCGTATAAAGCTGCCTGAATATCGAGTTGGACAGCACCCAGCAGGCGCCTATTATGACACCGATGGACAGGTGCTCCATCTCAAGGTATTTTTTGTGAATGAACTTGTACGTCACGGCTGCGATCAGACAGATGACACCCAGAAGCATGAGGCCCATCCCGACAAACAGCTCCAGACCGTACATTCTGAACAGGTGAGCAAGTATTCCCAGTCTTGTGCCGATATATGTTTCATATACCATGCCGGAATTATACTCATAGTGTACGCGAAGCACTTTTCCGGCATCCTCGGGGTATATGGATGCCATAACATAGCATTCGGCGGAGCGGTCTCCGAGAAAGCGGTAGTTCTCGGTTTTGTATACCGCTCTTTCTTCTCCGTCAACATGGACTTCCATGTCCATTCCGCGAAAGCACAATACGTTGTAGTCTTTGTTAAAATGTTCCGGGAGAGTTGTTTCAAGAACAATGTCGGAATCAGTACTTCCGGGAACGGTAAATGGCTCTTTAGTCCCATCAGGGCAGACCTTCTCCCATTTATCTCCCGGAAGAGTGTCACAGATATTTCCGTTTACCGGAGTGTTTGCCGGCATGAATATCTCACCGGCGAATATATATCCGAATACTGTTATCAGAATGATCGCAAGGATCGTTTGTATCTTTTTCAATATATGCAGCCTATTCTATCGCCGGAGCGATCTGTCTGATAATCTCTGAAGCCTCGTCGTACATAAAATCTTCAATAAGAGCAGCTGCCTCCTTAAGCTTTTCTGCCTGAGTCAATCTGAAAGGATAACCGGACAGTACCTTTGTCAGTTTCTTTGATTCTTCATCGTCAAAATCATCAAGCGCCTCAAGAAGTTTATCAACCGTTTCCCTCGCAGCTTCAGCAGATATCTCGTCGGCAGCACGGACATCCCCCATAGCTCCTATCGGGGCAAGCTTTTGAATAAGCTCGTCATACTCTTTTAATGCAACTGCATTCTGGGGTTCGATCAGTCCGATCTCTTTATCTCTCGCAGCGGTCTCGAGAGTCTCAAACAGCGTCGACAGATCCCGCGCTCCTATCATCTTGGCATTGCTCTTAAGAGCATGGACCGTGATCATATAGCTCTCATAATCTTTGGACTCAAGATACCCGCACACCTTTGCCCTGTTCTTCTCATAGTTCTTATAGAACCGCTGAAGGGCAGAAATGTACTTGTCCTGACCGCCCGTATATGCGATCCCCGTTTCCGTATCAAGTCCGGTTTCATTAAGCCATGTAATATCCATTTCTCTATCACCCCAATATGTCTATGATCTTGGCCACAAGCTCAGATTTTTTCGCGGGTTTTACGATATAACCCTGCGGTTTCAGCTCGGCAAGTGTCTTTAATACCTTATTCTTCTCGGTCATACCGGTAAGGAATACGACCGGTATATCTTCCCAACCCGATGTATCATGAATGTTACGAAGGACCTCGGGGCCATCCATCATCGGCATCAGATAATCGAGTAATATAATGTCCGGTGTTTTCCTGGCAAGATATTTGAATGCAGCAACTCCGGACTTGACGCACGTGACATCGTAGAATTCTTCGAGCTGCTCCTTGATATGTACAAGCTGTTCCGTATCATCATCAACGACCAGTATCTGTTTTCTTCGTCTTCCGCCATCTTCATTGACGTATTCCCTGAAAGCCGACAGATTGTTGTCTTTGGTGTCTTCAATGGTTTTCTCTATTTCAGACAGCTTTTCATAAAGTGCGAACAGTGATACCGGCCTTGACAGGAAGAACACCCTTTCAAGCTCGGTATGTTCCGTGAACATTTTCTCGTCATCACTGTCAGTGACAACTATCGTCGTGATGTTTCCAGAAGAGAGTGCCGACCTCATCACATTGTATGCCTGTACCGTGACCGATGACTCATCTCCGAGGCATATGATAACAACCTTCGGAAGCTCCGATATCATAAGATCGAACAGTGCTGTCTTGTTCGGATCGCATTTGATCGTTACGTAACCTCTGTCCGTCTCAAGATGTTCGCATATATCACTTGCAACCTTACGGTTTTTTCCCGTAACCAATACTTTTAACTTCATATCCGACCTTTTTATACTTTCTGCTGTTTAAGGATGAGCTCGAGCTGATCGTTCATCTCATTGACTGTACGTTTCCAATAGAGATAATTGAAGAGCCAAATGAATACATATATGACAACGTATATCAGCATTGCTATCGCAAATTCTGCATTCCACGTAAACCATTTCATCGGAAGCTCGATCGCGAGTATTGTGGCAAGAGTGATCGTGGCATGTACAACCGTTGACTTTGTCAGGCCCCAGCTTTCGATCTCATATACGGTCATCGCACCGCACGGTATCAGCCCGTGCAGGCCCGACATGATCATATGAAGGGCAAAGCTCCTGCCCTCGAGGCCGCCCGGAGTATTTAACATCCATATTACCATTCCGACGGTCATTCCGGCTATGATGCCTATAAGTGAGTTTATTAAGAATCTGCTCTTTAATTCCATCTTCTAAACCCCCTTTATGCTGTTTTGCTTGAGAAGCGCCTTAATCTGTTTGACGCGGCTGCGTGATACCCAGGATTTGATACCGCAGTCAAATTCAACACCGATCGTTCCTGCAAGGTTAAAGTTAAAGCTCTTAACCTTGTATAGGTTGATGATCTCCGACTGGGATATCCGAAGGAATCTTGAAGCATTGAGAACGTCCTCAAGGCCGGCCAGGGTTCTTTTGACCGTATATGCTTCGTTCTCCGTCTGGATCACGATCTTGCGGCCTTCCGTATGTACTCTTACGATATCCCTCTGGGAGACAAATACAGCCGAATCATCCTTTATGGCCGCTATCTGCGGAAAATCGCTGTGGGATGCATCCTCGATCGCACAAATGATGTTCTCGACCTGCTGTGTGTTCGATCTTGTCCTGATCGTTACAAGCGGATCTGTATACTGCTCATCAAGTACAACCTCGATCTCTACCATATCTTTCATCTGTTCACCGTCCGTCTGCAGAAAATTTAATAAGTATAATTATATGATATCGATCAAAGCTTCGTTTGTGGCGTGTTTATTCGGTGGATTTTCGTGTTTATTCGGTATTTTTCATAAACGTAATTGTGGAGAAGGATACTCTGACCTCCTTCTCCACATCATTACTTCTGCATGTTTTATGGGCTGTATTTCCCGCCATACCGGATATGCGAGATCTGTTCCCGGCCAAGCCGGTCATTCTGATCCCTCTTTATCCTTTTTGGCCTTATCCATATCCCTGCGGATCATCGCGAATGCGCATGATGCAACTCCGCCAACCATCACAGCCAGCCAGCTGTGACCGAAATCATCAGCCAAAAATCCCCATATCAGCATGATCACCACCGAGGCCATGCTGATGATGGCACAGATCGTTCCTGTCTTGATATCCTTCATTTAAATACCTCCATGTATTTTAAAGAACTTCAGATACATGGATATTATATATTACGGGAACATGGAATGCGCCTGATTACGGTATTCGGTTGATTATTGCGGGCATTCGGTATATGAGGCGGGTTGTATGAAAGAGGGGGATTATTATATGGAGATATTCGTAGGACTCGCACAGGCATTCGCAATCAGAGATTGCTCATGCATGTGCGGTTCCTGCTTCGCAGGAACCGCGTGAAAACAAAGACCGCATCGTTCACGCGAGCGTGACGAATGCGGCCTTCATTTTCCCTTGTCCTCCGAATACTAACCTGGTAAAGCAGGGTACGGGAATCGAACCCGTAATTCACTCAGAAATGCAGTGTTTATGCGGTTCCCGAGCGACTGACAAAGGTTGTAAGTCATTTTGTAAGTCAATAATACTCTAAGAAAGGATATAGCGCAATGTCAACGCCCTCCAGAATAATCCGGGGGGCATTTTATTTCTGTAGATATCTTTATGATTCGTATTATGCTGTATAATATATTAGTATTAACCTGTGTTTGTTGAATACTACATTTTGGAGGTTGAGAATAGGGTATTGAAAAAATATGAAGTATTTATCAGTTCCACATATGAGGACTTAAAGAAAGATAGAAAGATTGTGCAAAAAGCTATTCTAAGCATGAATTGTTTTCCGGCAGGAATGGAGCTTTTTCCTGCGACGGATAGAAGTCAGTTTGAA
>JAILRP010000006.1 GCA_024698075.1 Lachnospiraceae bacterium
CATTTGGGGCCTATAACATGTACCGCTCCAAAAGCATCTAACTTGTCTTGCAATTCACTGTCACATATTCGTTCTATATAGTTCATTTTGACCATTCACCTCTTAAAAAAAATATATATACATCATTATACTCGATTCGCATCCATTTTCAATCCTCGCCGAAGACATTTGTGGCATTTTGCCGAAGACATTTGCGGCATTTTGCCGAAGACATTTGCGGTGAATTCTAGCACACACGGACAATTGAGTCACACGGACAATTGGGTCACCTGTAGCACCCTGTCCATATAGTCTATATTGTCCATATAATGCCTTCACGGTACAATATATAGATTTTTCTTTGGATTTATACCACGAGATATTGTGGTGTTCTATAAGAAATATAGTAGGATACAAAATACTCCACAGCGTTCTCAGGGAAGAACTCCTTCATCTCGCTGTAGAGCTGCCCGGCAAGTGTTTTGTTGTGAGATATGATGAGTGTCGGCTTATTGAGAGCAGCGATGACATTCGCCATCGTGAAGGTCTTGCCGGAGCCCGTAACGCCAAGCAGGGTCTCAAACTGGTTGCCAGCTTTGAAACCCTCTACCAAATCCTTTATTGCCTGCGGCTGGTCGCCGCAGGGCTTATATTCCGAATGAAGTCTGAAATCCATAAAACTCTTATATTATGCCGGCCTAGAAGAGCCTTTCCGATGCTGACGACCCGGTGGCGAACGGCCCCGGTATCACATCCACGCCACGATGATTTCCGAGAAGATCATGGTCAAAGCATATCGGTGTCCCGTCAGGGTTTTCAAACTTCTGCTGAGGCTCAAAAGCAGTGCCGAGTGTTTCTGTCGAGATCATGTCCGCCCTGAAGCCTTTAAGGACTTCATAGATGTTCGTATCAAGGTAATATCCGCCGTCCTTTTCCACAACATCCGCGTATACCCTGCCCGAATCATCCGTAAATGCATTTTTCTCTTTTTTCCATCCGCGCGCGCCCTCAAAATATGCGTTTCCGCCAGCCCATACGGGAAGGTGGGAAAAATGGGCGCTCTCATGTTTGGACATATCAGGATGCTCTTCCTCCATGTCAAACATCTTTATCCACTCATCATACGTAGGATATTCATCAAAGCAGTATGTCCCCACTTTTCTGTTTTCAACCTGCTTTTGGTCGGGATCCGAATCATTCTCGAGCACCAGATCCTCGGCGGGCCACTTCTGTATGAATATATTGTTATAGAACCTGTCATCCCCGTGAAGTATCGTCATAAAGCCCATAACCTCTGTCCTGTGGGGGATATGGTACGGCGTATATCTCCAGGTCGTTCCGTCACCGACAAACGTGAACGATCCCGCACACAGATTATGGACCATGGCAACACCCTGGGTTGCGATGCGTAACGATACATCGGACAGGAGTACGTTGTTGTCGATAAGAGTCGGCCCGTGGCTGACCTCAACAAACAGATCCTGGCAGGTCATCCCGCCCTGCAGCTGTTTTGCGAACGCCGGGCGCTGATTATCATGCAGCAGGTTCTGGGTTATCCTCGTACCCTGGGCTTCCCAGTCGCACCATATGCCCATCGTGCAGTGATGTATGTGGTTGCGGCGCATTATGACATCTATAGCCGCATGCATTTTTATTCCCGCGATCTCAGCTCCGCCAAGCTCCATCATATTGTTGATGTGATGGATATGGTTGTCTTCGATGATGCTGAAAACTCCGCCCATGCGTCCTATGATACCGCCCTGTTCACAGTGGTGGATGTTATTTCTGCGGATGATATGGCCTCCGATCTTTTCCTTGAGCCATCCGTAATACTGGCCGCGGCAGACCGAATCCCTTTCCATCTGGGTAGGGCTCTTCACATGCTTTGTTGTGTAGAAATGGTTGTTTTCGGGGTCATAATAGCGGCCCACGCATATTCCGGCACATTTGCTGCCCCAGATCTCACAGTCCTCTATTATCCATCCCCGGCTCCAGTGGGGGCTGATCATTCCGTCCTGGTATGCCGCGGGCGGTGCCCATGTCGTTGCGGCTTTGTTGATATTAAATCCGCTTACGGTTATATAGCCGATCCCCTCGCGGCTCGGCATGAAGCACTCACGTCTTACCGTGATCTCAACGTTTTCACTGTTAGGATCCGCCCCGCCGAAATTTGCATAAAATACCGTCTCGTCCTTTTCGGTATCCTGCTCGCTATACCATTTTCTCCGTGACTTTTCAGGGTCCCACGAACAATCATATACTTCGGCCGCAATGCACTCATCGACCGAGAGCGCCTCATAGAGCGCCTCATCGTTTATCCATACGCATCCCGTATGCTTGTTCGGCGCCGCAAAATACCAGTCGCCGTATACAGGTGTCGTATATGGATTGTAGCTGCCGAAGATCCCGTTCTTAACCCTTACGGACCATACATCATCCTTATATCTTTCCCAGCCCGTGACGGTCTCGGCACCCGTTATGACAGCTCCGAGCGGCTTCTCGCTCTTATATACGATCCTCGCATCTTCTTCTCCCGCATTTACGGGATCTACATACTCCCTGTAAGTTCCGGGAGCTACCAATACCTCATCTCCGGGCAGTGCAGCTGCCGCCGCCTCACCAATCCTTCTGTACGGTAATTCCCGGCTGCCGTTTCCGTCGTGCTTTGCATTTGCATCAACATAAATGATCATAAGGCACCTCCTCAGACTGCCGCTTCTCCGGCGAGAACCCTTTTATAATCTTCGATATTCTTTTTAAGAAGTTTGGGAATGTCAAGACCGTACGGACATTTTGGAAGACATGCTCCGCATTCAAGACAGCTCTCGGCCTTCTTCATCTCTGCCTGCCAGTGTGCATCAAGCCATGTGGCACTCGGCGCGCGCCGGAGCATGAGCGCCATGCGGTTGCACATATTGATCTGTATTCCTACGGTACAGGGCATGCAGTAGCCGCAGCCCCTGCAGAATTCGCCCTTCAGTTCTTCTTTTTCGGAGCTGATGAAATCCCTGATCTCATCATTCATCTCCGGCGTATCATCCATGTATGAGAGCCATTCGGCAAGCTCGGACTGCCTCTGGATCCCCCATATGGGCATGATCCCGTCAAACTGTCCCATGAACGCCATTGACGCCCTCGAGTCCGTGATGAGGCCGCCTGCAAGCGCCTTCATGCATATCAGTCCGACGCTGTTCTCATTGCATATACTGATGAGTTCAAGTTCTTTATCGTCAGCAAGGTAGCTTATCGGATACTGGAGCGTTTCATATACTCCCGCCTTTGCGATCTGTTCTGCTATCCCGAGCTTATGGGCAGTTCCGCCAATATGGCGTATCTTTCCCTGCCTTTTCGCTTCGGCCATGCATTCGTACATCCCGTCGTCACCGCCGGGCATCCAGCATTCCCCCATAAGATGGAACTGGTATATATCTATATAGTCCGTGCGAAGTTTCTCAAGAGACGTCTCAAGGTCGGTCCAAAAAGCTTCCGGAGTTTTGGCCGCCGTCTTTGTCGCGATGATGATATCTTCTCTTTTTACATATCCGTCAAAAGCCGCCCCGAGCTTCTCCTCGCTGTCGCTGTATGCCCTTGCGGTATCAAAAAATCTCATCCCGCCGTCATATGCATTGCGGAGTATCGCCACCGCTTCATCCATCGGAACCCTCTGCAGAGGCAGAGCACCAAAACCGTTCTGAGGTGCCGAAATACCCGTTTTGCCAAGTGTAACCCTCTTCATATCCTGCCTCCTTGCATCAGACGTCAGCTCTTCTTTTCCATCGCCTTGTATTTTGCGTACCGCTCCTTTGCATCCCTTGCGCCCTGCCGGAACAGCTTCTCGGCATTTTCCGGGAATGTTTTGGTCAGAGACGAATACCTCGTCTCTCCCGACAGGAACTCCATGTAATCGAGAGAAGGCTCGCGGCTGTCTACAACGAGCGGGTCGGGAAGCCTCGGATCATAATGGTATAAAGTCCAGTATCCGCTGTCCACGGCACGCTTCATCTCCTGCTGCGCCGATCCCATTCCGGCCTTTATGCCATGGGCCGTACATGGCGTATATGCAACGATGAGCGACGGTCCGTCGTACTCTTCCGCCTCTTTTAATACCTTAAGGAGCTGGGCGGGATTGGCTCCCATCGAAACCGAAGCTACATAAACGTTTCCGTATGTCATGAATATTGCTCCGAGATCTTTCTTCCTCGTTTTCTTTCCCGCAGAGGCAAACTGCGCAACGGCACCGATCGGTGTCGCCTTAGAGCTCTGGCCTCCGGTATTCGAATAAACCTCGGTATCTATTACGAGAGTATTGATGTTCGCACCGGTCGCTATGACATGATCGAGTCCCCCGAAGCCGATGTCATATGCCCATCCGTCGCCGCCATACATCCAGAACGACTTGCGGGCGAGGCTGTCACGCCGCGAAAGGATATCCGCGATAAGCTCAGGGCAGTCATCCCCTGCCGCCTCAAGAGCCGCGATGAGTGCATCCGATGCAGCCCTCGATCCTTCGAAATCATCGAAAGCGTCAAGATATGCTGCGCATTTGCTCTTAATATCCTGATCCGGGGAACATTCCATAAGCTCCTCGACTTTTTTCTTTACCGCTTTTCTCTGCTGCGTAACGGACAGATACATTCCGAGCATGAGCTCGGCATTGTTCTCAAACAGCGAGTTCGTCCATGCCGGTCCGAACCCTCTTTCGTTGACGGTATAAGGGATTCCCGGATATGTGGCTCCCCAGGCCTGTGAACATCCGGTCCCGTTTGCCCAGTAGACCCTGTCACCGAACAGCTGCGTCATGAGCTTTGCATAAACGGTCTCACCACAGCCCGCACAGGCCGCGGAAAACTCAAGAAGCGGAGTTTCAAACTGGCTTCCTTTCAGTGTGTATTTATCATATGTGTCCGTCTTGCGCGTTATTGTAAGCGAGTAGTCCCACTCCGAACGTTTTTCATCGGTAAGCTCGGCAGGGCCCATAGTTATGGCTTTCTCTTTTGCCGGGCATGAGGATACACAGCTGCCGCATCCGCTGCAGTCAAATTCGGAAACACTGAGCGCATACTTGTATTTCCCTGAAGGTTTTGCATCCGTCATTTTCATTGAGGCGGGAGCATTTTCTGCCTCCTCTTCGGAAAGCAGGTGCGGCCTTATGGCTGCATGGGGACATACGAGCGAACACATATTGCACTGCAGGCACTTGTCGGGATCCCACTTTGGCGTGTTGACAGCTATGCCGCGCTTTTCGTACGCTGTAAGACCCATTTCGATGGAGCCGTCCATCCTGCCGACAAACGCCGAAACCGGCAGATCATTGCCTCTCTGGTGGTTTATATGATCGCAAACCTCGCGTACTATTGCCGGACCGTCGGCCGCCTTTTCCTCTTCGTCTTTAAGGTTGGCCCACTCAGGAGGGACCGCGACTTCGTGCACGCACTCGGCACCCTTTTCGATGGCATCGGTATTCATCTTTACGACCTTGCTGCCCTTCGTGAAGTATGCCTTCTCGGCTGCGGCTTTCATTTCCGCCACTGCCTTCTCTATCGGGAGGAGTCCAGATATCTTGAAGAACGCTGCCTGAAGCACCGTATTTGTATGGCTTCCGAGCCCGAGCTCCTCCGCTATCGCCGTTGCGTTTATGACAAACAGCCTTACCTTCTTTTTGGCAAAGATCCTCTTAACACGGTTAGGAAGCTCGCCGTCCAGCTCATCATCGCTCCATGTGCAGTTGAGAAGGAATATCCCGCCTTTTTTCACCTCAGAGGCAACGTCATACTGCTTTATGAAGCTCTGGTTATGGCAGGCGACTATGTCTCCCGCTTTTACATAGTAGCTTCCCCTTATCGGTTTCTTGGAAAACCTCAGGTTCGATTTGGTCACGCCGAACGATTTTTTTGCATCATACTCAAAATATGCCTGGGAAAACATGTCGGCAAGATCTCCGAGTATCTTGGCCGTATTGTGGTTGGCCCCCACGGTTCCGTCTCCGCCGAGCCCCCAGAATTTGCAGCATATCATGTCGGGAGAGCCTATCTCATAATCAAGAGGCTGAACCTTCAGGGACAGATGTGTCACATCATCCTCGATGCCTATCGTGAAGCTGTTTATCGGACGGGAAGATGCGAGATTATCATAAACCGCGACTATCTGAGCCGGGCTCGTATCCTTTGACGAAAGCCCATATCTTCCTCCGATCACTTTTATGTCCCTTCCGGATCCGAAAAGTGCCGTGCACACGTCAACATAAAGCGGCTCGCCGACCGCACCCATTTCCTTGCATCTGTCGAGGACCGCAATCCTCTTTACGCTTCCCGGTATCGCGGCCAGGAACTTCTTCACATCAAAGGGCCTGTACATGTGTATCTGGAGAAATCCGGTCTTGCGTCCCCTTTTGTTTAATGCATCGACCGTCTCTTCAATGGTTCCTGATACCGAGCCCATGGCGATTATGATATCGGTCGCATTGTCGGGGCCGTAATACTGATACGGCACGTATTTTCTGCCGACAGTCTCGGACACCTTGGCCATATAGTCCTCAATTATGTCGGAAAGCTCCGTATAGCACTTATTGTTTGCCTCACGGAACTGGAAATAGACGTCATCATTCTGCACGGTATTCCTAAGCAGCGGATGTTCGGGATTCAGCGCGTGCGCGCGAAAATCAGCGAGCGCCTTCTTATCGGTGAGCGCCGACAGTTTCTTGACATCGGGCATCTCTATCCTGGACATTTCATGCGAGGTCCTGAAACCGTCAAAGAAGTGCATCACGGGAACGCGTCCTTTTATTGCCGACAGATGTGCGACCGCTGCAAGGTCCGCAGCTTCCTGGACGCTCCCCGAACTCAACATGGCCACACCGATCTGACGGCATGCCATAACGTCCGAATGGTCCCCGAATATGCTCATCGCGTGTGTGCCGACAGTTCTGGCAGCAATATGCAGGACCGCCGGAAGATGTTCCCCGGTTATGCGGTAAAGAGTCGGGATCATGAGCATCAGTCCCTGGCTCGATGTATAAGTGGCCGCAAGGCTTCCCGTCTGAAGAGCGCCGTGAACCGCTCCTATGGCTCCGGCTTCTGACTGCATCTCTACAAGCCTTACAGTCTGCCCGAACATATTCTGCCTGCCCTTGGCCGACCACTCATCCGTTTTGGCCGCCATTGGAGAAGACGGCGTTATCGGATAGATCGCCGCGACCTCGGTAAATTCATATGCAACCTCGGCACAGGCACCGTTTCCGTCAACCGTTACAATATTCTTTCCCATCTGATGCTCCTCACAATCCAAGTCTTGCGACCGCTTCTTCTCTCATCTTATACTTCAGTACCTTACCGGCCGCGTTCATCGGGAATTCATCGACAAACTCTATATATCTCGGTACTTTATGGCGCGCTAAATGAGATTTGATATACTCATCCATCTCCTCGACAGTCATCGTTTCGCCTTCTTTAAGTATAATGCATGCCATCGCCTCTTCACCGTATCTCTTGTCGGGCACGCCGATGACCTGAACATCCCTGACTTTCGGACATGTATAGATGAATTCCTCGATCTCCTTCGGGTAGATGTTCTCTCCGCCCCTTATTATCATGTCCTTGAGGCGTCCCGTTATCCTGTAGTTCCCGTTCTCATCCTTGGCGGCAAGATCTCCCGAATGGAGCCATCCGTCCGCATCTATCGTCTCCCTTGTTGCCTCGGGCATTTTATAGTAGCCCTTCATAGTATTGTAGCCTCTTGCACAGAACTCACCGTTCTCACCGATGCCGGCTTCCTCACCAGTCTCGGGGTCGATGACCTTGCACTCAACATGGGGGAACGCATAACCTACCGTTTCGGTACGCACGTCAAGCGGATCTGTCCATGAAGACATCGTGTTGCCGGGTGCGGTCTCCGTCTGTCCGTACACGGACACGATCCCCCTCATGTTCATCTCGTCAGGCTGCGCCGCCCTCTTCATTAGCTCAGGCGGGCATCCCGCTCCTGCCATTATCCCCGTCCTCATATATGAAAAGTCGGTCTTCTTATAATCCTCATGATTGAACATGGCGATGAACATCGTAGGAACGCCGTTAAAGCATGTTATCCTCTCCTGGTTGATGCATGCGAGCGACGATTTTGCCGAGAAGTAAGGCATCGGGCATATCGTGGCTCCGTGCGTTATCGACGATGTCATGGAAAGGACCATGCCGAAGCAGTGGAACATCGGCACCTGGATCATCATCCTGTCCGCGGTGGACAGTCCCATCCTGTCACCGATGCACTTTCCGTTATTGACAACGTTGTAATGCGTCAGCATGACTCCCTTCGGAAAACCGGTGGTCCCGGAAGTATACTGCATATTGCACACATCATCGGGGCGGACGTTTGCGGCCATCTTTTCAAGCTCCTGGTCGGATACCATGCCGTGCCTGTCCATGGCCTCCTCGAAAGTAAGGGCGCCCGGCATCCTGAACCCCACGGTTATGACGTTTCGAAGGAACGGAAGCTTCTTGCAGTGAAGAGGTTTTCCGTCCCGCGACGAAGCTATCTCGGGGCAGAGCTCATTTATTATCTCTCTGTAATTCGAATCCACAGCCTTCTCGATCATGACGAGCGTATGCGTGTCGGACTGCCTCAGAAGATATTCCGCCTCGTGGATCTTATATGCGGTGTTCATCGTAACGAGGACCGCGCCGATCTTACAGCATGCCCAGAACGAGATATACCATGCGGGAACGTTTGTCGCCCATACCGCAACCTTTGATCCGGATCTGACTCCGAGGCTTATCAGCGACTTGGCAAAATCGTTCACGTCATCCCTGAATTCCTCATAAGTCCTCGTATAATCAAGTGTCGTATATTTGAAACAGTACTGGTCGGGAAATTCCTCGACCATCCTGTCAAGCACCTGAGGAAAAGTAAGGTTTATGAGCTCATCCTTCTTCCATACGTACTGTCCCGTACCGTCGTGGTTGGGGTAAAGCTTCTTCTTTTTGCCCCTGGTATTTTCGAACCGGCTCATGTAGTTCACAAAGTAAGGGAAGATGACCTCGTAATCGTCAAGATCCTCCATGTATTCGGGCTTCCACTCGAGAGATATGAATCCGGCATAGTCTATTGAATAGAGTGCGTCCATGAATTCCTTGATCGGTGCCGAGCCCTCGCCGATGAGCTCATAAGTATCGCCGTCATCGGAATCGCACAGATGAACGTGCCTGACATATGCTCCAAGATTTCTTATCGTATCCTTCGGCTCCTCTCCCCCGAACCTGAACGTATGATGCAGGTCCCAAAGTGCCGCGAGGTTATCGTCCGCATACTCGTCAAGAAGCTCGCAAAGCTTCTTCGTGTCGGAATAAATGCCCTCGGTCCCGATAAGGAGCGTGACATTCTTCTCCTTTGCCATCGGCAGAAGCACGGAAACGACGCTTTTGATCAGGTTCTCATCTTCTGTCGGGGTTCCTATCCCGACATAGTTCACCCTCATATAGCCCGCGATGTCTATGATCTTTTTGATGTCATCGATACAGTCAGGATCGTCAAGATCATAGGTCCCGTCAAATACGGGGATGCTTATCTTCGAATCCCTCAGCTGCCTTGCCGTTGCCGCGAGGTTATACTGGTTGAACTCACCGCCCCTGGCATAAAGGCTGCCGGCGGTAAGCTTATATATCTCTATTCCGGAAAAATCCATTTCCTCAGCGATGCCAAGGAAGCGGTCCCATGTTATGTCCTTCCATCCACGCGTGGAAAACGAAAGATTCATCACATCTCCTCCTTAAACAATGAGAACTGTTTACAGCTCCTCCTCATAGACCACCTTGTTGACGGCGTTCAGATATGCTCTTACGCTTGCTCCGATTATGTCCGTGGACAGCCCGCGTCCGGAATATACCTTTCCGTTTGCGCGGAGCTTGACTATCGTTTCCGCCGCGGCTTCCTTTCCTTCGGTTATGGCTTTTATCTGAAAATCATCAAGTTCGTAATGCCTGCCGGTTATCTGCTCTATTGCAAGAAATGCCGCATCTATCGGCCCGTCTCCAAGCGAAATGCCCTCGATGCTCTCATCTTTTGTCTTAAGCTTCACGTGAGCCATGGATGTGATCGCGCTCCCGGTATTAGTGATGTAGTTTTCTAGCTCATACTTTGCGGGAACCTGCATGGCAGCGGTCGCAACTATCGCATCGAGTTCCTTTGCCGTGACATTCTCCTTTTTGGATGCCAGCTTGATGAATGCATCATATACGTTCCCTGCATCCTCATCACTTAATATGTATCCGAGTTTTTCCGCTACGGATACGACCGCTTCCTTGGAGTCATGAGCCGTCAGCGTCTCATCCGCGGCATCAACGTTTCCGGTAAATCCGAAGGATGGCTTCGTATCATCCGGCACGCAGAATCTGTTGATCTGTCCGACGGTCCGCCTCATCGATGATGTCATGACCTGTGTCCTGACACCGAAGCTCTCTCCCTTTCCCGCGATGACACGGCATACGTTCTCAAGGGACGCCGTATTTACGGGATAGGCCGAAGCCTTGATCTCACCGGCCCCGTGGCATAGGGCGGCAATAACGCACGCGTCGGCCATGGACAGTTCGTCCGAGCAGGAAACGCCCCACGTGATATCCCGAAGCCTCGGTTCGGCTTTGAGCCTGTCTTCAAGAAATGCGGCGAACTCTTCGGGGAGCATTGTTCCGGCATCATCACAGAACGTCACCGTGGTCGCTCCCGCATCAAGCGCGGCCCCTATTATCTGTGATATCGCTCCCATATCTCCTCTTGTCGCATCATCTATGAGAAGTTCCACATCATCCGTGAAGTTCCTGCATGCCCTGACGGTAGAGTCCACCATATCAACTATCGCTGCGGCCTTTTTATGGTAAACGTATTCCATGCGGACGCTGCTTCCGGGCGCAACTACCTGCAGCCTGAACCTGTCGGCCTCTCCAAGAGCGGCCGCGGTAGGCGACGGATCGGCTCCGAGCGGCACGGGGACAGCGATAAGGCTATGCTTCACCGCGGTAACGACAGACTTGATGAGAAGGCTGTCAACCTTGCTGCTCCTTATCTCATCCAGTTCTATAACATCAACGCACAGTTTATCCAGAAGCTTTGCAACCTCCAGTTTTTCCTTGAATGACAGTGTGTTTTCTTTTCCCGTTGAAAGCTTCCTGACGGTGCTGTCGCATACCCTGATCGTATTCATTTGGCTTCTCCTTGTTTATTCTTCAGAAAGTCCTTTGCTGCTTCAAGCTGATTGTCCGTTCCGTCAGCTTTATATTTCTCATCATCCCACTCAACCACGATATCCGGCTTGATGCCGATACCGTGTATGTCCTCACCATCCGGCGGGAAATACTTGGAGTTGGTTATCTTTACACCGCTTCCGTCATCGAGCGGAGTTATTATCTGCGTGATGCCTTTTCCGAATGTCTGTGTCCCGATGACTGTCACCAGTCCGTGGTCCCTTAAAGCCCCCGTCAGTATTTCCGATGCACTGGCGGTATTTCCGTCCACTAGCAGGACACACGGCACCTTCAGATAGTTTTCATCACCCTTATCTTCATACTTGTACGAAAGTCCGTGCTTGTCCTCTACGGATACGATAACCCCGTCCTTAACGAGCCTGTCCGCTATCTCAACAGATATGTCAACATATCCTCCTCCGTTTGAACGAAGGTCTATGATCAGGGATTTCATGCCCTGCTCCTCGAGATTGTCAAAAGCCTCACGGAACTGATCCGCGGTCGCATCCGCGAATTCCGATATCTGTATGTATCCTATGTCATCATCGAGCATCTTCGAATCGACGGTCACTGCGTTTATCTCATCGCGCTTCAGTTTAAAAGTGATCACATCGTCGGTTCCTTCCCGCATGACTCCGACGCTGACCTCGGTGCCCTTGGGTCCCCTCAGCTTCGAAACGACAAGATTGATATCCTGTCCCGTGATATCTTCGCCATCAACCTCGACGACAATATCATCCGCAAGCATCCCCGCGGCCTCGGCCGGAGAATCCTTGATCGGCCTTACGACCGTGATCACCTTTGTCTCGGGATCCTGTGTAAGGTATGCACCGATGCCTTCGAAAGTTCCCGATGTCCCCTCCATCATCTCCTCGAATTCTTCCTTGTTGTAATACACGGAATACGGATCATCGAGCGCTTCGAGCATTCCCTTGTAAATGCCTTCCTGAAGCTCCTTTTTGTCGGTGTCCTCAAGGTAAGTGCTTTCGATCAGGCTGTAGAGATTATCAAGTTTATCGATGGACTTCTTATCAAGCACGGAACTTGCCGAGCTTCCGAAGATCTTCGAGTAAAAGCTTCCGTTTGCTATCATCAAAACGGCCGAGACTGCGGCATAGATGCCTGTTGCCAGGATAACTATGCCAAAAGCGAGCAAAATCCCCTGAACCATCCCCTTCTTCCGGGCCTTATTTGTCTGGCTGTCAACATATTCCATTGTTATCTGGCTGTATACCGGAGATTCTTCCGCTCCTCCCTCGGTAATGTTATATTCTTCCATGCTCCTACCTCTTGATCATAAGCTCAGCAAAAAAAATAATAAGGCGTCCTCCATAAGGGCGCCGCAAGGTCTGTTCCACACTTTGCAGTTAAACCCTATGACAGATAATTCCACGGGCTGACATATGCCCCGTTCTCCCTAACGGAAAAATGCAGGTGGGGGCCGGTGCTCCTTCCTGTCGATCCGACGCATCCGATCTGTTCTCCGCGGGCGACCATGGTTCCCTGCCCGACCGATACGGAACTTGCGTGCATATAGATCGTGATCAGGCCGTCACCGTGGTCTATCATGATGTAATTTCCCATTGTCGGAGAATATGATGCCGCTATAACCTCGCCGTCATAGGCTGCGAGTATCGGCGATCCGCTCGGAGCTGCCATATCCACGCCGTTATGGAACTGCGTGTTTCCGAGTATCGGATGCACCCTTGTACCGTAGTCATCCGATATTCTTGTATATGAAGGCGCAGGCCACTTGAACTGTCCTCCGTCATAGGTGATCGTTTTTCTGTTTTCGGCAAGAAGCCGCTTCTTCTCCTCTAAGATAGCCGCTTCCAGATCCTTGATTATCTGGTCCTGTTCGGCTATCATTGCCTCGTACTCGGCAATGGCGGCTTCCTTGTTGCTGATGTCTCCCTCGTAGGCCGTGATCTCCTGTTCCTTATCCTCCATCAGCGTCTCGAGGGCATCCTGTTCGCTCTTTACCGCTTCTCTCGCGGTCTCAAGCCCTTCCTTCTCAGCTTTGAGCTCCTCTTCCTTGGCTGCAACAGTCTCCTTTGCCAGTATGTATGAATCCAGCATCCTCTTGTCATAAGCCGAAACACGGGATATGAACTCTGCCTTGTTCAGAAATTCCACGAAGCTCTTAGAGGACAGCAGCATTTCAGCCGTTGATACATCGCCACGTTCGTATATGAACTTTACTCGGCGTTTCATGATATTATACTGCGCTTCTTCGACTTCTTTTGCTTCTTCAAGTTCCCTCTCTGTCGTTTCGATCTCAAACTCCTTGTCGCTTATCAGCCGGTTAAGGGTATCGATCTTCTCATTGATGCCTTCCAAGTCAGAGTCAAGCTCTCTTATATAGTTTTCAAGGTCATTCTTTGTATTCTCAAGACTGGTGAGGATCGACTTTACATCCGTAAGGCTGTTCTTGAGTGAATTCTTCTCTTCCTCCGCCTTTTTCTTGGATTCCTCGCTCTCCCTGATCTTATCGTTCGTCAGGGTGGCTGCATGCACAAATAGCGGCACACGTGCCGCTAATAATGTCGTTAATATAAGCATTGCCACAAAACGCTCTCCCCTTGTGCGTTTCATATCGTTCCCCTTCTAAACGTAAAAATGCATCATACTTTAAGATGTCTTCTGACTGTTATCAGACTTCCCAAAAATCCTATCCCCACTCCAAGTACCAGCGATATCGGTATCAGGTTTCTGAACAGCTCCTGTGCGCTCATAAACTTGAGCATGTCAGACAACACGGCAAAATTAGCATTTGCATATTCCATCATCAGCTTATATAGGTAATATATCGCAACCAGCGGTAGGGCGGAACCTATCAGTCCGATCAGTATCCCTTCTATGACGAACGGTGATCTGACGACAAAGTCCTTTGCACCGATCAGCCTCATTATCCCGATCTCCTCGCGTCTTACCGAAATACCCATCGCAACCGTGTTGCTTATCAGAAAGACCGAAACTAGAAGCAGTATTCCTATTATCGCCAGCGAAACATAACTGATAAGTGTATTTACGTTCGTAAGCACTTCCGCCGTTATATCCGAGCGGTTGACTTCCCTTATTCCCGGGATCGACTTCAGCCACGCGACCAGTTCCGGCTGTTTGGCTACATCGCTTAGGTATATCTCGTAGTTCTCCGAACCTTCAAGCGGATTATCTCCTTCGTAGCCGTCGGCATATTCGCCCAGGTAGTCTTCCTTGAAGCTGTCCCAGGCCTCATCCGAAGTGACAAACCTCACTTCAGAAACTTCTTCCCTCGACTGTATCTGACTTCCGATCTGCTTTATCTTCTCATCCTCGAGTCCTTCGTCAAAGAACACCGTGACCGCAACTCCCGACTGGGCCGCCTTTACACTGTACTGGACGTTCACCACCAGGCAGTAGAACAGGCCGAACAGGAATATGCAGGACGAGATCGTGGCAATCGTCGCCAGGGAAAAGACTTTGTTCCTGAAGATGTTCTTAAATCCCTGTTTGAATGTATACCAAAGCGTACTAATCCTCATCTATGTACTCACCCTTCTCTTCGTCACTGATGATGATCCCTTTTCTCATCGTGATGACACGCTTGCGCATCGCATTGACTATCTCACGGTTATGTGTGACGACGAGCACCGTCGTCCCCCGTCTGTTTATCTCCTCGAGAAGCTTCATGATCTCCCATGAATTTCTCGGATCGAGGTTACCGGTAGGCTCATCCGCGAGCAGTATGGGCGGATTGTTCACGAGCGCTCTTGCAAGCGCTACCCTCTGCTGTTCGCCACCCGACAGCTGCCATGTCTTGGCTTTGTATTTGCCCGCAAGCCCGACAAGCGAAAGCATCGCCGGCACGTTTTTTCTTATCTGGCGGGTAGGCACTTCTATGACACGCTGCGCGAACGCAACATTCTCATAAACGTTCCTGTCCTTCAGCAGCCTGAAGTCCTGGAAGACCACGCCGACATTCCTGCGGAACTTGGCAACCTTACGTCTTCTCAGCCTTGACAGATCGTAATTGTTTACTATGATCCTTCCGCTCGTAGGAGTAAGCTCACGGAGCAGAAGTTTTATCAGGGTCGACTTGCCCGATCCGCTGTCCCCCACAACAAAGACAAATTCCCCCTTTTTGATGTGCAGGTTGATATCATTGAGTGCCGGCACACCGGTGGAGTACGATTTGCTGACTGACTCCATTGTTATCATATTTATCTCCTCATTCCCCTTAAAAATATGCTATTGATCGGATTCTTCCATATAGCGCATATACTTTACGACCATCAGAGCGATCTTGAACGTTATGGCATCCTCGAACACCCTAAGGTCAAGCCCCGTTGTTTTCTGAAGCTTGTCGAGCCGGTATACGAGCGTGTTGCGGTGTATGTACAGCTGGCGGCTCGTCTCCGAAACGTTCAGGCTGTTCTCAAAGAACTTGTTTATGGTCATCAGCGTCTCTTCATCAAATTCGTCCGGACTTCTGCCATCAAATATCTCCCTGATGAACATCTTGCACAGGGGTATCGGCAGCTGGTATATGAGGCGCCCGATCCCGAGCGAGCTGTATGCGATAACGTCTCTCTCATCAAAGAATATCCTTCCGACATCAAGTGCCATCTTGGCTTCCTTGTATGATCTTGACACCTCACGGATCTCATTCACGATCGTGCCGTATGAAACGTGGCAGGCACCGCCGGTCTGCTTGCTGACCAGTTCAAGTATCTGGTTAGCCATCTTGTCGACATCCTCATACGTTTCATTTGCGGCCAGTTCGCGGACGATGATTATTCCCTTCTCATCTACCGCAGTGATGAAGTCCTTGGTCCTGGACTTGAAATGTGTACGGAGGTTTTCAAGGACATTCACTTCCTTCGCCGACGGCGTTTCCGCGATCAGTATTATCCTGCGCGCCTCGGCATCGATCCTAAGCTTCTGTGACCTGGTGTAAATGTCAACGAGAAGCAGGTTGTCGAGCAGAAGGTTCTTGATGAAGTTATCCTTATCAAACCTCTCCCTGTAAGCAATGAGCAGGTTCTGGATCTGGAATGCCGCGATCTTGCCTATCGTATATGAATCCTCGGACGCGGACTGTGCCACGAGTATGTACTCTATCTGAAGCTCATCATATACCTTGAAAAACTGATAGCCCGAAATCTCCTGGCTATCCGCGGGAGACTGAGTAAAGCTCGCAGCGGCATCATGATAATTGATGGTCTCCTTGAAAGTCGATGCCAAAACCTTGCCGTCAACATCAATGACGGCCAGTTCCACTCTTGTGATCCCCTTTAATCCCTCAATAGTACTCTGAAGTATCTGATTAGAAATCATACCATTCTCCTTTGGCAAGATAATATAAGCCTGTTAACCCCCACAGACATTATATCGTTTATTCTAATACATATTGCCAAAAAAGAAAAGATTTTTTGGCACTTTTTCACAAAGCACTATCTGCTCGCCTTATAAAATCCACATCTGTATCTGTCGAATTCAAAATCAGCCTCTTTGATCATATGAAGCCCCTGTCCGTCAAGTACCGCCAGTTCCTCATCCGAAGGGGCATATCCGTCAAGAACGGCGACCCACAATGTCGTTCCTTTGTCTTTTGCGGTCTCGGCGGCCAGCTCCAGCGGATAAACATACTCGAGCTCTGCGGTCTGTTTATCGACATATGTATAAAAGGGTATGCAGTTCTGCATCTCTTCATGTCCGCCGATGCTATAGAGCACATCCCCTTCGTTTATGTTCTCCCGTAAAAATTCGATCTCCTCGTCAGCACTCACACCGTACTCCGTCCGGAACTCCACGCTGTATGTGCAGGCGCCGACAAAAAGAGCTGTGACGGCGGCAGCAAAAAAAGCCTTATCGGATCTTGCAAGCAGGACTGCCGCAAAAAGCCATAAAAGCCCCGTCGAAAAGAACAGGTATCTGTCCACGAATATATTGGCGCTCATTATCGAAGTGACGGCCGTTCCGAAGATCAGGACTCCGTAATAGACCGAAAAGCAGCAAAGCCCATAAACAGCCTCGGGATCCCTGCCCTTTTTTGAGAAGACTGCATATACGGCAAGAGCCAGCGCGGCTGCCATGAGAAGTGCGGCCGCGACCGTTGCCGGCGTGAACCCGACTATATAAGGATACGCCATATACTGTACGAACACCCGCAGAGTGATATCCGGCATCGAGAAATAACCGCTGACCCTTGATATCTGCCTGAGCGTTATGATAAGGCACGGGACATACAGCACAAAGGTTGCCAGCAGGCAGAGGAGCCAGCTCTTCACCCTGCTCCGGTCACGTACTATGAAATATATCAGAAGATACAGATAGCAAAAGCCCGCTGCCACAAACGCAAAGTGATGGGAATATCCCGCCAGAACGGAAAATGCCGTAAATCCCGCCCAGTTTTTAAATGACGGGGAGCATACCGTTTCATAAGCGTATATCCCCGAAGCCGTGGTAAAGAAAAACCCCAGGCTGTACATCCTTATCTCTACGCCAAAGTAGAGCATGAGCGGCATAAAAGTGATAAACGATATGAACAGGAGCGCGGTCTTTATCCCAAACCGCCTTCTGACGACCGTTGCACCGACCGTCATCGTCAGGATCATCGGTATGACGCTCGTCAGCTTCATGACCGGGATGCTGTAACCCATGGCCGATGTCATGAACTTTAGTATTATATTGTACAGAGGCGGAAGCGTGTCTGCCATTGAGCGCTTTATCACCCCGGCAAGATCCGTGTGGACTAGAGATGCCGAAAAAGCCTCGTCCATCCATACGTTGCTGTTCCATATGAGAGAGATATAAATACCCGAAAAGATCATGACTGCGGCCCATATCAGGACCTTTTCATTTTCTTTCAAAATTTTATTCATTTTTTTGTGTTTTTTTCCGATATATGTGATATAATAGTTCCACAGATCACGAAAGGAGCATGCATATGGAATTAAGTATTGATGCTATCCCCTATATTTCAATGGCAATGGCGCATGAAAACGTTATGTCCGCCGTGGGCACCAGCATGCTCGAATCTACTCTTGATGTTGCGGCATCTGAGATCGAGAGCCTGACCAAGGCCATGGAATTATCCGTCAACCCGGCGGTAGGTGCGAATATCGATATAGCCGTCTGATCTTATCATTCGGATTCTCCTATATTGATCCGCCTGAAGCCCATCACGAAATTTGCGATCCCCGATTCATCCGTTATCTTTGCGTAACATATCTGGAAACGTGATTTTGTCATGTCCGGATTTTTTCTTATGTAATTGACACTGTAAATGTCGTCATCTCCCGCACAGTTTACGATCGTTTCATATGAAGTCTCGCTCATCAGCCGGTCAAAATCTTCCGGCATTGAAAACTTCTCAAAGTATTTCCGCATAGAGAAATGATAGTCAACCATGGACCTGCCTATTTCAACCGCTTCTCCGTTTTCGGACATTGAGCCGTTATTCTGCACAAGTGAGACTTTTCTGCTCTTTCCGTCAAGGTACCACACCGACATATACTCTCTCGAAAGTCCGTCAAGAAGCTTGGTGTGGCGTTCTTTCTCTGCCCTTATCTCGTGCTGCAGGCAGAACTGGCTGTCTATGTTCTCAAATGCATATATGAGTATGTCCCCGTTTTCGGCCGGAACGACCTTCATGCGGAAATATACGATGTCGCCGCCATGGACCGACCGGTAAACCTGCAGTACCGGGTTTTCTGTTTTCAGCCTTTCCAGTATATATTCCTTGTCTGCCATACGCACGACCGTGGGGATATCCTCATGCCATACCGTCTCTTTTGCATACAGCGTTACCAGTTCGCGCATGGTCAGGCCCTTTTCGAATTCTTTTCCGTAGCGTTCGGAATAGCCGTCAAGGGATATCGGATATGCTCTTTCGGTTTCTACGTCCATATACACTATTGACGTGTAGCTCTCCGCGATCGCAAAAAAAGCCTCATATAACAGTTTTGCACTATCTTTGTCATACATGCCGCAGGCTATCCTCCATACGTTCCTATCCGATCGTAAATCCCCCGAACTGCATATGCCCGTCTCCGCTGAACGTGAAATACAGGCTGTTAACGCCGTCAGGGATCCTGACACATCCTTCTGTTTCATGCCAGACATTTGCATAGCTTATGGGAAAGCTCCCGAGACAATCTCCGTCCCACCTCGTCCTCACTTCGAGCTTTCCGTTCGCATATCCTTTTGTCCTTGCCGACACGACCTTAAGGCCGCGGCAGTCAAAGTATTTGAATCCTGCCCTTGCACTGTCGGTCATGTTGCATACATAGCCGTAGACTTCATCCCCGTCCCTGCCCTCCTGGGTTATCTTCGGGAACCTGTCATCCATCCAGCCGGACCACGGAACCGACAGCTCCTCCTCATCTGTGAAAAGGTTGCATGCGAGGTATGCCGGATAAAATCCCTTTTCCGTAAAAGGCACTCCCGCGCAGGATGTTATCTCTGCCTGACGGAAGCATATATCCCCGTCGGGGACGAGGGGCTCAAAGCATCCCTGCCTGCTGTAGTTCGTGCCGTTCGTATGCCTGTGATAAAAAATGTACCACTTCCCGCATATCTCAACAATGCTCCCGTGATTGTTGGCGCAGTAGCATCCCGGCATGTCCGCCCTTTTATATGAATCTATCCCTATATCGCCGTTGTCTACAAGGACGCCCCTGTATGTGAAGCCGCCATCGGGCCGCTTTGAGGTCGCATAGCACAGCTCTCTGCACACTTGCGAAGAATATATGAAATAATACAGGCCGCCCCTCTTCCTGATGGAAGGTGCTTCGAAAAAAGCATGGCCTTCATATTCCGTTCCAATGCTGTTATGCGTTGCGGGCACGATGAACACGGGATCCTTTTCTATTGTCAGCATGTCCGGGCCTAGGACCGTGCACATCGCACCGTGCCTGGACTCGTCGCCTATCGCGCAGAAGCCCGTATACATATATGTCTTATCGCCTTCGGTCAGCACTCCCGGGTCGAACTGGGGCTCATCGCCTTCCCTTTCCCCGAGCCTTGTGCCGTCCTCATAACGGACTCTTCCGTAGTATTCATATTTTCCCGCGGGAGTATCACACACGGCAACCGATACCGTTCCCCTGTCAGAAAGGACATAATACAGATAATATCTGCCGTCCGGTCCGACCGCAACATCCGGGGCGTAGAGATTGCCCTGCAGGTCTGTGTTCTCGGGGTCGTCTGATTTTCTGTATATGACCCCTTCATATCTCCAGCTGCCAAGATCCCTGACGTCGGCCGACCAGCATACATAATCTCCCATGCAGTAAACGTCACCGTTGAACTTGTCATGGGAACCGTATACATACACGCGGTCTCCGAACACATAAGGCTCTCCGTCGGGAATATACTCCCACGAGGGGAGATAAGGATTGGTTATCTGCTTTAGTACGTCCATCTGTTCCTCCTACTGTGACGGCGTTCCAAGCATTGAAAGGACCGGTTCAAGACCGAACATGATGAAAAGAATGAGGATGATCGCAATGACCGCGGGAAACGTAAGCCACGCCGAACGCCTCCTTGTCATATAATCCTTCATGGCTGCATCATTGCCCTCATGCTTTGAAAGCCATGCCACGCAAGGTATCATTATAAGTGCTGATATGAGTGCGAGCACGAGCGTTGAACCGATCATGTAATAGATGGTATCGCTGTTTCTGATCGCCTCCGCGCTCTCGATCATTGTCTCGGCGCTGTTTCCGAGGCTTTGGGATACTGCCGTAAGCGCAAACATCAGGATCATGTTGCCGCCGTTTATGCATGCGTGGATAATAAACGACGCATATGTGCTTCCCGCAGCCTTGTTCACGACCGAAAAGATCATTCCCAGCACGAACGCATATGCCGCCTGGTTCACGTTCATATGCGCCAGAGCAAAGAATAGCGAGGAAACAAGCCCGGCAAACAAAGGACCCATATATTTTTCGTATCTTCTCGCCATTATCCCCCTGAACATGAGCTCCTCACAGAAGGGGGCGGCGACCGATGCGATGAGCATCACTGCCAATCCTGATCCCTGCGTAAGGGTATCCGACATCTGAAGCATCTCGTTTCTCACGAAAAGCTGCGACAGGACATTTACGAATGATGCAATGGGAGTGACGAGCACGGCAAGAAGAAAGCACATGAAAACACTTCCCACTCTCATCGGGCGAAAACCCAAGTCCCGTATGAAGCTTAAGTTCTTTGTCAGCATGTAGGCAAGACATGGTATCAGCAGCGTCAGTTCCGAAATGATAAGGGCGGTCTCAACGGGAAGTTCGATCCCCTTCATTTCAAGAAGATTGGCGAGCGCCGCAACGGCAAGATGAAGGACCATTGCGGTCAGGAACAGCCATCCGAGGCCGCGGAGTTCTTTTTTTTCGCTGCCGGTCTGCAATCAGTTCCACCTCTTTTTATTCATCACAGTCTGCGTATAGCTTTCTCTTCTATAGAAATCTTTCGTTCCTTATACAGCTTTCCGACGGCACGCTTGAATGCATTTTTGCTCATTCCCGTCTCTCTTTTTATGACTTCGGGCGGAGCCGAATCACTAAAAGGGAGCACTCCGTCAAAGCTGTCTATGATCTCCATGACACGTTCGGCATCCCTGTCCATCTGAATGTATGCCTTTTCCCTCGCCGACAGGGTGAGTTTACCGTCAGGCCGCACGTCGGTAACCCTTGCGGTTATCACCTCACCGACCCTGATATCGGGAAAGACTTCCCTTGCGGGTATGAGTGCGGAATACATGTCATCAACGGCCACAAATGCCCCGAACCTTTCGCTTATCTCATACACCCTTCCGCTTACACGGTCATCCTTTTTGTACGGCGAGTCGCATGCCAGTGCATTGTAGACTTTCATCGTAAGGCAGAGCCTGCCGCTCTTATCTACATAAAGCGTTACGAGGACATCTTCCCCGGCAGAAACCTTCTTTGTCTGTTCCGCAAACGGAAGGAGCAGATCCTTTTCAAGCCCCCAGTCGACAAATGCCCCCGCCTTTTCAACCGCGGCAACTTTAAGCAGCGCGACCCGGCCGAGCATTATCTTCGGCGTCCGCACGGTTGCGATCAGGCGGTCTTCAGAATCCCGATATATGAACACCTCAAGCGCATCCCCGCGCCCTATCCCCTCGGGAACCTGATTTTTCGGAAGGAGCACCTTCTCGTCCGGCGTATCTTCCGACTCGGAAAGATATATGCCGTGCTCAGTCCTTCCCGTCATGTGCAGTGTCTGTTTTTTTCCGGGTTCTATCATCTTTATGCTCCGGCCTTGAAGGAGATGATCCATGGTGCCGGCTGTACGTCCACGTTATGCCTGCTCGTGACTTTCGATACGCATACCTGGATGATCTCGGGATCCGATAAGCACAACGCCTTGCATTTTTCGATCATCGAAGCCGCAAGGACAAAATCGAGCGTATAGATCACGAATTCCATCTCCGGGTTAAGTTTCAGCAGGCATGCTATCTCCTGCTCCATCGACGCGCTCGCGACAAGCATCGTGACATCCGGGACCGGAAGCCCCTTCAGCGTCTCATCATCAATGTGGTCTATTATCGTTACGTTGTTAAGTCCGAACTGTTCAACATTCTCTTCGAGCGCCGCCGCGTCATTCTTGTTGTACTCGACTGCGATTATCGTTCCCTCACCGTTCATCAGCCCTGCTTCCACAACGATGGATTCCGCGGATATGGCACAGATATTCTTGCCTTCCTCTATCTGCATCTTTGACAGGATGATCGCCCTTATCTCGCTTCCGACATACTTAACGCTCCCCTTTGCAAGCGTTCTGTTGTCTATTCCGAACCTCATGGTCGCCCTTGCATTCGGGTTGAGTATTATCATGCCTGCGGAAGCATTGATCCCCCTGTCGATCATGTTGCTGACGCTGTCACGCTTTATGGGGCCGACAGGCTCGCTGCCCTCGTTGTATATGACCGTGCATTCACCGAGGCCTGCGTTGTACATCCGGTAGAAAATGTCCGCATGTCCCGCCTCCGTGAACACAAGGACGCATCTGTGAACTTCGCATGTAGGTATCAGGTTTTTGTTCTTTTTCGTGATATCGAGTATCTTCACATGCTCGAGGTCGATATCCGTATTGTCGGAAAAATACTGAAGCCATGAAATGATGCTGGTATTGTTGAACAGTGCGTTTTCCATATATTACCCTCCTTGCGCGGCCCGCGCTTTACGAAACAGGCCGGTTTCGTAACCCTTACAGTCCCATCTCCTGCCCGTATCACCGGCTGCATCTGTAGAGAAGGTCTTCCCATCTCTTGTCGACCTCGGCCTGGAATGCTTCGATGAGCTCCTCTCCACCGGGCTTGAACAGGTGCTTAAACCTCCCCTGCTCACGCAGGAAATCCTCTATCGGAAGCTTCCTCTTCGGCTCATACGTAAGCCTCCAGTTTCCGTGTTCTACCTCAAACAGCGGCCAGTAGCAGGTCTCGACCGCAAGATGGCATATCTTCATTACCTCCGAGGTCTCATACCGCCAGCCTCTCGGACACGGTGCGAGCACATTGAGGAAAGCCGCTCCTTCGGTATATATGGCCTTTTCGGATTTAACATGGATATCCTTGAAATCTTTGGTAAACGTTGTCTGGGCGACATAGGGAACATGATGCTCAGCGATTATGGCGGAAAGATCCTTTCTGGTCTGGACTTTTCCGTGGCTTTCCTTTCCGACCGGTGTCGTCGTCGTGTCCGCAAACTGCGGAGTGGCGGACGATCTCTGAATACCGGTGTTCATATATGCGCCGTTGTCATAGCATACATAGACCATGTCATGCCCACGCTCCATCGCGCCCGACAGCGACTGGAATCCTATGTCATATGTTCCGCCGTCACCGCCGAAGGTAATGAACTTGAAGTTCTCATCTTCCGGCAGACGTCCTCTTTTCTTCAGCGCACGGTATGCGGTCTCGACACCGGAAAGTGTTGCACCGGCGTTTTCAAATGCGTTGTGTATGTAGCTGTCCTCCCATGCCGTATAAGGGTACATGAACGATGACACCTCAAGGCATCCCGTTGCATTTCCGATGACCGCCCGGTCTCCCTCATGGAGTGCACGTAGCACCGCCCTTATCCCTATCGTCGCACCGCATCCCGCACACATGCGGTGACCGGCCGCAAGCCTCTCGGGCTTGCTCATTACTTCTTTGAGATTATATCCTGCCATGTTACTGTCCCTTCCTTGTGCGCAGTCCCACGTATCTGTACTGGGTTAGTTTCTTACCGCTTTCTGAAGCGTCCCTCAGCTCATTGAATATGCCTTCCGCAGTCTCGACCGTAAAATCACGTCCGGCAAGTCCGTATACATAGCTTACGCTCACAACGTCAGCCCCGTTTAGGTAAAGCGCTGCATTGACTTCACTTGAAAGCGGTCCGCCGTGTCCGTTGAAGCTCTCACATCTGTCCATGATGGCGACTGCCCTGCAGCCCCGGAGTGCGTCAGCGATCTCCTCGGCGGGAAAAGGCCTGAACACACGCAGCTTTAACACTCCGGCCTTCATCCCCCTCTCCCGGAGCCTGTCTGCCGCCTCCTTTGCGGTTCCCGCAGCCGAGCCCATTATGAGCATGATAAAGTCTGCATCCTCCGTCCGGTACTGTTCAAACAGCCCGAACCCGCGTCCGAATCTCTTCCTGAACTTTTCGGCGACTTCCAAGATCACTTCCTTGGACCTTATCATGGCCTGCTCCTGATTATACTTTGCCTCCATGGAATAGTTGGAGACCGCATAGGGACCGACCGCAACGGGCTTACCGGGGTTCAGCAGAAATTCCTCGGGATGGTATTCTCCGACAAAGTCCTTAACATCTGCATCTTCCTCTATCGTGATGTTCTCGACTGCATGGCTCGTTATGAATCCGTCCTGGCACACCATGACCGGCAGATGGACCCTTGTATCCTCTGCGATGGGAAACGCCTGTATGAAATTATCGTATGCCTCCTGATTGTTCTCGGCATATATCTGTATCCATCCCGTATCTCTTGCACCCATCGAATCCGAATGGTCGCAGTTGATGTTTATCGGTCCGGAAAGCGTTCTGTTAACGAGAGTCAGTACGAGCGGGAGCCTGTTTGAGGCCGCGACGAGCAGCTCCTCCCACATGAATGCAAGTCCGCATGATGATGTGGCCGTCATGCTCCTTGCGCCCGCTGCCTCAGCCCCGACCGCAGCGCTCATCGATGAGTGTTCCGATTCCACCGGAATGAACTCCGTATCCATTTCACCGTTTGCGATATAGGTCGAAACCATCTGCGGTATCTCGGTCGAAGGCGTTATCGGAAACGCAGGCATGACATCGGGATTAACCTGGCGGATCGCATAGGCCGTCGCTTCATTTCCTGACATTCTGTCTTTTTTCGACATCACATACCTCCCTGCTGCATGCTGATAGCTCCGAACGGACATGATTTTTCGCATATTCCGCAGCCCTTGCAGTGGTCCATGTCAAAATCACTGCGCTTTCCGTCCCTGACCGGAATGCACCCGTCGGGACATACCGGCGCACATAGAAGGCACTGCTTGCATTTTGTCTCATCAAATATCGGAGTCTGTGTTCTCCATTCTCCGGTCATAAAGTTCTTTGAAGTGCCGCCCGCGAATATCATGAGGCCTTCGGTAAGGTCCTCGCACGGGGACTGCTCGTTGATATTGCTGATATCGGTTCTCATACCGCCTCCTTCTCGCAGCTGTCTTCAAGCTGCCCACTCAGCGCATCGAATGTCATGGTAAGGGCTTTCATGTTTCCCTCTATGACTTCGGGCTTCTTTGCGAATTTATGTTCATAAGAAGCTTTCATCTCTTTTATGAATGATTCCCTGTCCATTACGGAAGACACCGCGACCGCTGCCGCGAGCATGGGTGAATTCGGAAAATACTTTCCGAGCGCTTCCATCGATATGGCACGCGCATCGACCGTATATACACGTCCGGTATAGCCGCCGAGTTTCGGCCTTACCTCCCCGGGCGTCCTGTCCGTGTTGACTATAACGGCACCGTCTTCCTTAAGTCCCGCGGTGACATCGACCGAATTCAACAGTGTCTCGTCAACGACAACGACAAGATCGGGATTGTATATGTTTGAATGTACCCTTATCTCCTTATCGCTTATCCTGTTGAATGCGGTTATCGGTGCACCCATCCTTTCGGGACCGTACTCGGGAAATCCCTGTACATATGCACCCGTCTTGAAACACACATCCGCAAGGAGGAGTGCCGCCGTCTTGGCTCCCTGTCCCCCGCGTCCGTGCCATCTGATCTCAATGCTTTTTCTGTCCATGACAATTCCTTCCTGTTACCGTCCATCCCTTGACGTTTTGGCAAAATATCGCTTCGTATCACAGCTCCGCCATGAACAGCGACCGATCGGTTAACTTAATAAGTATATCACATGGTAATCTTGTTCGCCCACTGTTTTTTAAGCAGGATCATAAAATGGATCGGAAGCGATGATCTCTTTAATCTTGCGAAACGGCGCCCGCTTGTATATATTATTAATGGCGTCTGCATTTGTCACTTCATATTAACAGAATATGCCGGCGCACTCAATAAAACATAGAATGGAGAGACAGAACATGGATCCGGTTATTATCGACACAGACAGGCTGAGGGAGATATACGGCGATGATCCGAAAGTCACCGCATATCAGGAGGAGCGAATCAGACGTGCCTTTAAGGGCTATCATGAACACTTTGGAGATGCCGCAGATCTTCATGTATTTTCGGCTGCCGGACGTTCCGAGATCGGCGGCAACCATACCGACCACCAGCGCGGACAGGTTCTCGCCGCTTCACTCAACATAGATTCCCTTGCGGCAGCATCCGCGGTAAATGAAAACAAGATCACCCTGTATTCGGAAGGATACAAGACCTTCACCGTCGATCTGTCATCCCTTGAGCCCGATCCGGCCGAGACCGGTTCCACGACCGCTCTGATCCGGGGTGTTGCTGCGGGCTTTGCCAAAAAGGGATTTAAGATCGGCGGATTCAATGCGTATGTCACAAGCGATGTTCTCGGCGGAAGCGGACTGTCTTCTTCGGCATCATTCGAATCGCTGATAGGCATGATACTTTCCGGACTGTATAACGGCGGAAACATCTCTACGGTCGACATTGCCAAGATAGGCCAGTACTCGGAAAACAATTATCTCGGAAAGCCCTGTGGCCTTATGGACCAGATGGCATGCAGCGTCGGAGGATTTGTACATATCGATTTTCTGAAGACAGGGGACATTGATGAATTTCTTGATGACTCTTATCCGAAGATCGAGCGCATCGACTTCGATCCCGCGGCATACGGATATACGCTTGTCATAACCGACACAAAGGCTTCTCATGAGGATCTTACGGATGAATATGCCGCGATACCCGGGGAGATGAAAAAAGTCGCCGGATTTTTTGGAAAAGAGGTTCTCACTCAGGTCTCTGAGGATGAATTCATAAAGAACATACCCGCGATCCGGGATCATGCAGGTGACCGTGCAGTTGTCCGCGCCATCCATTTCTTCTGGGAAAACAAGCGTGTAGCTGACGAAGCCTCCGCTCTCAAGGCCGGTGATTTCGACGGTTTCCTTTCATGCTTTGCCGCTTCCGCAAGGTCATCCTTCAAATATCTGCAGAACATACATCCTTCGGGCAGTTCCGACGAGCAGAGCATGGCCGTAGCGCTTGCAGTAAGCGATATAGTGCTCAGGACCCCGCTTTACGGAGCCGCAAGGGTCCATGGCGGAGGATTTGCCGGAACGATCCAGGCATTCGTTAAGACGGAGCATGCCGAAAGCTACATACAGGCTATGGATGCGCTTTTAGGTGAAGGCAGCGCAAAAGTTTATACGATAAGAAAATACGGCTGCGTACAGATCATGTGATGATCCAAACAGCTTAGGGAGACATATGATGAACGGAAACAAAACAAACATCTCTGACCTGATACTTGAGCTTGTAACTTACGGAGAACGGAACGGACTTGTCGGTGAAGACGACAGGATATACTGCATAAACAGGCTTCTTGAGCTTTTCGGTGCAATCGAATACGCACCCTCCTCGCCATGTCCGGATCCGAGGGAGCTTCATCTGATACTTGAGGACATGACGGAATATGCCATTTCAGCCGGCATCCTCGGGAACGATTCAGCTGCCTTCCGCGACCTTTTCGACACGAAGATCATGGGACAGGTCACACCGCCTCCTTCCGCCGTGCGCAGGGAATTCATGGACAGATACCGTATCTCTCCCAAAGAAGCCACCGACTTCTATTACGCTTTTTCAAAAGCAACTAACTATATCAGGTGCGACCGTATAGCAAAGGATATCAAATGGACGACAGATACCCGGTACGGTACTCTTGACATCACGATCAACTTATCCAAGCCCGAAAAAGACCCGAGGGATATCGCAAATGCGCTTTCGGCACCTTCATCGGGATATCCTCTCTGCCTGCTGTGCCGTGAGAACGAAGGATATGCCGGAACCATAACACACCCTGCCAGGCAGAATCACCGCATTATCCCGATAAAGCTATGCGGGCAGCCTTACTATCTTCAGTACAGCCCCTATGTTTATTACAATGAGCACTGCATAGTCTTCAATCAGGAACACACTCCCATGAAGATCGATGAGGACGCCTTCGCCAAGCTCCTTGACTTCATACAGGCATTTCCGCACTACACCGTCGGCTCTAACGCAGATCTTCCGATAGTCGGAGGATCTATACTGACGCATGATCATTTCCAGGGCGGATGCTATGAGTTCCCGATGGTCCGCGCAGGATATTCCGAAAAGTTTACCATGAAGGATTTTCCGGACACAGAGGCCGGCATTATCAACTGGCCGCTTTCCACGATAAGGCTCAGGAGCCGGAACATGGCCGAGCTTGTAAAGGCCTGCACACACATACTGGAAAAATGGCGTAATTACACGGATGAGAAAGCGTTTATCTTCTCGCATACCGAAGAGGGCGGTAAACAGACAGCGCATAATACCATTACTCCGATCGCCAGGATGCGCGGGGATCTTTACGAAATGGACCTTGCCCTGAGGAACAACATAACCACACCGGAACACCCTCTCGGAGTGTATCATCCGCACGGCGAATACCATCATATCAAGAAAGAGAACATAGGGCTTATCGAAGTCATGGGACTGGCTATCCTGCCTTCAAGGCTTCGCTCTGAGCTTGGAGCGGCAGCAGACGTGATATCAGAAAGCATCGGAAAGATTGCCGATGACACGGCAGCCGTCGATGATATATGCCAAAAGATCGGAAATGATGAAAAGCTTTGCTCCCATGAAGCCTGGCTTCGTGAGATCCTCACAAGAGATATTGCCGAGCTCCGCACCGGGACCGCATCCGACTCTAACGCACTTTCGGAATACATCCGGCGTGAAGTCGGAATGGTATTTTCACATGTTCTTGAAAATGCAGGCGTCTACAAGCAGACGCCCGAAGGGCTCGAGGCATTTGAGAGGTTCATTTCAGTCCTCTGATGAGCGCCATCTGCGTATCTCGTTAAGACGCTCCCGGATGGCCGCCTCATCACCCATTGTTCCGGGATCGTAATATGTGCGGTCCTTCAGGGCATCGGGCAGGCACTGCATCTTGGTTATCTTTTCCTCGGTATCATGCGCATATATGTAGCCCTTGCCGTATCCATTGTCCCTCATGAGCTGAGTGACACCGTTCCTTATGTGGAGCGGCACAGGCTCCGCCGGTGAATTTGCTATGTCTTCCGCCGCATCCATGGTTGCCCTCTCAAGAGCATTTGACTTGGGCGCCATTGACAGGTAGACCGCCGCATGCGCAAGGTGGACATTGCATTCCGGAAGCCCTAAGAAATGGCATGCCTGATAAACATTTACCGCAACAGCCAATGCATTCGAATCTGCAAGCCCCACATCTTCACTTGCAAACCTTACCATCCTTCTGGCGATATACAGAGGATCCTCTCCACCGTCGATCATTCGGCATACCCAGTATACTGCGGCATCCGGGTCTGAATTGCGCATCGATTTGTGAAGCGCCGAAATGAGATTGTAATGCTCCTCCCCATTCTTATCATACAGAAGCGACCTGCGGTCCATGCACTGGGCAATGGTCTCGGTGCTGACGGATATCACTCCGTCCCCGTCAAGCCTGCTGTTGTTAACGGCCATCTCAAGAGTGTTAAGTGCAGTCCTTGCATCACCGTTCGAAAACGCCGCGATGCTTTTGAGGTCATCATCAGAAAGGGCGATCTGCATGTTCCCGAGTCCCTTCGGCGAAGACAGGGCATGCTTCAGCAGTTTATGAAGGTCATCCTCGGTAAGCGCTTTCAGTATGAAAACCTTGCATCTTGAAAGCAGAGCGGAATTTATCTCAAAAGAGGGATTCTCGGTCGTGGCGCCAACGAGAACGATGCTTCCTTTTTCGACAAACGGCAGGAAGGCGTCCTGCTGTGCTTTGTTGAAGCGGTGTATCTCATCGGTGAACAGGAGCGTACGTATCCCGAGCCTTCTGTTATCCTCGGCTTCCTTCATCACTTCCTTGACTTCCCTGATACCGCTCGTAACTGCCGAGAATTCGACAAAATGTGCATTGGTGCTTTTCGCGATTATCCTTGCGAGCGTCGTCTTTCCCACTCCGGGAGGCCCCCAGAAGATCATTGACGAGATCTGGTCTTTTTCTATGAGCTGGCGCAGCAGCATCCCCTTTCCGACAAGATGCTCCTGTCCGACATATTCATCAAGCGTCTCAGGCCGGAGCCTGCTCGCAAGCGGTGACTTTGAAAACTGAGAAGGTGAATCCGAAAACAGGTTTAACTGCTCCATGACCGTTTCCTTTCAAACTCATTGTTCATGAGATAACTGTCCGTTTTTCTTCTGCTAACTATAACACAAAACGGCCCTGCTTGGAATGTCCGGCAGTAAATGACGCCCTTCGAAAAAATCACCGGACGTCTTGTCAATGAAGGCATCCGGTGTTAAAATGTTTAATGTTCTGCAGGGTTAGTACATCGGTAGTACATCGGCTTCCCAAGCCGAGGAGGCGGGTTCGATTCCCGTACCCTGCTTCTTTTTATGCAGTAAAATCAGGGGTTTGCGGTCATTCGATTTGACTTACAATGACTGACAGATATGCT
>JAILRP010000019.1 GCA_024698075.1 Lachnospiraceae bacterium
AGGGTGATGAAGAGTTTGCCAAAAACAGCTTTGTTATGAAGAAGGGCTTGTCATTCCCCGGATGGGATAAATGGAAAGAGATCAACAAAGAAGGCCTGGAGGTCGAAGTGTATCTTGAAAAAAAGGGAGACTGTGTGATGATCAGGACGGATAATCTCGGGATAGCCATTGAGAACATGACGACCGTTATGGATGATAAACACAAGGTGTATGTTGCTCTTTCGGGAGATCAGGTAGCACTTACCGACATCAGGATCAATTAGAGTTCGTATAATGAACAGTCAGGGCCATATTTGGTTTACATAACTAATATTCTAATCAGAACCCGGTCAGAGGATGCGTATTCAAGATCACTCCCGCCAGGTCCACTTTCTGATATTGTTTCAAATGCGGCCGCTGATCTATTTTGCATTGTATGTGACCCCGCTGGCAAAGAGGAGCAACATATACGGCACCAGGCTGGTACATGTCCCGACGCCCTATTTTGCCGTATTCTTCAATGGGGCCGAGGACAGGCCCGAACGTGAGACAATGAAGCTCTCGGCAGCTTTTTCAAAACCGACGGACGAGCCGGAACTTGAGCTTATATGCACTGTTTATAACATCAATCCCGGAAAAGACAGCAGGCTGCTCGGCAGGTGCAGGGTCCTCGAAGAGTACACCGAGTTTGTCGAGACCGTCAGGAGATATGAAAGAGAAGGCGAAGAAGAGCCCATCGATAAAGCGATTGAGCACTGCATAAGAAACCATATCCTGGAAAAGTACCTGAAGGAACACAGAGCGGAGGTGAAGCGAAACATGACTATCGACATGTCTTTTGAGAGGCGGGAGGAGTTTATCCGTGAAGAAGGAAGAGAAGAAGGAAGAGTATCCCTGATCCAGAAAAAGGTGAAGAAATCCAAGGCTCTTGATACCATTGCGGACGAACTTGAAACAACAGCTGACGAGATCAGGCCGTTATATGATGCAGTCATCGGGCATCCGGATGTGACCAATCCAAAGAAGATCCTCGAACTTCTGTGAACCATGGCCTGTCAGTGGCATATTTTGACTGAAACAGTAAAAAAAGGACAGTTAAGTTTACGCTGTCCTTTTCTTTTGTTTTATAGTGTGCTCTCCGAGTAGCCGAAGGTTGTTCAGAAACGACGTAAACAGGCGCATTCAGGGGATGTGTCCACTTTTCTTGACTGGTACATTTTTCGCGTCTACTTTTCTTGACTGGTACAATTAGCGAGCAAACAAACGGGGATTCGGGGAAAATTATGCATTATATGAACGGGGATTAGAGCACAGCTCATATTTACACGAATGGGGATTTGCGTTATAATCACCTTTGAAAGGTGGTTCTAAGCATGGAAAAACCTGTATTTGAAAGAAAAATCTATAGCGAGATCCTTGAGTGGAAGGAAAATCGAAGTAATAAATTCGCTTTGCTGATCAAGGGAGCAAGACGAGTCGGTAAATCCACAATAGCGGAAGAATTTGCAAAAAGAGAGTTTAAATCATATATCATTATCGATTTTGCCCACACCGATAAGGCAATCAAAGATTTATTTGATGACACTTATGATCTTGATTTCTTCTTTTTGCAGCTGCAGCAGCTGACAGGAACCAGATTATATGAGAATGAGTCAGTGATCATCTTTGACGAAGTTCAATTACTTCCTAAAGCAAGGCAGGCAATTAAATACCTTGTTGCTGATGGTAGATATAAGTATATCGAAACCGGTTCACTTATATCGATCAAAAAGAACACGAAGGATATTTTAATACCGAGCGAAGAGCACAAAATATCTATGTATCCCATGGATTTTGAGGAGTTTCTGTGGGCGATAGGTGACAGGATTTCTGCCGGGACGATCAAAATGCTTTTGGAGAAAAAGAGACCGGCGGGAAATGCAATTCATAGGAATCTTATGCGGACGTTCAGGCTGTATATGCTTATCGGAGGAATGCCGCAGGCTGTAGAGACATATTTAGAGCATAATAACCTGCAGGCTGTAGATGAGACCAAAAGGGACATAGTAGATCTTTACGAAGAGGATTTTACTAAGATTGATGTCTCCGGACTGGCCAGTGATATATATAATGCTATACCTGCAAATCTGAGCGGTAATGCATCGCGGTATGTTTTATCAAGTGCGAGAGAAGGCACGCGTTCGGGAAAGGTTCGTGATCTGCTGCCGGATATGCTTTCTTCCTGCACGGTTAATATAGCATATCATGCCAATAATCCCGGAGTCGGAATGGCACTGGAAAAGGATGCAGGCAGATATAAATTATTTACATCCGATGTCGGATTGTTTGTGACGCTGGCGTTCCGGGACAAGGATTATACCGAGAATACAATTTATAATAAACTGCTTTCGGATAAACTGGAAGCCAATTTAGGTTATGTCTATGAAAATGTCGTTGCCCAGATGCTGGTTGCAAAGGGGAATAACCTATTCTATTACACGATGGAGAGTGATTCCTCTAATCATTTGTATGAAATAGATTTTCTGACATCTGTGGGGAACAAGATATGTCCTATGGAGGTGAAGTCGGGAAATTACAGGGGACACAAGTCATTGGATATGTTTTGTGAAAAGTTTAGCAGCCGAATAGGCGAAAGATATGTTGTACATACGAAAGATTACAAGCGGGAAAATGGAATTAACTATATTCCGGTATATATGGTGCCGTTTCTATATCCAACCGAATTAAGGCACAGCAGGGGATATGAAAGAATAGCAGGGAAAGAATGATATGGATAATAAAAATCATACAAGAGCAAGGATCCTGACACTGATACCGATAATTGTTTTTGCGGTCACTTCCGCGATCCTCGTACCGATGACGATCAGTTATCTTTCTACGGGAAGCGATGTTACTGCGGTTGCTATCATCATCGTAGGAACTGCATGCCTGGCCATTACAACGCTGCCATGTATTGTGATGTCTGTTTTGGGGACAGTGTATGCAGCTAAGGCAAAAAAAGAAGGAAATGAAGCGTCCAGAAAATTCTTTGTGATCGGGATCGTTGAGATCGCGGTCTACAGTCTCGGCATGATATGCACGGCGGCAGCTGTCTTCATTACCGTTCTTGCCGCAGCCGGATGAGGCTGCTTATCCTCGGGAGGTGAACAACATGCGAAAACCAATACTTACACTTATTATTTCAATGATCGGATGTGCAGCCCTTGCGGGGTGCGGCGGACCGCAGCCGGAACCTTCCGATGCCGGGCCCGTGCAGGAAGAAACCGGTGAACAGGTTACCCCGGCCGAAACTCCGGTACCGGAAGCTCCCAAGCCGGATGAGCAGGAAACTTCCGAAAATGATGATACGGAGGCCGTCGGCCGGGAAAAAGAGGTGGAGCCTTCCGAACCCGAAGATAATTACCATACCCACATGTTTGACTCTTTCGATGACCTGCTTTATGCGTATAAAGAAACACAGGATGGGCATTACACGGCGGATCAGATCGATCAGATATTCGGATACGGGGAACCGCTTCTCGACCGTGGCTGGCCGGACGGGACATCATCTTATGATGTTGAATATGTTTATTTTGATGTTGACTCAAACGGCACGGATGAGATGATCATTACACTTGGCGGTGGTATCGTTGAGATATACAGTTATTTCGGTGATAAGGTGAAGCTTTTTTATCGGGCGCCGCTCGGATGTGAGGTGACACTGTACCCTGATGGGATCCTTAAACAGCATGCTCCGGATTCTTCGGAATTTCCGGGAACTGTATGGTGTTCATATGATGCGGGCCTTGGATTCTACTTTGATGATTTTGAAGAATCAAGAGGGGAGTACTATACCTTCTGCCATTATGATTTTTCCGGCCCGGAGCGGGACAGGCTTGAAGCGGAACTTCGCGAGGATCCGGACGCTCCTATTCCGGTCTGGATATATGAATGGTATGATCAACTGTCAAAGTCTGATTATGAAAAACTCCTTCCGAAGAGCCAACCCATAAAGCTTCCGGAAGGGAAGAAACTTGCCGATGTCGCGCTTCCGGACAGTTATGTCCCTAGGTTTGAGGCAAATGAAGAAGGAACGATCCCGGAGTATTTTATATATGTAAAATCGCCGGACGGATATGCAAACCTCCGCAGGGGCCCCGGTACCGAGTATGATGTGATATGCGAGATACCGACAGGCGAATCCCTGGAGGTATATCGTGACAGCGCCAAAGACAAAAAGGGCAAAAACTGGCTGAAAGTCGCGTACTGGAATCCGGATACACCCTCCGCATATGAAGATTCGGAAGGCCCCGGCGCATGGGAAACCGGATGGATCTCCGAATCCCAGGTCGATTAAAATGGCCCCCGGGGTTTCATCAGTATTCGCTCTGTTGTGAATGATCCTGGACAGAATTTTTGAGGAAAACGTAATGATCTATGACGTGGAATATGAAATAGCAGCACAGATATTTGTTCTTTTTATATTTGTGTATTCCTGTATCAACTACCCAATGAGAAGCAGGAAGAATATATTGTTCAGGGTTATGAGTATAATCCTGATCGTTACGCAGTCCTTCGATATATTATCTGCTTATGTCATATCCTATAAAGATATCTTTCCAAGGACCGTTAATATTCTGGTGAACACGGCATACTTCTTTTTCGGTACGATACTCTGTTATATGCTCGGTGCCTATATTGATTACCATATCATACCAGAAAACGGAAAAAAGCTCTTTTTAAAAACAAAGCTGGTATTGCTGATCATAGAGGAAATTGCAATTGCCGCAAATGCATATTTCGGTTTCTTCTTTTATATCACGGAGGACAATACATATACGCATGGTGACTGGTTTTATGTCATGCATTTTGTATCAATCCTGTTCATAGTAATGGCAGGAATAGCCATGTTCGTAAACATAAAGATTCTCGGTAAAGCGCAGATACTGTACGGGAGCATTATCATATCACTGTATGTCCTTCCGATAATATTTCAGGTCCTGTTTTTCAAGAATGTCTTAATGATCATGTTCGGTGCTTCACTGATCATGCTGGTCACACTGTTTTCCCTGGAAACTCCGGACTATGTAAAACTGCAGACTGCTCTCGAGGAATTGGAAAAAACAGAAGCAGAGTTAGAAAAGCTGAACATAGAGTATTACAAGCTTGCCCATTTTGATCAAATGTCGGAATTATTAAACCGTACTGCTTATGAAGAAATGGTATCGGATTTAGAAACAAATATGCTCAAAATCAGAGAAGAAAAGGAAGTCATCATTTTTATGGCCGATTTAAATTTCCTTAAATACCTGAATGACAATTTTGGACACAATACAGGTGACGAAGCGATCAAAAATGTTGCGCTGATGATAAAAGAAACCTTTTCAGATAAAGAAAACTGCTACCGCATCGGCGGGGATGAATTCTGTATCATCAGCATTGGGAACGATCAGGCCGAATTTGAGACCATGTACCGGAAATTCATGGATAAAGCAGCAGAAAAAAATAAAGAGGTGGATTATCCGTTTTCTGTGGCCAGTGCCTACTACGTTATCAAGGATGAGAGCATTTACGATGCAATTCATATTGTAGATAATATGATGTATGAGAATAAAGAAGAGATCAAGAAAAACCATCCCCATTTTGCCAGAGCATAGAATGGGCCATTATGAAAGGACATACTATGGAAAAGTATTTTGATTTTGACAGGGTATATGACAGGAGAGGGACCAATTCCATCAAGTGGGATTTTTTTGCGGAGCGTGGGCACAGTGAGGACGAACTGCCGCTATGGGTGGCGGATATGGATTTTCGGTCCCCCGAGCCGGTGATCCGCGCCCTGGAAGAGACGGCAGGGGCAGGATTTTTCGGGTATACGCTGGCAAAATACGAGGATAAGAAGATCGTTTCGGATTACCTTTTCCGCCGTCACGGTTTTGCTCCGGATCCCGGGGATATCATATTCCTTCCGAGTGTCTGCGCTGCGCTTACAATGGCGCTGCTGGGACTTTCGAAAGAGGGGGACGGGGTTATGATCCACCAGCCCGTATATTACCCGTTTGCAAATATCGTACGGGATGTGGGAAGAAAACTTGTGATCGATCCTCTGGTGAGGGACGAAAACGGCAGGTACATAATAGACTATGTTTCTTTCGAAAATAAGATCGTTTCCGAACAGGTAAAGTTCTATATCCTGTGCTCGCCGCATAATCCCGTGGGAAGGGTCTGGACAAAGGATGAGCTCAGAAAGATCGGAGACATCTGTCTTGCACACAAGGTGACGGTTTTCGCCGATGAGATACATGCGGATTTTGTTTATGAAGGTTCCGTATTTACGCCATTTGCTTCACTGTCGGAGGATTATCGGGAAAACTGTGTTACTTTTACTTCTCCAAGCAAGACCTTTAATATGGCCGGGCTTCAGATTGCCGAGGCCATTGTCCATGACGAGAAAAAGAGAAGAGCTGTTCTGAAGACGGCCGCCGTCTATGGATTATCTGAGCAGCCTATCATGGGGCTTGCCGCCATGAAGGCAGCCTATAGTGAATGCGATGCCTGGGTGGATGCGCTGGTATCGTATGTTTATGGGAATATCACTTTCATGGAAGGTTTTCTGAAAGAAAAGATACCGGTGCTTGAGATGGTACATCCGGAGGGGACTTATCTTCCGTGGGTAGATTTCGGAAAACTCGGGCTTTCAAGGGATAAACTGGAGGACCTGATCCGTAACAGGGCAAAGCTCTGGCTGGATGCCGGTTACATCTTCGGGCATGGAGGAGAGGGATTCCAGCGTTTTAACGCAGCCTGCCCCCGCGAAGTCCTGAAGCAGGCATTGGAAAGAACCCTTCAGGCTGTTATCAGTATTCCATGTTGATCCATAGGGCATAGGCGGTCTTGTCTTTGCTGCTGAAGCCGCATTTTTCATAAAACCAGTGAGTGGCCGGGTCTTTGGAGCCGGTCATCAGCATCATCTTATAGCAGTTGTTCCGGTCGGCAATCCTGCGTGCAAAGGCCAGGCATTCGCCTGCGTATCCTTTGTTTCTGTGATCGGAATGTGTCACCACGTTCTCTATGAGCATGTACGGACGTACCGTTCTTGTCAGGTTAGGCACCACGATGCACGTACAGGAGCTTACTATCAGGCCGTCTTCCTCACATACGATAAGATGGTAGTTTTCATCGGCGAGTATCTTTTCCCATGTGCGCTCAAGCGTTTCATCACGCACCGGAACTTCCCTGTCATGCAGATGAAGGTAAAGTTCCAGGATTTTGTCAAGATCTTCATATCTGGCTTCACGGACCATAATTATTTCCTCACATTCCGTTGTTTGATTGATTATAACATCTGGGGGAAATATGTGAGCAGTTTTTCCGAAACCCTGGCAGGCAGGAAACATTGAGTACTCATATCCCGCTCATATGATTATCGTCAGGATGTTCAGTCCGAATGTGTTCTGGTAGGTCATCGACCTTGAAATGCGGCTTACAATGTGCAGTCCGATATTTCGGAAAGCAGACCCGTCATCCAAAGATAAGTCATCGTGCGCCTCAAACAGGCGGGCAGCCTCCGCAGGGTTGAAGGGAACGCCGTCATCCTTAAAGCAGATCACTCTCTCCCCGTTGATGAAGGAAACACGGATGTCTATGCTGTGCTCCTTCTTATCCTTAAACCCGTGCAGGATAATGTTGCCGGCGAGTTCTTCGGTGCAGAGGGAAGAGTAGTACATGCGCTGCCCCGTAAGGCCATGATTTTCGCAGAATGCCCACACCTTTTCCGAAAGGCTCATTACCTCATCCATGCTGTGTATGGTGATATCTATCCTGTTTTCGTCCGGACCGACATAGTGCTGGATCATGTTGTTCAGTATGAAACCCCTTAATGCGATGCAGAACTGTGAAGCCGCTCCGGGAAGGCCGTGATAAAAAGCATTTACATGCTTCTGAAGGCATAGTATAGTAAATAATATATGGTAATCCACGTCGTGCTTTATAAGGAGAATGACCGATGAAAAAACTTTTTTCCAAAGCAAACATTTCATTTATGATAGCCCTTCAGATGTTGGTCCTGCCGGCGGTGATATGCCTGATCATTTCCATCTTCATCATGGGGAAGGAGATGAACAGCACATACAGCGATGCCGAAGGACTGTATTATGACAGGCTGTACCAGATCAATAACAAGCTCGTGAATGCAGACCGTGATTTCTATCAGGCGATGAACGCGGCCCAGCAGTACCTTAGCATCACCCAGTCTGACGGAAGCCTTCCGCCGGAGGTGATGGACCAGCTGTTCGCGGCAAGGGTGGCTTCTTACGAAGAAAACATCGCGCAGACGCTCGAAAGGGTTGCCGGCGCAAATGAGATAGCCCAGAATGATGCGTATCTCTACACGGGTGTCTCCGTCGACGGCAAGACCTACAAGCAATATGCCGATGAATTTGCCGCAAACTATGAAGCATGGAGGAACGTGTATGATTTTACGACTCAGGAGGGCGATATAACAGCCTTTAATGAGGATTTTGAGACAACGCGTGGTTCGATATCGGGCATGACGGATGTGGTTGAAAAATGGGCCGAGGAAGAAGAAGCAGTTTCCAAGTCGGAAATCAAGAGCAAGGTTGTCACCGTGAGCATCATCTTTGCCGTTGTGATCGTCCTTCTTTACATACTGGTCCTTGTCACGGCAAAATCATTATCGGACGGCGTCAAAAGGGTCGAGGGCGCTATCAACAACATGTCGGATGGCGATTTTGTCACCCATCTTGAAGTCGATTCTCCGATAAAGGAATTCAGGGGGATAGCACAGGCCTCGGAGGATATGAGGCACAATCTTCATGAAGCGCTGAAGAGGATCATTATCAGTGCCCAGAACGTTGATGACGGTGCCAATACCGCAAAGGACAGGATTTCGGACAGCCAGAGCGCAACATCGGATATAAGCCAGGCGGTTTCGGACCTTGCAAACGGTGCCACGGCAATGGCTACTGATGTCCAGAGCGCAGCCGGGATCACGCAGAGCATCGGCATGGCAGTTGAGGATGTCCTCAATGCCGCTAACTCCAACCTTGAAAACGGACGCAATGTTATGGACGAATCCATACGCGTGCAGAAAGAACTCGGAGAGCTGGTTTCTTCGGGACAGAACACACAGGATAAGGCCAATCAGGTTTCGGAATCAGTCAGCGAGACCGCTTCGGTAGTTGCGAAGATCAGCCAGGCTGCGGACCTTATCATATCAATTGCAAACCAGACCAACCTTCTGGCCCTCAATGCGTCCATAGAGGCGGCGCGTGCAGGAGAGGCCGGCCGCGGATTTGCGGTTGTTGCGGACAATATCAAAGACCTTGCGGAAGAGTCAAATGATGCTGCCAACGAGATATCGAGCATGCTCAAGCAGATCACGGATCTTTCCGACCGGAACAAGAGCCTTACCGAAGCTATCAAGAAGGCGACTGAAGATGAGGCAGAGGCGCTTGGCAGCATGAGCAGATCCTTCGAGAGCATGCTCGGCATGCTAAGTGAGACCGAAGCAGGAAACAACAGGATCGTCAGCCTTGTTGAAACACTTGAAGGCAACAAGAATTCCATCATGGAATCGGTTGAATCGCTGTCATCCGTATCCGAGCAGAACGCGGCATCCACCCAGCAGACGAGTGCTTCGCTTTCAATGCTTGACGATAACATGGAAAATGTTGTCGAGCAGGCCGAGAACTTAAAGAATGTTGCCCAGGAGCTTCGCGAAAACGTCAACATGTTCAACATCTGAATGAGCGCTGTTCATATATCATGATCAGACGGACCGACAAAATATTTGTTTTGAAAAGCGGCAGAAATGCCGCTTTTCTTTATTTGGGTACAGTGCTTTTTTATTCTTGACGCAGCCGCCGTCCGAATATATAATTGGGAACGGTTCTCAAATTCAGATGGAGGCATATTATGGATACGCGCTCAAAGTACAGGACAAAACAGAGGGATATACTGCTTTCTTACCTAAGATCGGTCGGAGGCGGCCATATCACCGCAAATGACGTATGCTCATATTTTAAGGAGCAGGGAGCGCCGATCGGCCAGTCGACGGTCTACCGCCAGCTTGAGAGCCTGGTGGATGAGGGCCTGGTCAATAAGTACATAATAGATACAAACAGCCCGGCCTGCTTTGAATATGTGGACCATGACATGTGCCAAAGGGACGGCATATGCTTCCACTGCAAATGCGAGGGATGCGGAAAGCTTATCCATTTAAAGTGCGACGAACTGTCTGACATCATGGGCCACCTGAACGAAGAGCATCATTTTACGCTCGACCCCAAGCGCACCGTGCTGTACGGATTATGCGAAGACTGCAGGAAATAGCATATAAGACATGGCATTGAACGATAACCGAAATAACAGAAAATATAAATATATGGCGGCAGCATTAGCGGCTCTCATCCTTGCTGTCACGCTATTTTCCGCCTTTTTTATAGCTGAACACGCGGACCATCACTGCAAGGGAGGGGACTGTCCGGTCTGCGCATGCATTCATCAGTGTGAGAGCATGCTGCGTGGGTGTGGAGGCGTATCGTCCGATGCGCACGTATACCTGCAGGTGCTTATGGTGTTTGCCGTCTTTGCGGTTATGCGGTATCTGCGCAATGATAACACACCTGTTGCCTGCAAGGTCCGCATGAATGATTGATGATCCCTCTGTTTTTCACGCATTAACAGTACAGAAAACGGAGGTTATAACATGAGTAAAAAGATCATTGCATTATTTTCCGCCATGATAATGGCATTGAGCCTGTCGGCCTGCGGTATGGCAGATGCCGCTCCTTCGGGAAATGAAAAAAAACATATAGTAACAACCATCTTTCCCGAATATGACTGGGTTATGAACATACTTGGGGATGCTTCGAAAGATGCCGAAGTCACGATGCTCCTTGACAACGGAGTTGACCTTCATAGCTATCAGCCGACTGCCGACGATATACTGAAGATATCCGGCTGCGATATGTTCATCTACGTGGGGGGAGAGTCCGACGAATGGGTTGAGGATGCGCTTAAAGAAGCTGTAAATAAGGATATGGTCGTGGTAAATCTTCTTGAGACCCTCGGAGATTCCGTCAAGGAAGAGGAGATTGTTGAGGGCATGCAGTCAGGTGAGCATGAGCATGACCATGACCACGAAGACGGAGACGAGCACCATGAGGATGGAGACGAACACCACGAAGACGGTGACGAACACCATGATGACGAGGGCGAAGACCATCATGCACACGATCATGAAGAAGATGCGGAATATGACGAGCATGTATGGCTCTCGCTTAAGAATGCTGCATACCTCACGGACTGCATTTCCAAAGAACTTCAGCGCATTGACCCGGCAAATTCGGAAACCTATAAGAAGAACACGGAAGATTATATCGCAAAGCTTAATGTGCTCGATAAAAAGTTTGCTGATACCGTTGAGGCGGCAGACATAAAAACGCTGGTGTTTGGTGACAGATTCCCATTCAGGTACCTGACCGATGATTACGGCCTGTCATATTATGCCGCATTTGTCGGTTGTTCCGCAGAAACCGAGGCAAGCTTTGAAACGATAATGTTTCTTGCCGAAAAAGCGGACGAACTGTCAGTTCCTGCGGTAATGACGATAGAAGGCGATGACCACAGGATAGCGGAGACCATAGTACAGAACACAAAGAGCGGGGACAAAAAGATCCTTACAATGGATTCCATGCAGTCTGTGACATCAAAAGATGCCGCAGCGGGGAAAAACTATCTGTCCATCATGGAGAGCAACCTTTCAGTCCTTTCAGAAGCCCTGAAACGGTAATTATGAAGGGCAAAACAGCAGGAGGAGAATGATCATGGCATATATCACCGTGCGGGATCTGTCGCTCGGATATGACTCACAGGTAATAGTCTCGGGACTTGATTTTCAGGTGGAAAAGGGAGACTATCTGTGCGTCGTGGGAGAGAACGGGTCCGGAAAATCAACACTTATGAAGGCGCTTCTGCACCTCGTGGAACCCATGGGCGGGCAGATACTGACCGGTGACGGCTTACGTCCGAACGAGATCGGATACCTTCCGCAGCAGACTATTGTCCAGAAGGATTTTCCCGCATCAGTAAAAGAGATAGTAATGTCCGGATGCCAGAGCAGATGCGGCCTTCGGCCTTTTTACAGCAAAGAGGAAAAGTCACTTGTGTCGGAATCCATGGAACGGATGGGAATAACCGATCTTGCCGGACGATGCTACAGGGAACTGTCGGGAGGGCAGCAGCAGAGGGTGCTGCTTGCACGGGCACTTTGCGCAACGCGCAAGGTGCTGCTCCTTGATGAGCCTGTGGCCGGCCTTGATCCGCTTGTGACAGCGCAGATGTATGAACTGATCTCGGACCTTAACAGAGAGGGGATCACAATAATCATGATATCCCACGACGTAGCTGCCGCGCTGAAATATGCGAGCCATGTTCTGCACATTGGTGATGAGATATTTTTTGGAACAAAGGAAGAATACCTTGAGAGCGGCGTAGGGAAAATGTTTGCAGCACTGCAGAAAGGCGGTGAGTCCTGATGGAAAAGCTCATGATGTATCTTTCGTATCCGTTCGTCAGGTATGCTCTGATCGTCGGAGTGCTTATAGCGCTGTGTTCATCGCTCCTTGGCGTGACACTCGTTCTGAAGCGTTTTTCTTTTATCGGGGACGGACTGTCCCATGTGGCGTTCGGGGCGATGGCAATAGCATCGGTACTGCAGTTTACGAACAGGATGCTGCTGGTGCTCCCGATAACCGTAATAAGTGCAATACTGCTGCTTAGGAGCGGACAGAACACAAAGATAAAGGGAGATGCCGCTATAGCGATGATATCGGTAGGGGCACTGGCGTTCGGATATCTGCTCATGAACATATTTTCAACTTCATCAAACCTAAGCGGTGATGTGTGCTCAACGCTGTTCGGCTCAACATCAATACTAACGCTTACGCCGGGAGAGGTCTGGCTGTGCGTGGTGCTTTCGGCGGCGGTCGTATTCATATTCATATTTTTCTATAACAAGATATTTGCGGTAACGTTTGATGAGGATTTTTCTAAGGCAACGGGAACGAGGGCGGATGCATATAATCTGATGATAGCGGTCGTCATCGCGGTAATTATCGTGCTCGCGATGAATCTTGTGGGATCGCTCCTGATATCGGCCCTTGTTATTTTCCCCGCGCTTTCCGCAATGCGCGTACTGAACAATTTCAGGGCGGTCACGGTATGCTCTGCGGTGCTTTCCGTGATATGTGCTTTTTCGGGGATCGTGGTGTCCATTCTGGCCGGAACGCCTGTCGGATCCACGATAGTGGCAGTGGATGCCGCGGCATTTATCGTATGCTGTATTGCGGGAGCTTTAAAAGGAGGCAGATGATGAGGATTAAAAGATCGGCAGGCCTTGCTGTTGTTGCACTGGCCGCCATCCTGGTTTCGGGATGTACAAAAAACGCGGATTCGCCAAGTGTATCGAATGGGTTGACAGACACTCAGGCAAACATAGAGACAGACACGGAAGCTGAAGCACGTACAAATGCCGCGACAAACATACAGACCAACACCCAGACAGGTGTCAGGGACGTTCTTGAACAGGGCATGGCTGCGGCAGATGACGGGGGAGGGTCTGACACAATACAGACTGAGCCGTCCGGCAGCAGGACCGAAGAAAAGCCGGAAAATGCTGCTGACACCGAAGGGATCGACATCGATCTTACCGCGCTGTCTGCAACTATGGTCTATTCCGAAGTATATAACATGATGTATTATCCGGAGAACTATGTGGGTAAAACCGTAAAAATGCGGGGAACTTATGCGGTGTTTCATGATGAGACGACACACAAATACTATCACGGGTGCATCATAGCAGACGCCACTGCGTGCTGTTCACAGGGCATAGAGTTTTCACTTACCGACGATTACAGCTTCCCGGAGGATTATCCTTCGGAAGGCGAGGAATTTACCGTGGTCGGAACATTTGAAATATATGATGAAGGTGAATCCACGTACTGTACGCTGATGGATGCAAAGCTCTGTTGAAAAGGCGCAGGAGCCACCTTCATGGTGAACTGTCCGGATTCCATCTTTAGACGGATGCGGTAAAGGTCGCGGTCCCATGCGAGTTTTAACCGGGCATCCACTATCGGAAGTGTTTCCATAGCGGTAAGCGATGCACCTGAAAACGTGACCGAGGAAGCCCCGAGAAGATACGTTCCCGGCATATCCGACGGCTTCATCTCGTCATACGTGATGAAGTTCAGCACGACATCCTGATAGTCTGAGGTGTCTGTAAGAATAAAAGTTTCAGAGGCAGCATCAAGGCAGATGCTCCTTATATATGTATTTCCACAAGGCCCGTCCGGCAGCGGATAGGCCTTTTCTATATGCATCGAGATCTCCTTCTGCGGCCCTTCAAGATCACAGCAGACAGATGTCGCGAGGTACACGCTGCCTGCCATCTGGTCAAGCCCCGATATCGTCGGAAGGTTATGGTATCCGGACTGCATCGTCCAGATATCGTAACGGTCTTCGGAAAAAGTCTTCTTCGAATATGTTTCCACTCCGATGTCCACGAATAAAGGCCTTCCGTCCATGAACAGGATGAAGCTTCCCGTGTCGTTATGGTTGTGGTTGTCCGCATTGTCCCCGGCCTTTGCGGCCATGACGAACCGCTCGGACCTTGCGACCATAAGCCCGACGCTCGGATAGAAGATATCCCCCGCGGGAACTATATTACGGCCGCCTTCAGCCTCATGAAAGCGGAGCACTTCATCACAATACCGGACGGTCAGCATCCTGCAGTAAAGGTTCAGCTTAAGGCTTTCATCGGAAAACACATCGCCTGAGGACAGTTCACTGTAAAAATCCTCTGCCGCCGCAGCGGTCAGCGCTCCAAGACCGCATGCCCTGCCGAAAAGGTATTCGCGGACGCCCATTCTTCCCGCCTTGGCAGAACAGTCTGCGAGATTCACATAGTAGTCACCGCCGATGCGGACGTTAACGATATAGGATGCGATGTTCCTTATCTTCGGCATATTGAAGAGGCCGGCAAACGCATCACCTGTCATGGCATTTAATATGTCAATGCAATGGAACATGCAAAGGCCTGCGTGGCGGTAGTACTGTGCACCTTCGTCGCAGCAGCCGTCCTCGCCGTAGTCTTTTATGAAGCAGTCGAGGCTGTATGCTGCCTGCCTTATTGCCTGCATGCGCATATCTTCATCAAACGGGAGAAGCGATACGGCCAGGAGGACATTCTGCGTGCACCACGGAGTCCAGTTGCACATAGGCTCGTCCCCGCATCCCATCCACCAGAAATGGTCATTAAGGTAGGGAATGATGATGCGTTCACTGACCATGCCATAAATATGCTTAAAGATCAGTTCCGAAACGCTGTCGAGCTCTTTCTTCAGAAGGTAATATGCCATCGACAGAAGGGCACCGGTCTCGCATGCGAACAGGTCGAGTATGGGCCGTGAGGCATCAGGAAGTATCAGCTGCGGAGTGTCCCTTACGTACGTATTGTGCGCCGGAAGCACCCATGTGGTCTCTTCGCAGATGCAGTATATTCCATCTATGATCTCACCGAGATACTTTCCGGTCCCGTCTGCAAGCTCTGCAGCCACAAGGGCACAGAGTTTATGCCTTCTTGAAAAAAACTTTTTCTCAAATTCCTCGCGGTCCCCGGTCCGGACAAACCTCATGTAGTCATTTGCCGTGATCACAGGGTAAGGCAGCCTCAGATATTTATCACCATCCGCCAGCAGAAGATCCCGGACGGGAGAGGATCTATCGATCCCTCCGGCTTGTATCTGCGGGAACGGATCATACCCAATCACCGGTCCGTCAAATGAACGTATGCAGTTTCCGAACGGCGTCTCATATTTCTGCATGCAGGCACCGGAAGGTGTCTCACATTTCTCTGTGCAGTTAGATGGTGTATCAGGTTTTCCCATATGTCCTCCCGGGATTAATTAAATTTTTTTATCTGTTTAAGGATTTCAGCAGTATTCCGGGTACTTATTTGATACCCTGATGATCCCGCAATGTCCTAAGGTTTGGATATATATTCGGACGGAGTCACTCCCTGTATCTTCTTGAAGACTTTGCTGAAGTAGAATTCCGAGCCGAACTTCAGCATGTCCGCAACCTCGTAGACTTTATGATTTTCGCTCCGCAGGAGCCGTTTCGCTTCCTCGATCTTGCAGATGTTTATGTATTCGTTGAACCCGGTATCGTTGTATTTTCCGAACAGCTGGCTTAGGTACGAAGGGCTGATGCCGAAGATGGCTGCGACCTCGTTAAGGGATAGCCTGTCGTGCGTATGGCTTTCGATGTATTTTTTGACATCACTGACTATGCGGTTCTTGTGATCCTTACGCTTTTCCGTAAAGTGCCTGCACATGCACCGGCTGTAGCTGTCAAGCCATTCCGTGATCTGCGGGACTGTGTTCATGCGGTAAAGCGACAGATAGGAGTCCGGCGTGCCGGAAAACTGTTCATTAAGGACGGCTTCCCCGTCGGGCAGGATGGATATTGACAGGTTCAGGAGGTTGCTCGCAAGATCGAGAGCCTGCACATAGTGGTCCGGATGCTCGGCAAGAAGGGCGCTGAGCCTTGAGACGGTGCCGGAGAGAAGATCGGAATCGTATTCTTCGAAAGAACGTATCAGGTCATTCTTGACGAGGGATATGTTGAACGCATCATGAGACCGGGCGGTCCCGCTGTCGGGGCAGTTGGCAACCGGTGCTTTATCGGTGCATTTTCTGAATGCGGAGCGTGCGAACTGGAAGGAGCTGCTGATGGACAGTGGAGCGGATACCGCGGTTCCGATACCGCATCTTATCGTAACGTTATAATAGCTGTGGACGCTCGCAAAAACCCGTTCAAGCAGATCAAAAAGGCCGGAAGGATCATAGGACGTGCCGCATATGATAAGCGCAAAATGCGAATTGTCGAGAGTTATCATATGGCAGAAAACGCTCCTTTCGATGAGGCTTCCGATCATCCTTACGCATCCCGAAAAAAGCGAGCTCTGCTGCGCATATGTAAGAGGAGTCGTCTGCGCCGGCAGGAGCTCTCCGTAACAGCATATGTACTGTCCGTGGTCAAACGAAAATCCCAGATCCCGCGCCTGCAGGCGGAACTGATCCTCGGATTCGAACAGGTCATGCAGAAGGCTTATCATGAACTTCTCGCGCATCCTGTACAGGAAGGAAGAGCTTTCAGCGGGCTCGGCGGATACATCCTCACGGTCCGGCCGGACATGCTCGATCGCGTGATTCATGGCATCGCGGAGCATCTCTTCGGTCAGCTCCACCTTTACAAGATATTCGGTGACGTTGTAGGTGAGTGCCTGCTTCGCCATACGGAAATCCTCATAACTTGTGAGCATCATGAAGACGGGACGGTTCTGACCGTATTTTTCCCTGCATGTCCTGATAAGGCGCAGACCGTCCATGACAGGCATCCTGATGTCGGTAAGCACTATATCCGGCATATCATTTTCGATGAGCCGGAGGGCTTCCTCGCCGTTTCCGGCCGTATCCGTCACCTGAAGGTCCATGTCAAGGGATTCTATCATCGATCTGATTCCGACAACGGACAGGGGTTCGTCGTCCACGACCATTATCTTATACATTTTCCCTTCTTTCCGGGATGCGTACCCTTATGTTGGTGTATTTTCCTTCAGCGCTTTCTAAAAAGAGGCCGTAATCCTCGCCGAATTCGTACATGAGCCGCTTGTGGACGTTGCTGATGCCGATCTCCTTGAAAAATTCCGATCGGTTTTCGCCCTCTCGGTCAGACAGAAGTGTTTCACACCGGCCTGCCGGTATGCCGACACCGTCATCCCTTACATCGATAAAGATGTCGCGGGATCCGCCGCGTGGCTCATAATAGGCGTGGATGTCGATAAGTCCCATGCCGCCTTTGGGTTCGAGCCCGTGAAAGATCGCGTTTTCCACGATCGGCTGAAGGGTGAACTTCAGTATCAGGGCATCCATTATGCTGTCGTCGTCAACCCTTACATCGAGCCGTATCATTCCGCCGTAGCGAAGATTCTGGATGGTGTAGTAATGCCTGACGAGCGACAGTTCTTCCGATATCGGTATGAGGAGCGATGTGCCCTTTGAGATGCTGCGAAGCAGCGTGGCAAGGCTTGTCGTCATCTCCGTGATTCCGGTAGCACCCTGTGCCTGTGACATCATCTTTATGGAATTGAGCGTGTTATAGAGAAAGTGCGGGTTGATCTGGCTCTGCAGCATCTTATATTCGAGATCGCGTTTCTGCTTTTCATTTTCAACACGGCTGTCAAGGAGCTTTGACACGCTTTCCGACAGGTCGTTTATTCCTTTTCCGATCTCGCCGATCTCATGGTCGGCCTCTATCGAGCCGTCCCTCGAAAAATCACCCTCGGATATGTGTCCGATCTTTTCGCGGATGCGTGAGAGCGGCTTGTGTATCAGGTCGTTCATCATCTTGACCATGGCAAGCCCTATGGCGATCATACCGACCAGAATGGCCACGAGTATGAGCGTGAACAGGCGCATCTGCCTGACGGATTCCTGAGGCGACACGGTTTGGGCGAGAAAGCATCCGTTCATGAGAAGCGGATAGACTATGACGGTACGCCTGCCCTCGGGAGTATCAAGCCTGTATACGGAAGATCCTGCGACGGACATTCCGGAAAGGTCCTCGGTGACCTCATACTGCGGCTGGATCTCTTCGGCGCCCGTATCACTGATCAGGTAGAGGTGTTCACCCATGCCCAGATAAAGGCTGCTCCCGGGCTCCATATAATATGAAGAAAGCTTGGAAGTTATCATGTCGCCGGATATTTCCATGAACAGATATCCGCCCGCGTTCGAACGGAACCGGTAGGAGATGGGGCGTATCAGCGGTATCACGTATTTTCCGGTCCTGCCGCGCAGGAACGGGTCGGTCACCATCCCTTCGGAAAAATCATAATCGTCGGCAGAGAGCATCGGCGTAAAGTATGGAAGCTCCGGGATCTTCTCGGCAAGGTTTACGGATGTCGAGTAGCTTGCCTGGCAGGCCTGCAGATAGTGTCCCTGTGCGGCGATTACCACGCGTGGTATGTAGCTGCTCGATGCATTGTTCTGATACTCCTCATACAGCCTGTCGTATGTCGAAACACTGAGGAGCGAGCCAGGTTCGGGACTCGCCTTTATATATTCGGCGATATCGGAACTGCCCTGGCAGAAGCGTGCCATCCTGTATACATCCTGTATGTTTTCGTTGATGGAATCGCCGAGCATCTTCAGATTTGACTCGGTCGAGCTGATGAGGCTGCTCTGCATATATTTATGAAAAAAGAAATAACTGACCGCAGCGATGACGACACACATGAACAGTATGCTCGACAGAGTCACAGCCATTATACGTCTCTGGATTTTTCCGCCCTTAAGGGCATTTTCCGTATACATACGCACATTATATCATAATATGGTGCCAAAATATTTAGCTGTGGACAGGGCGTAAAAAATAGTATATGAAATATAAAGATTTTATATCGTGATGTGATGCGGCCGGAAAAACTTCTATAATTTTTTTATGAAATCAGAATTTATTCTATGTTTATCAAAAATCCCAACTGATATTGTATGGTTGTAGGCCAAACACTCTATATCCTGTATGCACATACGGGAATGGCGTGGCTCTCAACCATAAAGGAGGAAATCATATGAAAAAGAGAATTATCAGTCTGATGATGAGTGCTGTGCTTGCATCAATGCTGGCAGGATGTGCCGCAGCAGCACCCGCACCCGCACCTGCACCTGCAGCAGAACCCGCTGCCGAAGAAGCAGCTGCACCCGAGGAAGCTCCCGCAGCAGAGGAGACAGCGGAAGCCGATGCCGGAGAACCCGTTACCTTAAAGTGGGCGATCTGGGATGAAAGCACGACACAGTACTGGGGCGACATCAAGGCCGCTTATGAAGCCAAGAACCCCAATGTTAAGATCGAAATGGTCGACCTCGGATCCCAGGATTACATGACCGTTCTCGCAACAGAACTGTCAGGTTCCGGAAGTGATTTTGACGTAGTTACGATCAAGGACGTTCCCGGATATGCAACACTCGTTCAGAAGAATGCCATCATCCCTCTTGATGATTATATTTCGGCAGACGGCGTTGACCTTTCAAAATATGCAGGCGCTACAGACCAGGTCGTTGTAGACGGCAAGCTTTATGAGCTTCCTTTCAGAAACGATTTCTGGGTTCTGTTCTACAACAAAGACATCTTTGACGCAGCAGGAGTTGACTATCCCACGAACGACATGACATGGGATGAGTACGATGCACTTGCAAGAAAAGTCACGGATACAAGCTTCGGCTCACAGATCTACGGTGCACACTACCACACATGGAGATCGACCGTACAGCTCTGCGCGGTTCTCGACGGAAAGCATACCATCCTTGACGGAAATTATGATTTCATGAAGCCCACCTATGAGATGGTGCTCAACCAGGAAAAAGACGGTGTCTGCAGAAAGTACACCGATCTTAAGACAGAAGGACTCCACTATTCGGCAGCTTTCTCAGGAGGCGACGTAGCAATGCTCAACATGGGTTCATGGTTCATCGCAACTATGATGACAAACCTTGCTTCAGGCGAGTATGACCCTTCACTTTGCGGCAACTGGGGAATAGTAAAGTACCCTCATGCTGAAGGAGTAGAGCCCGGCTCAACGCTCGGCACGATCACAGGCCTTTCGGTTACGACCGCCTGCGATACACCCGATGCTGCATGGGATTTCGTTAAATGGGTAAGCGGTGAGGAAGGCGCAGCAGTCATGGCTTCTTCAGGCAACTTCCCGGCAATAATGACAGACGAGGTTAAGGCTGCCATCACATCACTCGAGGGATTCCCGACAGATGATGCTTCCAAGGAAGCTCTTAACGTATCCAACCTGTATCTTGAAGTTCCTTACGCTGCAAACGTTTCCGAGATCAACTCGATCCTTGACAGCTATCACGGCTCGATAATGACAGGAGAGATGAGCATCGACGAAGGAATAGATGCAATGAACAAAGAAGTATCTGCTCTTCAGTAAGACCTGACAACGGTATCAAAGGCGGGACAGGATCTGCCCCGCCTTTTTACCGAAGATATGTTCATGGTGGCGATTAAAGAGGTATTGTTAAAGTGGAAAAGATGACCGGAATTTCAAACAGCGGACAGATCGAGGAGCTCCAGAACGCCCTTACGCAGACGATAGAAAAGGCGCGTCATGAGACGGACGACCGCGTCAAGAGGAAGCTGTTCGTACAGATAGAAAATTACAACAGCAGGATCGATAAGCTGAGAAGCGGAAGGCTCATCAGCAGGCAGACAAGAAGGAATCTTGTCGCGTATTCCTTCATAGCGCCGAACTTCATAGGATTCTGCGTGTTCACGCTCATTCCGATCGTATTTGCGTTTGCCCTTGCGTTTATGAAATGGGATGGTTCCAATCCGATATCATTTGAGGGATTCGGTAACTTCGGAAGATTATGGTCCGACACGTTCTTCAAGGCTGCCCTGAAGAATACGATAATCTACTGTATCGGTACGGTTCCGCTCACAATGGTCGCATCCCTTGCACTTGCCATCATCCTGAACCAGAAAGTATTCGGCAGGGGGATATTCAGGACGCTCGCGTTCTTCCCTTATGTCGCATCCCTTGTTGCGATAACTTCCGTATGGAAACTTCTGTTCCATCCTTCGAAGGGCCCTGTCAACAACATTTTATATACGTTCTTCCATGTTCCGCAGGAAGAACTCCCGCAGTGGTTCTCAGGCTCACTGGTCGTCGTATCGATGATCCTGTTTTCGGTCTGGAAATACATGGGCTATTACATGGTCATATATTTAGCGGGCCTTCAGGGCATACCGGGAGAGCTGTATGAAGCGGCCGCCCTTGACGGGGCCGGCACATGGAACCAGTTTCGGTACATCACCTGGCCGCAGCTCAGCTCAACGACTTTCTTCGTTGTCGTGATGCTCACGATAAACTGCTTCAAGATCTATGATGTAGCCGTGATGCTTGCCGGTGGAGGCAGCGGGGAGCTTACGGTCTCTGCAACCGTTCTCGTTTATTACATATACCAGAAGGCGTTCATCGACTGGGATCTCGGATATTCCAGCGCGATAGCCATGGTGCTGTTCCTGATGGTGCTCGTCGTGACGATCATCCAGTTTAGGGGACAGGCAAGGAAGGAGGCGGCATAAGACATGAGATCTGCACGTAAAAGAGCCATACTCGGCAAAGTTATCGTATATCTGCTCCTTATCATCATAGCGGCCGCCATGATAACTCCGTTCCTGTGGATGTTCTCGGCGGCGATAAAGAGCGACCGTGAAGTATTCAAGATGAATCCCTTCGTGTTCATACCGAAGGTTCCGAAGTGGTCGAACTACCTGGATATCTGGACCAGGATACCGTTTGCGAAATTCGTTGAAAATACCGTTTTCCTGACGATCGTGGTAACGATACTCCAGCTCCTTACCTCAAGCTTTGCGGCCTATTCGTTTGCAAAGCTTAGGTTCCGCTACCGCAACGGCCTGTTCCTGGCATATATCGCGACAATTGCGATGCCGTGGCAGGTATATATGGTGCCCCAGTTCATACTGATGAGAAAGATGGGGCTCAACGACAAGCTGCTTGCCATCATATGCCTGCAGGCGTTCTCGGCCTTCGGAGTATTTCTGATGAAGCAGTTTTATGAAAGCATTCCCGATGATCTGTGTGAGGCGGCGAGGATAGACGGGCTTAGCGAGTACCAGATATACCGGAAGATAATGTTGCCGCTTTCAAAGCCCGCGCTGGCCACGCTCATCATCTTTACATTCGTCAATACCTGGAACGATTACCTCGGTCCGTTGATATATTTGAAAACCCAGGAAAAGAAGACGATACAGTTAGGACTTAAGATGTTCATATCCCAGTATTCGTCGGACTACGGCCTGATCATGGCGGGATCGATGCTCTCGCTCATACCGGTGCTCATAGTATTCCTGTGTTTCCAGAACTACTTTGTTGAAGGTGTCGCAAACACCGGGCTGAAAGGATAGATATGGCAACGTTATCATTAAAGGTGCTCGACAGTTCTGGCAATACGCTGGCGGTAGCCTCAGGGGAGGACTTTGTCGACCTCGTCTACTGCGCAGCTTACGCTGAAGGTGATATGATCGAGCTGCAGACATCCGAGAAGAACATACATATTAACTGGCTGGTCGATGACGCGATGCAGGCGGCGTTCGTATATGTGACGGACACGGTAAAGTATGACATCCCGTTTGGCGAGGCAAGGATATGCTGCTCCCCGAAGGTGTTTTCCGGAAACAGGCATTACATGTATGCAAAAGTCGCAGAGCCTGAAGAAGTCGCCGCCTACAGAAACCTTGCATTAAACCCCGCGGACCAGCACAAAGATGTGCCGTGCTATCCGCATTCGAGCGCAAACGTCGAGACGAGGGGAGAGAGCGTGTTTGCAGCCAAGAATGCGATAGACGGGGTAAGGGCCAATCTCTCGCATGGTGAATGGCCGTACGGCTCATGGGGCATCAACAGGAGAGAGGATGCCACGATGAAGCTTGAATTCGGGAGAAAAATCTGCACCGACAGGATAGTCATTTATACGCGCGCCGATTTTCCGCATGACAATTACTGGACAGAGGCGACGGTTGATTTTTCGGACGGCACCAGTGAGAAGCTCGCGCTTTCAAAAACATCAGCTGCACAGGAGTTCAGATTCGAACGGCACATCATAGACAGCCTCCTGCTGCATGACCTTATAAAGTCCGATGAGCCCTCGCCGTTCCCGGCTCTTACGCAGATCGAAGTATATGGGACGGTATGGAACGAACAGGCATAGGCTGCCTGATAAAGGTTGATATATGAATGATATAGCGAAAATGACGGGACATGATACGATCGGATCTGCCGATATTGCGGCAGGTCTTGATTTTGCGTGCAGGCAGATACTGAGTGTGCTGCCGGACTTTACCGATAAGTTCCAGCCGGCGTACAGCATAGGAAATTTCTATGAGCCGGCAGAAAATACGGATTGGACGGACGGTTTCTGGACAGGTCAGATATGGCTCGCATATGAATATTTAAAACGCGCCCATCCCGAAAGGTCCGATGACATGGAAAAACTGTGCCATGCGGGACTCGTCCAGGTAGGAAGTTTTTTGGAGCGCATTGAAAAGAAGATAAGCGTAGACCATCATGACATGGGTTTTCTGTATTCGCCGTCGTGCGTGGCCGCATATAAGCTGACCGGAAATGAGGATGCGAAGAAGGCCGCCATTATGGCAGCTGACCAGCTTCTGACGAGGTTTCAGCCTGTGGGGGAATTCCTGCAGGCTTGGGGGCCGATGGATGAGAGGGAAAACTACAGGCTCATCATCGACTGTCTTCTGAACGTGCCGCTCCTTTTCTGGGCGTCTTCCGAGACCGGTGACGGCAGGTATAAGGACATTGCGCTCAAGCATATCCATACGGCCGTCGCGAACGTGATAAGGCCTGACGGCAGCACGTGGCATACATTCTTTTTAGATCCTAAGACGGGCATGCCCGACCACGGAGAAACATGCCAGGGCTACAGGAACGGTTCGGCATGGTCGCGAGGACAGGCATGGGGCATATATGGCATGGCCATGGCATACAGGTACACACAGGACAGGGAGTATATCAGGCTGTTCTGCCATGTTGCCGGCTACTTCATGGAGCATCTGCCCGCAGACCTGATCCCTTACTGGGATCTTGAATTCACATCATGGACCCAAAAGGAGCTTGAGGTCAATCCGCAGCCGCGCGACTCTTCGAGTGCATCGATAGCGGCCTGCGGAATGCTCGAGATGGCAAAGTATCTTCCCGCTGATACGGCAGAACGCTTCCGCCGGTATGCAGGGCAGCTCATAAAGGCCGTATATGACAAATGTGCCGTGCATGATCCGTCCGTATCAAACGGACTCGTGCTCCACAGCACATATTCGAATCATTCGCCTTATAATACATGCAACCATTACGGCGTGGATGAGTGCAATTCCTGGGGGGATTATTTTTACATGGAAGCACTCACGCGTCTTGACTGTGACTGGGAGGTGTACTGGTAGTTTGAAGGGAACGGATTTTCTTGATATCGGCGCCCTTGAGAGCAGGGAGGATTATGCGGAGCTTCTGTTCGGCCTCTTAAATCCGCTTAAGACGCGCTTTTTTGACACCTGCACCGGGATAGATGCAGACAGGGTGTTTGCGCATTATGATGCCGCTGCCGCCGACATGGAGGCGTTTTCAAGGCCCCTGTGGGGGCTTGTGCCTTTCTGGGCAGGGCAGGGCAAAACATGCAGGCTTGGCAGCGATCCGGAGGATTTTGCAAACATATACTTAAGGGGCCTTAGCGAAGGAACCGACCCGGACTCGGAAGGATACTGGGGAGACTGCAGCCCCTTTGACCAGCGGTTTGTCGAGATGGCAGCCATATCGTACGGGCTCATATTTGCGCCTCATGTCCTGTGGGATCCTCTTGATGAGAAAAGCAGGAAAAATATCGCTGCCTATCTTAACCGGATCAATGATATGGAACTTCCGGTATGCAACTGGATACTGTTCGCGGTGCTCGTGAACGTTGCGCTTAAAAAGAGGGGAATGCCCTTCCGAAAGGACATGCTGGACAGATACCTTGACGGCCTTGAAACATTTTATCTCGGGGACGGATGGTACTGCGACGGCGATTCCGGACAGAAGGATTATTATATCTCGTTTGCGATACATTTCTACTGCCTCGTCTATTCGAAGGTGATGGAGGCGGAAGATCCGAAAAGGTGCAGCCTCTATCGGGACCGCGCCATGGAATTTGCGAAGCAGTTCATATACTGGTTTGATGCCGACGGGGATGCCGTGCCTTTCGGAAGGTCGCTGACGTACCGGTTTGCCGAGGTGAGTTTCTTCTCCGCGTGTCTCATATCAGACCTTGAACCGTTCCCGGTGCCGGCCATGAAAGCGCTCATAACGGAGCATCTGCTGGGCTGGCTGAAGCGTGATATTTTCGACAGGGAAGGCATGCTGACGATAGGGTACGGCTATGCCAACCTTCATATGAGTGAGCGATACAATGCACAGGGCTCGCCTTACTGGGCGATGAAGACATTCGCATTCCTGATGCTTCCGGAGGACCACCCCTTCTATACGGAACCGGCTGTAATGGCCCCTGATGTTTTATGGAAGGGACACCTGTGTTCCGCCCGGCCTGCGGACATGCTCATATACCACTACGGCACGCATACGACGGCATTCGTTCCGGGCGTTTACAGTCCGAAGGGGCATGGACACATAGTCGAAAAATATTCGAAGTTCGCATACGATTCAAAATTCGGAATAAGCGTGAGCCGCTCGCAGTATGAGCTTTGCGAATGCGCTCCTGACTGCATGCTTGCTTTTCTCATAGACGGATATGTTTACGTGCGCAGGATATGTACCGAACATACGATAACGGATACATCCGTCATCTCTGAGTGGAGCCCTTATCCCGGAATAAAGGTAAGGACAACCGTAACGCCGGATGCCGGCGGGCATACCCGCATTCATGAGATAGAAAGCGCTATAGACTGCACGGCGGTCGACAGCGGATTTGCCATAAGGCGTGATGATACGGAATACGTAGGACTTGCATACAGCGATTCGGAAAATGTGAGCCGTGTTTCAAATAAATATTGCGAATGTGAAGTGCAAGGGCATAAGATAGACGGAGAGGTATATGTGGCTGCAAAGTCATATATCGCGGATCCGAATACGCATCTTCTGTATCCGAAGACTATGATCCCGGCCGTGGAGTACAGGATCGGAAAGGGCAGATGCATACTGAATACAGAGATCAGAAGCAGATGGTACGAGCCTTCTGTAAAACCAAGAACATAAGATCCAAAGGAGGAATGAACGAAATGGAAGTAAGAACTGCAGCGTCGCCAAAGGATGTTAAGTATTATGACACCACAAGGCTTAGGGAGGAATTCCTGATACCCGAGGTGTTCAGAAAAGATGAGATCACTCTCGTTTACAGCCATGTTGACAGGATAATAACCGGAGGCGCAATGCCCGTCGGCGGTGAGCTTAAGCTTGATGCGGCGGACGAACTTCGGGCGGACTATTTTCTCGAAAGAAGGGAAATGGGTGTCATCAACATCGGCGGAAACGGATGCATAAAGGCAGACGGGCGCACTTATAAAGTCGCCCACAGGGAGGCTATGTATCTTGGCATGGGCACAAAGGAGATATCCTTTATGAGTGAGGATGCTTCAAACCCTGCGAAGTTCTACATCAATTCCACTCCTGCCCACAGGTCATGCCCGACCGTTGTCATACGGCAGGAAGGCACACCCGAGGACGGTGTTGTGATAGTAAAGGATGAGAACAAGGTCCATCTCGGAACGCCGGAAGAATCCAATGTCCGCACGATATGCAAATATATCCTTCCCGGGCAGGTTGAGAGCTGCCAGCTCGTAATGGGGATGACACATCTAGAGCCCGGAAGCGTCTGGAATTCCATGCCGTGCCACACTCATGACCGCCGGATGGAAGTATATCTTTATTTCGAGGTGCCGTCTGACGGTTTCGTCATGCATTACATGGGAGAGCCTGATGAGACGAGGCATATCGTCATGCGCAACGAGCAGGCGGTCATCTCACCGAGCTGGTCGATACACTGCGGCTGCGGATCTTCCAACTATACGTTCATCTGGGGAATGGCCGGGGAAAACCAGGTATTCTCCGATATGGATAACGTAACTACCGACATGCTTCGCTGACATCTGAAAACGCTATTTCGCTGCGGGCAGGACATAGAGGCGTACGGAGGAGAAAGGCGTACAAATACACAAGGAGGAAATTAACATGGGCATACTCAACAGTTTTTCACTGGAAGGAAAGGTTGCGTGGATAACAGGCGCATCATACGGGATAGGTTTTGCGATAGCTTGCGCTTATGCCGAAGCCGGTGCGACCATAGTATTCAATGATATCAATCAGGAGCTTGTCGACAAGGGTCTTGCATCATATAAGGAAAAGGGCATCAGCGCCCACGGATATGTGTGCGACGTAACGGACGAGGCTGCCGTTGCGGCTCTTACAAAGCAGATAGCGGAAGAGGTCGGAAAGATAAACATCCTGGTAAACAATGCGGGCATCATAAAGCGCATTCCCATGTGCGAGATGAGCGCAGAGCAGTTCAGGCAGGTCATAGACGTCGACCTTAATGCACCGTTCATCGTGTCAAAGGCGGTCATACCTTCGATGATAGAGATGGGCGGCGGCAAGATAATCAATATCTGCTCAATGATGTCGGAACTCGGACGTGAGACCGTATCCGCATATGCGGCGGCAAAGGGAGGCCTTAAGATGCTGACCAGGAACATCGCCAGCGAATACGGCAAGTACAATATCCAGTGTAACGGAATCGGCCCCGGGTATATCGCAACGCCGCAGACCGCGCCTCTTCGTGAAAAGCAGCCTGACGGAAGCCGCCATCCCTTTGACTCCTTCATCATCAGCAAGACACCCGCAGAGAGGTGGGGAAGCACGGATGACCTGATGGGCCCTGCCGTATTCCTTGCATCGGCTGCATCCGACTTCGTAAACGGCCATGTTCTTTACGTTGACGGCGGAATACTTGCATACATAGGAAAACAGCCCGGCTGATGACCGGTTTTGGCGACCGGAATATCCATAAACGACAGCTGCCCGGAGAAACTGATTCGGCTCTACGGGCAGCTGTTGACTTTTTTATCAAAAACTAATAGAATTTTTAGGTATTTAGCTTTAAACGGAAGGCCTTGAATATAAAGGAGGATAATCATGAAAAAGATCATTGCTTTACTCATGGCCGGTGCCATGACGGTTCTTACAGCATGTGCAGCTGCACCTGCGGGCGGCGCTGCGGCTTCCGGCTCATCGTCGGATACTATCAGGATCGGTGTTTTCGAGCCCTCTACGGGTGACTCCGCATCCGGCGGAAAGAAAGAAATCCTCGGCATGCAGTATGCCAATTCCGAGACTCCCACCGTCGAAGTCGGCGGCAAGACTTACAATGTTGAGCTTGTAATGGCAGATAACGGTTCATCTGCTGACAAGGCTCCTTCGGCAGCATCAGAGCTTGTCGGAAAAGACGTTGCACTCGTACTCGGATCATACGGTTCGGGCGTTTCAATGGCAGGAGGCCCCAAGTTTGAAGAGGCCGGACTTGCAGCTATCGGTGTTACCTGCACCAACCCCAATGTTACGGCCGGAAACGATTACTATTTCAGGATATGCTTCCTTGACAATTTCCAGGCAGATGTACTTGCGAATTTCGCGATCGATAAGTTCTCAGCAAAGAAAGCTTACTGCCTCGGTGAGAACGGAAACGAGTATGACCAGGGCCTGTGCGTATTCTTCAAGCAGGTGTTTGAAGCGGCAGGCGGCGAAGTCATAACAGACTCCTTCCCGACAAACAACTCCGACTTCACTTCATACCTCAACAAGGCGAAGAGTGAGGGCGCGGACGTAATATTCACACCTGTTTCGATCGCTTATGCAAAGCAGATCATGGAGCAGGCGGCTTCACTTGATATCGGCATCCCGTTCCTCGGCTCCGACACACTTGATGACAACATGGTCCTTGAGGCAACGCAGGGCACGAACCTTCAGCTCTTTGTTTCCACCTTCTACCAGGAGGGCGGTTCCGAGAAGTTCGATAAGGGCATCAAGGATTACATCAACAGCAATTCGGCTGCAATGACTGCAAACGGCGGAAACGATACGATCGCAGCAGTTACCGCGATGGGTTACGATGCATACTATGTTGCTCTTGAGGCTATAAAGGCCGCAGGATCACCCGACAAGGCTGCCATTAAGGCTGCGATCCCCGGTGTCAAGTGGGACGGCGTATCAGGCTCCATCGCATTTGACGAGATCGGTGATGCAGTAAGAGATACGGCTTACATCAAGACGGCTGATACCGCTTCCGGAACATGGGCACTTGAAAAGGTTCAGACCGGTTCAGGCAAATAATTAAGTATAATCAAAGGATCGACTTATGGAATATGTCATTTCGGTATTGCTCTCCGGTATATCCGTGGGTGGGCAATATGCACTTATAGCGATAGGATATACACTGGTATACGGCATACTTCGCCTTATAAACTTTGCGCATGGCGATGTTTTCATGGTGGCGGGACTTATGGGCATCTACTTTACGGCGACGCTGCCCGTGACCGCGTCCGTTCCGCTCGTCATCTTCCTGACGGTGGTACTGGGCTTTACGATCGAGCGTGCCGCATACAAGCCGCTCCGCGGCGCACCGCGTATGTCCGTCATGATCTCCGCGATAGGAGTCAGCTATCTGCTGCAGAATACTGCCACATACGTTACCGGAGGACAGCCGATGACATATCCCGTGATCCCTTTTCTGTCGGATACGGTCAATGTTGCCGGGACACAGACCAAATGGGTCGTCATCATCACCCCGTTCCTGGTGCTCATACTCGTGTTCGCACTTTCACTGCTCATAGGACGTACCAAGGTCGGCATGGCCATGCGTGCGGTTTCAAAGGATTTTGAGACGAGCCGTCTCATGGGCATTAAGATAAACAGCGTTATTTCGGTCACATTCATAATAGGATCCGCGCTTGCGGCTGTCGGATCCGTACTTTTCTTCACAAATTATCCGGCCATTACCCCTACCGCGGGTGCAATGCCCGGACTCAAAGCTTTCGTGGCGGCGGTATTCGGCGGAATCGGATCCATTCCGGGCGCGGTTATCGGTGCATTTCTCATAGGCATATGTGAGACAATAATCAAAGGGCTTCCTTCATCATGGGATGTGTCCGTGTTCTCGGATGCATTTACCTTTGCGCTCCTGATAATAATTCTTATATTCAAGCCTCAGGGACTGTTTGGTGAAGCGGCTACAGATAAGGTGTAAGGCATGGTACAGAAAAAAAGATCATATACAGCTCTCATAGGGATAACGGTTTTACTGCTGTTTGTGATACTGCTTGAAAATCTCGGAAATTTCATACCGGGTCTGCCGCAGGTCCTGACTCCGACGAGCCCCCTGTTCACGGTGCTCAAAAAGGCGGCGGTTTATTCTCTCGTGGCCGTGTCAATGAACCTTCTGAACGGATTTACGGGCCTGTTCTCACTCGGACAGGCGGGCTTTATGCTCCTCGGGGCATACACATATGCGATACTTACCGTACCTACGGCGCAGAAGGAACAGGTATATTATCTGTTCGAAGGCTGCGCATTTGATTTTTCACTTGTCGACATGTTTGAAGGCATATTCGGAAACCATGGCGCAGGCGGTGCCATAGCCATGATACTTGCGTGCCTTCTGGCTCTCATACTTGCCGGCTGTGTCGCGGGATTTTTCGCGTATCTCATAGGCTTTCCGGTGCTCAGGCTTAAGAGCGACTATCTTGCGATAGCTACACTTGGATTTGCCGAGATACTCCGTGCGATATTCCAGTGGCAGAAGCTCGGAAAAGTCACTAACGGGGCCAACATGATCAAGGGATTCCCTACATTTACGAACTTTAACATCACGGATTCATCAGGTGCAGTCATCCTCAGGCTGTCAACGTTCGTGCCGTTTCTGATATCGTCACTGTGCATAGTCGTCATAGTGCTCCTTATCAATTCTTCATACGGACGTGCGTTCAAGTCGATAAGGGATGACGAGGTTGCCGCAGAGGCAATGGGTATCAGCCTGTTCAAACATAAGATGCTGTCATTTGTGATATCGAGCTTTTTTGCCGGTGTCGGCGGCGCACTGTTTGCAATGTATGTGGCCAACGCTCAGGCGAAGGCATTCACATCCGTCATGACATACGAGATACTTCTCATTGTCGTCATAGGCGGCATAGGCTCAGTCAGCGGAAGCGTTCTCGCGACTTTCCTGTATGTTGCGTGCTCCGAGTGGTGGCTCCGCTTCCTTGACAGCGAACAGTACATAGGAAACATAAAGGTTCCGCTCCTTCGGAACGGATTCAGAATGGTCGTGTTCTCGGTCGTCATAATGGTCATAGTGCTTTTCTTCTCACAGGGCATAATGGGCAACCGTGAGATCAGCCTCGGGGCGCTCATCAGGAAGTTCTCCCCGAAAAAGGAAAGGAAACAGTAGGTCATGGGAAACGCTCTACATCTTGAAAATGTAACGATGCAGTTCGGGGGCGTTGTCTCGGTCAATGACCTCAGCATAGATGTTCCGGAACATAAGATCATAGCCCTCATCGGACCGAACGGTGCAGGAAAGACTACGGCGTTCAACTGCATCACCGGTGTCTACCAGCCGACGAACGGCCTCATAGAGTTCATGGGCAGGCCTATGGTCAGGAACCATCCGACAGGCAAGGCCTTAAAGACATACAAGGGAGAGAATGCCGGCAAATTCGCGAACGATCCCGTACTCGCACCCGCACCCGATGAGATCACCGGACTCGGCATAGCCAGGACTTTCCAGAACATCCGTCTGTGGAAGAGCATGACGGTATTTGAGAATGTCCTTGTCGCAAAGCATCAGAGGGCAAAACAGAACGTATTTTCCGCCACGTTCCGCGGCAACCTTGCGGAAGAGAAGAGGATGCGCGATGAGACGATGGACCTTCTCGTTGAGCAGGGACTCGATGCCTATAAGGATGAGCTTGCGGTAAGTCTTCCCTACGGTCTGCAGAGACGTCTTGAGATAGCGCGTGCGCTTGCAACGTCCCCGAAGCTTCTGCTGCTCGATGAGCCTGCGGCAGGCATGAACCCGCAGGAGACGGCGGAGCTTGCTGATTTTGTCAGGCAGATTCGTGAAAAATACGATCTTACGGTGTTCCTCATCGAGCATCATATGGATCTTGTCATGAACGTTTCGGATTATATATATGTCATAGATTTCGGGAGCGAGATAGCAAGAGGTATTCCCGAAGAGGTTCAGAACAACAGGCGTGTCATAGAGGCATACCTGGGAGTGAGCGACTGACCGGGCAGACAATGCTTGTCATAAAAGGTGAAGTGCATGAGCGAAAAGGTATTGCAGATTGAAGATCTGAAAGTAAGCTACGGAGGGATAGAGGCCGTCCGCGGCATTTCTTTTGATGTAAACGCCGGAGAGATCGTCACGCTGATCGGCGCGAACGGTGCCGGCAAGAGCTCTACTCTGCGTACGATATCCGGCCTTGTAAAGCCCGCCGGCGGTAAAGTAATTTTCGAAGGTGCGGACATTACGGCGAAGGATCCGACAAGCATAGTGTCAAAGGGCCTCATGATGGTTCCGGAGGGCAGGAGGATATTCCCGAACCTTACCGTTTTAGAAAACCTCCGGGTCGGTGCATATCTTCGCAAAGATGATCTTGAAGCGGATATAGAGGCGGTATACGGATATTTTCCGAGGCTCAAGGAGCGTTCATGGCAGGAAGGCGGAACGCTTTCCGGAGGAGAACAGCAGATGCTCGCGGTAGGACGTGCGCTCATGGGACGCCCGAAGCTCCTTATGATGGATGAGCCGTCCCTCGGCCTCGCACCCATAGTAGTGCAGGAGATCTTCAACATTATCCGCAGGATCAATGATGCCGGGACAACGGTCCTGCTCATCGAACAGAATGCCAACATGGCCCTTCACGTTGCGCACAGGGCTTACGTCATAGAGAACGGCAAGATCGCGATGGAAGGGACCGGAGCTGAGCTTCTCGAAGACGAGAAAGTCCGTGCCGCATATCTTGGATCGGCATCCAAATAAGCAGGGTTCTGCGACTGCCGGTCATATCTGTTGATTGACATTAAATATCATATGTTTTATATTTTTTTATAGACGGTATCGCCACGGATCATTTCACGTGGTCTTTGTTATAACAACTCAAGGAGGATAGGAATCATATGAAGAAGGCAAAAGTGCTTGTCATTACTTTTCTTGTGGCCGTATCGATGATATTGCCGACAGTTCCCGTAATGGCATATGACAACACGCTTGCTGTTTCGCCTGTGTTTGCGGCATCCCAGTATGCTCTGCTCAATCCGGGCATCGCAGCCAAGTACGGCGGAGACATAACGGGAATGTACAACCACTACATGAGCTCCGGAGTCAGGAACGGTGAGAGGATATATGCCACTCCGCTGCCGACTCCCGTTGAGAAGCTTTTCCTGTATATGTCATATAACAGGCAGGATTATGTCAGGAACGGACTCAGTGCGACATATCCTTACTTCAATGTGAACAATTACATTGCACAGAACCAGGATCTGGTCAAGCTCTATGGAGTCAACCTGCCACTGTATATGTATCATTACATCAATTTCGGAATCTATGAGGGAAGATCGTGCGGAACCGCAACGGATCCCGCAAAGGTGATCGCATGGAATCCCGCCGTTGCCGAGGTTGGAAACGGAACGCTCGCCCCTAACAAGATCATGGGGAATTATGCGGTATTTTCGGGAAGGTCGGTAACGGGTCCCGTATATGTTCCTCCGAAGCCGGCACCGCCCGCTCCGGTATATTACTGCTGCCATCATCATCACCATCATGACTGTGATGAGGACGGACATAAATGGAAATACGAGAGCCTTACGGACATGAAGCACCTCAAGACCTGCAAGGAGTGCGGCAAAGAGGAGGAAGAAGGCCATACATACAAGGTCATTGCCAGGAAGTGGGGCAAAGACGACACACAGCATACTATAGAATGCACCAAGTGCGACCACAGGACAGCGGTCAAGCATGTGGACAAGAAGGGTGACGGCAAGTGCGATATTTGCGGAGCACCGATGGGAGCTCCTGCACCTGCGCCTGCGCCGGATCCCGCGCCCGCACCGTCACCGACACCGGATCCCGCTCCGGGTACCGTTGAGCCGGAAGATCCGGGTGCAGTTACCGCACCGGATCCGGAGCCTTCACCGGAACCTGCACCTGCGCCTGAGCCGGCACCCGAGCCTGCGCCTGAGCCGGCACCCGAGCCTGCGCCTGAACCGGCACCGGAACCTTCACCTGAGCCTGAGCCGGCACCCGAGCCCGCTCCCGAAGAGCCGGAGCCTGAGTCTGAGCCGGCACCCGAGGCTGAGCCTTCATCCGAAGGCGGAGAAAGCGAGCCTGACGGCGGCGGAGCAGTGTGCATATATTTATGATCGCACATAACATGCAAAAATGATTTTACACCCGGCGATAAAGATGTTATGATATTCCCTGTAAGGGATCATAGCTCAGCTGGGAGAGCATTCGCTTGACGTGCGAAAGGTCATGGGTTCGAGCCCCCTTGGTCCCATATGATCAGTAAGGGCGGCATGCTCTGATATGATAAGAAGTGCAGATGCAGACAGCATCTGCACTTTTTGCATTTATTGTTGTCATTTTATTGCGGGAAAGTGACGATAAATGTATAATGAATGCAATACTTTACGTTTTTATTCCGTAAAACGTGTATGCACACCTGTATAAGAGGTCAGATATGCAAAAGACACACAGGATCGGACAAAGGATAATCGCTGTAATATCAGCATTGGTTCTTTTCGCGACGGGAATGCCGCAGACTGCTTTGGCAGAAGGACCTTCACCCGAATGGGATCCGCCGTACAGCTACACATATACGGCGAATGCAAAGCTGATGGATGCACCCGGGGATGCACTCGCGTGCGTCTATGAGGCAAAGGCTGTCAGGGGAGCCAAGAAGGACAGCGCGACTCTCGGTATCCCGAGCATTGCCAAGCAGAATCTTGAGAGCATGCCGACAACGGAATCACCCGCGATAATCCAAGGTGCGGCGGTGCCTTTTGAGAAGCGTGTGAACACGAGCCATACCATCCGTTTCGACAGGATCAATGACGATCCGATATATGCCCCCTATTCATATTTCCGCTACCAGCTCATGGAGGAGCCTGATGCGAACGGTACCGGAACACATACCAAGATCTCGGGATATGACGGGACTTTTGTCATAATCCGTGTTGATGTATCCCAGCTCATCGAGGAGGCTCTTGATGACATCAGGACGGCAAAAGAGGAGCATCCTGAGGATCCCGCACCCGAATACTACCTCCACTATCAGCAGACGAACAACAAGGCACTGCTCGTCGCACTCGGAGAGGAAGTTGCTGAAGATGAGAACGGAAAGCTGTCCGTGAAGTTCGCAGACCAGTCCGGCGGACAGGCAGGATGCTTTTCGCTTCGTGACAACGCACTGTCGCTCAAGGATAAGGACGGAAAGCATACAGATACGCCTTACGTCGACATAATACTTGTGTCGTCGGGTGCCCTCGTGGAAGGCGCGGACAAGGGAAACAGTGAAGGAAAGGCTCTGGCGCCCACACCTGATTTTCCCGTGAGCTTCTATGTTGACCAGGAAAATGACTATAACCCGGAGATAGAATGGGATTCTGCAACGAACAGCGCCATTAATGTCAAGACACGTGAGCCTGTCGGGAACATCATGAGCTCCGACGGCAAGACAGTCCTCAAAACTCCTGAACAGCAGATGATGGAGAAATACTACAACGAGGACAAGGCAAAGAAAAAGGCCGCAGAGAAGGGGAAGACCCTTCCGGATGATGATTTTACGAGCTACTGCGTAAAGGGTGACGACCTTGAACTTGAGGTCATGGTCGACGAGACGGTTGATGATGTCTCTACCGAAACGGAATACTGGTCGCTGCGCCGGGCCATGGACTACCAGCCGTACAGCCATCACACGGTATCTCTCATGTGCGAGGTGCCGATGCTTGAAGGACTCCTGGTAGATGATACCGAAGGTGCAAATGACCGTGAAGTCGTTCTCGACGTCAACAGTTTTGACATACAGGTCGCGAACAATACCGAGACCGGTGCGGGCCAGTCGCTTGCGGTCAAGGCATTAAAACCCGGCAAGGTCAAGATAACAGGATATACCTGTGACGGATCGAACAAGAAGGTCACAGTCACTGTCACGGTAGTGGATGCATCCCGGCCGTAAATATGTGAAAATACAGTCCGGTTGCCCCAAAATCCGCATTATGCAACCGCCGGTTGACAGATTGGACAGGCGGCTTTATGGAATGCAACCGCCCGGAGAGGTATCCTACAGCTGTTCGAACAAGTAACCGAAAAATGTTTGAAGAAGCTTGGGATACCTGCTTCGGAAAGGATCAAAAATGATTTTAGCAGACAAGATAATCAACGAGAGAAAAAAGAACGGATGGTCACAGGAGGAGCTGGCGGACATGCTGGATGTTTCCAGGCAGTCGGTTTCCAAATGGGAAGGTGCACAGAGCGTGCCGGATCTTCAGAAGATAATAAAGATGGCCGAGATATTTTCGGTCAGCACGGATTATCTGTTAAAAGATGAGATAGAACCTGAAGAGAGGCCGGTCCATGCGGCAGTCTCATCTGAAGGCACACCTCTCCGCAGGCTTACGATGGAGGAGGCCTCAGATTATATAGCAGCGAGGAAGGCTTATCTTCCAAAGATAGCTCTTGGAGTGATGCTGTGCATCACCTGTCCTGTCGTCCTCGTTTTTCTCGCGGGACTTCAGAATTCAGGCGTTATAGGTATAACCGAGACCGCTGCTGCGGCAATAGGGCTCATATTCCTTTTTGCACAGATAGGGATCGCGGTATTCCTGTTCGTGACCTGCGGGATGAAACTTTCGAAATATGATTTTCTCGACAGGGAGAGCTTTGACAGTGAATATGGTGTTGACGGGATGGCAAAGGAAAAGCTTGCGGAAAATGAGCAGCGCAACACCAGGGCCCTTACGACAGGTGTGCTGCTGTGCGTGCTCGGGGCCGTTCCGCTTGTGATATCCGCAGTACTGTGTGATTCGCCCGCGGTGATATCCTCAATGGTATGCCTTCTTCTTATCATGGTCGGGGTCGCCGTATACCTTTTCGTTTCGGTGTGCGCTGTGATAAGCTCATACAAGGCGCTGCTTCAGGTCGATGACTATTCGCCCGAGGTAAAGAGAAAGAACAGGAAGCTCGAGGGCCTGACAAGGATCTACTGGCTGGCCGTTGTAGTCATATTCTTGGCGGTAAGCTTCCTTACCGGCAGATGGGACAGGACATGGATCATCTGGGCGGTATCGGGCGTGCTGTTTGCCCTCATAAGGGTTGTTGGTGAGTCCCTTATCGGAAGCGACAGCTGAAATACTACCCGGAGGGGTGAATGAAACAGAGATTTGCACTCGTATTTACAGTGATCCTGATAGTGATAACGGCACTTCCCATCGCTGCTGCGGTGATAGTGACGAAGAACCGTCAGGAGGCAATGAAAAATGAAGAGCCGGCTTTTGATGAAGCCGGCTCTGACCTGTCTGCGCCCATGGAGGATATGGAGGCCGGGGAGTCTTTTCCTGGTGCGGATGATGATATATCGGGTGAAAGTCATGAAGATATAACCGGTCCTTCGGAACATAAAGACACTTCGGATGAAGAAGTGCCGGCTGATACGGCTGGAGTTTTGGAGAGCGGCCCCATCGACGTTCTTCCGCCGCCTCCTCCGCTTGAAAAATACAACGATCTTCTTGCAGTCAATCCGTACCTTGCCGGATGGCTTGAAATAGACGGCACGCGCATAAACGATCCGGTCGTATATACTCCGGGGAGCCAGAATTATTTCCTGCACCGTTCCCTTGACGGGACGCCGTCAGAGCGGGGGACGTTCTTCATAGCGATAAACTGGCAGGAAGGCTTCAACAATACGCTTATCTACGGACACAACATGAGTGACGGCAGCGGGTTCGGCTCGCTTACGGCTTTTGCCGATGCCTCCTATGGCCTGAGCCATCCGGTGATAAGGTTCGATACCCTTTATGAAGACAGGGAATATGAGCTTTACGCCGCATTCTATTCGCAGATAGACGAGGAGGAGCTTGAGACCGAAGATGACAGGGCGGCTGCAGACAAAAGGATAGAGGAGCGGAGTGTGGCCAAAAAGCAGGAGGAAGCTGAGGCAGCGGCAGAAGCGGGTGAGGAGCCTCCTCCGGTCATAGACCCTTCGCAGTTTACGGTCGCGGACCTTGACCTTCACAGGGATTTCGGCTATGAGGACATATTCCGGGCCGAGAAGGACGACGACAGGGGAAGGTTCAGGTATTATTACTATACCGACCTTGCCGACAGGGATGATTTTGAATATTTTGCAAGGAACGTCAAGGAAAGGGCGCTTTATGACACGGGGGTCGATGCCGCCTGGGGCGATGAGTTCGTCACCCTGTCGACATGCAGCTATCAGGTAAAGAACGGAAGGTTCGTCGTGGTCGGAGTCCGGCATACCTCCGATTAGATGCCGCCTGCCTGCATCTTGCATATATCAGTGCCGATAATGTATAATAGTGTGCATAAATGTGCGATGTCCGCACGATGATTAAATATAAGAGGGGATAGGAAAGATCATGAAATTACGTTCCAAGATCATTGCGGTTGCAGTTGTTCCTGTGATTGCTTTCGGTGTGTTCATCTTCATCTTTTCGAAGATAAAGGTAACATCGAGCATGGAAACAGAGGTGTTCAACGGCCTCCATTCATCGGTGCTTGCGGTACGCACGTCACTCGAGGAGATCAATGGGGATCCGTTCGTGCTTGACGGCGACAATCTTATGAAGGGGTCGTTCAATGTCACGGAAGACACGAACATAGTCGATGAGGTTAAGGCCGGGACCGGAACCGTTACGACGGTATTTTTCGGTGACACGCGCTATGCGACATCGGTCACGAAGCCCGGAACGAGCGAAAGAGTCCTGTACACACAGGCCGGGGAAAAAGTCATTGAGACCGTCTTAAAGGGCGGCAAGGAATATTCGGCATCAAATGTCGACATCGTGGGCAGCAAGTATTATACATACTATATTCCTCTCTACCAGGCAGGAACGAAGGAAGTCATCGGCATGGTATTCTGTGGACGCCCGCAGGCCGATGTTGAAAAAGAGATCAACATGGTCACAAACAGCATCCTCGTTGCCACGATACTTGCGGTCATCATAGCAGCGATCCTTGCTGTTGCGGTCGCACTCGCGATAGTCAAAGTCATCAACCACGGCGTTGATGTTCTCGATAAGGTTTCACAGGGAGATCTTTCGGAACCCGTTCCCGATGAACTCTTAAGGCGCAAAGATGAGCTCGGGTCAATGAGCAAATGCATAGAGAACCTGCGGTCGAGTCTTGTGGAGATAATTTCGGAATTAAAGGACCATTCTTCGGAACTGTATACTTCCTCCGGAAAGCTTGATACGGCATCACGCGAGGCTTCGGACACGATAGGACATGTGAACGAAGCTATCAATGAGATATCCGACGGTGCGTCCTCACAGGCCGACGAGACACAGTCCGCTACCGAGAACGTCATCCTCATGGGCAACATGGTGGAGGATACTTCATCTCAGCTGAAGAACCTCATAGATATCGCTGAATCCATGCGTGAGGCCGGATCAAAGGCCATTGAGACTCTCGATAAGCTCGATAAGATCAACAGAAGGGCATCGGATGCCATTGACCTGATCCATGAGCAGACGAACACGACAAATGAATCCGTTGCACGCATACGTGAGGCAACGGCACTTATAACGGATATCGCGGAAGAGACCAACCTGCTTTCATTGAATGCTTCGATTGAGGCTGCAAGAGCAGGAGAGCAGGGCCGCGGTTTTGCGGTAGTAGCGAACCAGATACAGAAGCTTGCGGAGCAGTCCAATGAGAGCGCGAGCCGTATCGCTTCCATCATCAATGAGCTTCTTGCTGATTCCGAGAACAGCGTCAGGACGATGGACGAGGTCCGCCAGATCATGGAAGAGCAGAGCGAGGATGTCCGCAGGACACAGGAAGCGTTCGAGGATGTCAGGAGCGGCATAGACCAGACGACATCCGGAATGGGAAAGATCTCGGAGAAGACATCGAGCCTCGACGAAGCAAGGGTTTCTGTTGTCGACATCGTACAGAACCTTACCGCTATTGCCGAAGAAAATGCTGCGAGCACGCAGGAGACGAGCGCAAGTGCGCATGAGTTTGCAAACGTGCTTGACCATATCAAGGATGAGACCGTTACTCTTAAAGAGATCGCCGACATGATAGAAAAGAGTGTCGGACAGTTCAGGCTGTAATGACGTCTGACATAGCTTTATCCGGAAAAGCGGTAGTACCTACCGCTTTTCTTGCTTGATAAGGGCCCTGCGGTATGTATCATAATGGAATTGTGGAGGATAGGAAGTGGCGGACAGATCGGTTATTGACGGTTTTGCTTTTTCTGATGATGCGGATGTGGCACTTGCATCATCGGAAATAGAGAAGATCAAATATATAGCAGGCAGGATGAACATGGATAATCCCAAAGGTGTCCTGTCCGTATATGACAAGCTCATCACGGGAGGGATATTCGTGACTCCGGTGGGCTATGAATATCTGCGCACCCTTCAGAACTATCTGTATAAGAGCAGGGACATACCCGATGATGCGGTCAGGGAAATACCTGTTCCCGTTTCCTATACAAGGGCTCTCAACATCAGGAGTGAAGAGCGTGAAGACAGGCTCAATAAGCAGCGCGAGGCGCGCACCCTGCGCAAGACGTTCCGCACTGAGTATAAGGTCTCGCTGATAATCAACATCATATTGATCATAATGGTGATCGCGATGTTCATCATCACCCTTCAGGCCGAAAATCCCAACATGATCAATTACCGCACTGCGATCCTGAACCAGTACAGCGAATGGGAGCAGGACCTTAATGAGCGTGAAAATGCGATCAAGCAGAAGGAACTTGAGCTCGGCATTGAATGATTCACAAAATGGACACACCCGGATGATATGATGACAGTCAGCGGAACGTTATATCGGTTTGTGCAGGAGTTGGCGGTATGGATAATATAAGGATACTCGTAGCGGATGATGAGAGCAGGATGAGAAAGCTCGTGAGTGATTTTCTCGTCAGGAAGGATTATCAGGTCGTTGAAGCAGCGGATGGACAGGAGGCACTTGACATTTTTTTTGAGCAGAAGGACATCGACCTTGTGATACTCGATGTCATGATGCCGAAGATGGACGGTTGGGAAGTCTTAAAGGAGATCCGTGAATATTCGCAGGTTCCCGTGATCATGCTGACCGCCAAGGGGGACGAGCGTGATGAGCTGAACGGCTTCGACCTGGGCGCCGACGAATACATTTCAAAGCCGTTCTCACCGAAGATCCTCGTGGCAAGGGTTGAAGCACTTCTCCGCCGAAGCAACCTTATCACCGAAGAGGCAAAGCTTGAGACGGGCGGCATAGTCCTCGATAAGGCAGGCCACACCGTCACGATAGACGGAAAGGGCATAGAACTATCATTCAAGGAATTTGAGCTTCTCGCCTACTTCATGGAAAATCAGGGGCTCGCACTCTCACGCGAGAAGATCCTGAACCACGTATGGAACTATGATTATTTCGGCGACGCCCGCACGATAGACACCCACGTCAAAAAGCTCCGCGCCAAAATGGGCGAAAAGGGCGACTACATCAAGACGATCTGGGGCATGGGCTACAAATTCGAACCATAAAATGGCCCAGGGGGACTTAAGTCAGCGGTCCATTTTCATATATACGGCAGAATATAAACAAGAGCTTTCCGGCGAGTTGAGGTCCGGAGGGCTCTTTTCTTTCCTGCCCGCCCTGTTCTGATAGAAAACGGCCGGATGATATGGTAAAATTCTATCTGTATTGGTCTACGCTCCGAAAGAGGTTTTATGAACGGATACAGGGAAGCACTTGCCGGATACTTCAGGGCAGGGATAAGACAATCTGACGACCTGCGCCTTGGCGTGGAGCTTGAACATTTTCCCGTATATTCTGAAACAGGGGAATCTGTGCAGTATAGCGGAACTGACGGGGTACGGGCTCTGGTCGAGGGAATGATCGGTATTTTTCCCGGCGCCGAGCCACTTTATGAGGATGACCTGTTCGGCTTTATGGTTCCTGATTTTACCATCACGCTCGAGCCGGGAGCGCAGATTGAGATAAGCATTGCACCTCAGCGGCACGTCAGCGATGTGGTCAGGATATATGATGATTTTCGCAAGGCCGTATCGCCGATTCTTGATGATCACGGCATCCGGCTTGTAAGCAGCGGGTGCATCCCTAAAACGGATGTGGGATCTGTAGAGCTCCTGCCCAAAGCGAGGTACCGCCTGATGGATGAATATTTCAGGGGCACGGGCACCGGCGGGATGGAGATGATGCGCGGAAGCGCGTCGCTTCAGGTTTCGGTCGATTACACTTCGGAAGAGGATTTTGTCCGCAAGATCCGCGCAATGTATTTCTACAGCCCAGCACTGAGGCTCCTGTGTGATAATGCAGCCATGTTCCAGGGCCGGAAAGTCAGCACTTTCCTGAAGCGTACAGACATATGGAGGCGCGTTGACGGAAGGCGCTGCGGCATTCCGCCCGGGTTGTTTTCGGATACGATTGGTTTTGAAACCTATGCGGAATACATCGGCAATATGCCGCCGATCTTCATTAAGGAGGATGGCAGGATAGTTCCGACAGGGGATAAGACGGTGGCGGAGCTATATGCCTGCAGGGAAATGAACACTGATGACATAGAGCATGTCCTGTCGCTCGCATTTCCGCCTGTCCGCCTCAAAAAATTCATTGAGATAAGGTTCGCCGATTCGGTCCCGATAGAGTATGCGGCAGCATATACCGCGCTCATAAAGGGACTAGCGTACAGTGACGAGGGCACCGGCTTTGCCAAAGAGATAATCGCTAGAGTGAACCTTGATGCTGTGATGATGATAGCGACCGGTGATGCCATCATGGAGAACGGCTTTATGGCCGGCACCTATATGGGGCGCGCGGATGAGTTCTGCCGGACCATCATAGGCATAGCAGAGCGTAACCTTGATGAGGAAGAAAAGGCTTTTCTTGAACCCTTCGGAAAAGTCATTGAATACGGCGGGATTGCAAACATCCCCGGAATTGCATTGTCCGTCTGACAGGGCAGTCCGGGATTAGAAAACAGGTGTTATCTATGAGGCTTTATGCAGAGGTAAACGAATTTTACAAAAATCATATAAAGGAACATCCGGAGGCCAGCAGTCAGGGCGCCGCGCGCATGAGGAAGGCGGCGAAGTATTCTTCGCTCTACTGGGATGACAAGGACAGGAAGGGCCTCTACATCCCGAAGATCTACGACGGGCAGACGGTGGAGGACTTTAAGAGGATCTGTGCGCTAACGCACAGCATCTGCAGCAAGGTCATAAGGGAATTCAAGGCCCATGAGGATTTCCGGGCACTGTATGATTTTCCAGAAGAGCTTCTTGAACTCATAATGCTCCCGGCACCGTATGAAGGATGCCTTCCGATCGCCAGGTTTGACATCTTCTACAACGAGGAGACAGGGGACTTCAAGTTCTGCGAGCTGAATACCGACGGCTGCGCGGCAATGATGCGGGACCTTGAATTTTCAAGGCTTCTCGCCGAAAATCCCGCACATACTGCGGCATTGCGGAAATATGACATAGAGAGTTTTGAGCTTTTTGACACGTGGGTAAAGGAGTTCCTTGAACTGTACAGGACATATCCGAAACATGTCGAAAATCCCCATGTTGTCATCACTGACTATCTCGAGGACGGCACTGTTCCGGACTTCGAGGAATTTGCAAGGCACTTTGGCAAAGCGGGCGTCAGCTGCGAGATCGTAGACGTGGAGGACCTTTTGTACACTGACGGCGCGCTATATGCACCTTCGGGCCTTAAGGTCGATGCGATATACAGAAGGGCGGTCACGACAGATGTCATCAAATTCCTTGACAGGTCGAGAACATTGGTGGATGCCGTAAAGGATGACGCGGTATTTATTGCCGGTGCATTTGACACCGAGATCGTACACACTAAGTGGCTTTTCTACATACTCCACCTTGACAGGACGAAGAAGATACTGACAGATGAGGAAAGGGAATTTGTAGAAAAGCATGTTCCGTTTACGGCAGAATTTTCCGAAGGGCACATAAGCCTTGAAGAGGTGCTGGCAAATAAGGACAGATACATCTTAAAGCCGATGGACTCGTACGCCTCCAAGGGCATTTATGCCGCCGGCCATGAATATTCGCAGGCCGACTGGGAGAAGACGGCCAAAGAGCTTTACGGCACGGGATATATCTGCCAGGAGTTCTGCTGGCCGTATCAGAGCGAGAACTTCGAGCTTGACTGGGAAGACGGAAAGTCCCGCATGTACGGAAATATGCCCGGCCTTTACACCTACAGGGGCAGGTTCGCGGGCGTGTTCCTGCGCCTTGCCGAGGGCAGCAACATCATCGTTCCGTTCGAGAACGAACGCACCCTGCCGGCACTTTGGGTGAAGGGGCGGAGATAATAATTGCAAAAGGCTTACGCTGGTGGCGGAGAGAGTAGTATAATATATAAGACATACCGCAGGAACATGGTAAATGGCCCAGGGGGACGGAGTCAGTGGGCAAAAAAATGAATCGCCCGGGGAGACTTAAGTCGGTGGGCCAAAAAATGAACACAACAGGAGACTGACATGGAACTTGCTGAACTTAAACCGAAAAAAGTGTTTGGATTTTTCAATGAGCTTACGAAGATACCGCGCGGATCGGGAAATGAAAAGGCGGTAAGCGATTATCTCGTTGAGTTTGCCGGAAAGCGCGGACTGCTTGCTTACCAGGATGATCTTAACAACGTGACGATATTAAAGCCCGCCACATCAGGGATGGAGGATAAGGAGACTGTCATCCTTCAGGCTCACATGGACATGGTATGTGTCGCCGACAAGGATGCCAAGCTCGATCCGGCAAAGGACGGTGTCGATGCATATGCCGAGGATGGGTTCGTAATGGCCCGAGGAACCTCGCTTGGCGCTGATGACGGCATAGGCATTGCGATGATACTGGCGGTGCTTGACAGTGATGACATATCTCATCCGATGATAGAAGCGGTGTTCACCGCGGATGAAGAGGTAGGACTCGGAGGTGCCATCGGATATGACGGCTCAAGGCTCAAGGGAAAGCGTTTCATAAATATTGACACCGAGGAAGAAAATCATATCGTCATCGGCTGTGCAGGCGGATGCAGGTGTGAGCTTTCCAATAAATGCAAGAACACCAAGACCGAAGGCAACATATATGAGATATCCATAACCGGACTTGCCGGAGGGCATTCGGGAATGGAGATCGACAAAGGCGGGGCCAATGCTAATGTGCTGATGGGACGCCTGCTTGCTTTGGCATCCGATAATGCGGAGCTCGGACTCGGGACATACGAGGGCGGCACCAAGGACAACGCCATATGCACAGCAGCCACGGCAGCTGTTGTTGTAAAGAAGAAGCAGGGCAAGCAGTTTGAGAAGACCGTCAAGGCGTTTGCCGAACAGATCGCATCCGAATACAGGAAGTCCGATCCTGATCTTGCCGTCAAATGCAAGGATAAGGGAAAGGGCAAATTAGAAGTTATGTCAACCAAAGACATGAAGCGTTTTATAAGCCTTCTCAATGTTCTTCCGAACGGAGTCGCCAAGATGAGCCAGATCGCCGACATGGTTGAGACGAGCTCCAATATCGGCGTGGTATCTGCTAAACCGAAGAACTTCAGCATAGTAGTCAGCGTAAGGAGCTGCAGGGATGCCACCCTTGAGTGGATGATATCGAGGATCGGTATGACCGCCTCGGCATTCGGAACGGAGTTTGCCACAAGGGGACGCTACCCGGCATGGGAGAGCGACGGGATATCCGATTTTGCGCGAAGCGCGAAGGAACTTTACGGGCGCATGTTTGACAGGGATATCGAGATCATAACAATCCATGCGGGGCTTGAATGTGCAGTCTTTTCGAAGAAGATAAAAGGAATGGATGCGATCTCCATCGGACCGGACCTGTTCGGTGTCCATACTTCATCTGAAAAGCTTTCTATAGAGAGTGCTGCCCGTGAATGGGAGTTCCTCCTGGGGCTTCTTAAACTGTAATGATCAGATTTCTGAAAAAATCAATAATCAGGGAATACACTTTTGTATTCGGACTTCTGCTGAGTGCCTGCATTCTGCTGATCAGCATCTTCAACATGCTGATGCTCGGGCCTGCATATATGTACAATAAGCAGAAGGTTCTCCTGTCATGCTACCGGGACATAGACCGTGCAGCATCGCTTGGCGACATATCATCGGATGAATTTGACAGCTCATTAAACAATATTTCCGCCATCAACAACATAGAGGTCCTTATAATCGATGCGGACAAGCAGATATTAAAATCAACCGGCAAGGACTCCTCGCTCATGGCCAGCCGGCTTCTCGATTATGTGTTCGGGGGTGCGGAGAACGTCGAGCCTTTATATGAGACGCAGAGGTTCCGGATGCAGAGGACAACGGATCCGCGCTCGAGCATAGAATATCTGGAACTTTGGGGTTCGATGGAAAACGGGAACTTCATTCTCATCAGGACTCCCGTACAGAGCATGAATGAGGCATCTGAGCTCGCGAACACGATCTTTATCCGGTTCGGCGTCATCGCCATCATGGCCGGGATCATTTTCATCTCCATTGCGACTAAGAGGATAACGAAGCCGGTAATGAAGCTTGTCGGCATTTCCGAAAAGATGATCAGGCTCGATTTTTCGGAAAAGTACCAGGGAAAATCAAACAATGAAGTGGATACGCTCGGAGAACACATGAACAGGCTTTCCGACAAGCTTGAGACGACTATCGGCGAGCTTAAGAGCGCGAATGCCAAACTTCTTTCCGATATAGAGAAGAAGACCGAGATAGATGAGATGCGCAAGGAATTCCTCTCAAACGTCTCTCATGAGCTCAAGACGCCCATCGCGCTCATACAGGGATACGCCGAGGGCCTTAAGGACTGTGTTAACGATGATGCCGAAAGCCGTGATTTTTACTGTGATGTCATCATGGATGAGGCAGACAGGATGAACAAGCTAGTAAAGAGCCTGCTGACCCTCAATGAGCTTGAGTCAGGCGGCCGCGGAGCGGATATAGAGCACTTTGACCTTATGGAGCTTATCCGGAACTGTGCGGATTCGATGGACATCCTCATTAAGAAGGATGGCATAAATCTCGTGCTGCCCGAGGAAAAATCCGCCTACGTCTGGGCCGATGAATTCAAAACGGAAGAGATACTGACAAACTACCTTTCAAATGCCATACACTATGCGTCGGGTGACAAGACGGTAAAGATAACGGTGGCAAGAAACGGTGACAGGATAAGGGTAGGGGTGTTCAACACGGGTGAGAACATTCCGGAGGATATCATCCCGAACCTCTGGACCAAGTTCTATAAGGCTGACAAGGCAAGGACGCGCGAATACGGCGGCAGCGGGATAGGGCTGTCCATTGTCAAGGCGTGCATGGAAGCCATGGGAGGAGCCTACGGTGTGGAAAATCTCGATGGCGGAGTGAACTTCTGGTTCGAACTTGACGGAACGGACTCGATATAAAGAAGCCGTAATGTTCGACAACATTGCGGCAGTGTGGTATTATCTGTCTTATGAAGAAAAAATCATTCAAAGCGATTTCATCAATAATGGTTTCAGTGCTTATGTCGGCATCACTTGCAGGCTGTGCTGTTGTCCCTTCGCTTGAGATCACCGACGAGCAGAGGGGGCTCATTGCCGAGTATGCTGCCGGAAAGCTGATAGAATATGTCAAGGGACATCCGGGCGGGCTTATGACCCTTGATGATGTTGACCGCGCCGATGTCAATCCCGGAATGAAGAAGGAGGAATTGCCTCCCGCTCCTGAAGATGTGCCTGAGGAGATCCCTGCGCCCGTGGAAGAACCCGAACCCGCAGAACCTGCGGAGGATGCCCCGCCTGTTGCGGAAGACGAAGCCCTGGTGGATGCCCCCGATGAGATTCCGAGCGAGCCCACAATGACGATCGCGCAGGCATTCGGAATCGAGGGTGCGACCGTAACGTTCGATGATTATGAGACGGCGATGGCTTATCCCGAAAACGGTGTTGAGCTGGCATTCTCGATGAAGGCGGCTGAAGGCAAGCAGCTTCTCATCGCGCACTTCCTGCTTTCGAACCCAACCGACGGTGACATAGATGTGCATACGGATTCGGAGAAGTTCAAGGTGCGCATGATCGTTAATGGGGGCGACAAGGTCCGCGGCGACATGACTTTCCTCGATAACGATCTGATGAATTACCATGGACTGCTTACACCCGGCTCGGGAGTAGACACGGTGCTGGTATTCGAGATACCTGAAGGCCAGGATGTGACCTCGCTCGATCTTGTGATCGTGGCCGATGAAAGCGAGCAGACATATCATCTGATGTAGCATATTATGCTGCATAAAAAGAATAATATACAATTTATAAAAAGTGCTTGACTTGCGTGTATGAGTTTGATATATTAATTAGGCTACGCGCACGGGATAAGTGCTTTTTTATTGGCGCATTCCGTGATGAAAGCGGCAGACTGCACCTTGACAACAGAACAGTACAACCAACCAAACCCGAAATTCCTAAACAAGAATTTCAGAAGTTTCGAGACGAGAAACGTAACACAGTAAATGGAGAAACATGGAAAGACCAGATTCTCCTGATGCTGGATCAAGAT
>JAILRP010000032.1 GCA_024698075.1 Lachnospiraceae bacterium
CTGGTGCTCGCATTTGGGAATGCGGGAAGAAATATAAAGGACCACTTTGCGGAAGCCGGTATCATGGCGGCGGCCCTGCTTCAGTCGATAGGATCGAACATCCTCGCGTTCCAGCTGTGTGCGCCGGTGTTCTGGTTCGCATTCGGGCAGTGCATGTGCAATGATGATGATAAACCGATACGGTAACAATGAATGAGCCTGTTTCCCGCCGGAGACAGGCTCGTATATATATGCAGGATTCAGATGGCTGAGCAGACCTTAAATTAAAGATTCTGGTGGCCGAGCAGACCTTAAATGCAGGAAGGAGGTAACGGGATATGGGAAACTGTAAGATCAGGATGGCAGCGCTGGTGCTCATGGGCGTATTATCTGCTGCCGTTATCCATACATATCCCGCGTCCGCGGCCGAACCGGAAGCAACCGATACATTCGGTCTGGAAGCCATCAATTCAGCCGAACCGGAAGCAGTCGAAACATATGATATGTTCAGTTCTGACCCGTTCAGGCTGGCATTTGGTGAGGGTACGGCTGTTCATGGCCTCAGCAGCAGTTTAAGTCAGGAGGCCGACGGGTGTTCATACAGCGGATACGGTGACGCATGCTTTACCGTGGATGATGAAAATGCCTGCTATATGGGCGGATTTTACATCAGCAGGAACAAGATCACCGTGACCGGACCTGACGGAGCGGTGTCCGGAACATATTACGCCGATGCGGAAGGGGTCGTCACGATACCCGAAAGCAGCATGAGGCAGATGGCGGAAAGAGGGGGGACTTTCACGGCCACGGCTTCGGCGGACCCGTCAGGATATGCCTCCACCGGTTATGTGAGGTTCGATACTGCCGGGGGAAAGATCAGCACGCCTGTATTTGACGGTGAAGACGTAAGGGAGTGCGGTAAGGGAGGCGGCTATTATTTCATCGATAAGGGCAAAGACTCGCTGGTCTTTTCGGCGGAGCCTGTGAACGCATCAAACACGGAGATAATCGGGTTTACATGCCGCGTCTATAAACGCGCATACGGCAACGGTGCATCGGGATTTTCGCCCTCCGACACCATATATAAGGGTACATTTTCCGCGGCTATGCGCGGGGACGGAAAATACGAGGCCGTGCTTTCGGGCGACGGCACGGTACATGCAGGTGATTTTGACGGATACGCTCTTTATGTCGAGATCATTCCTACCATCAGGCAGACGGCATATATCAGGATCGGGTTCCGGGGCGGAGAAAGCGGCCTGACCGGATACCGGGGAATGTATGACGGGAGCACGGAGTGCTTTGACATAAGAGTCGGCGTCGGTGCCGCGTCATACCCTGTCGTCTATGAGGACGGATCGTCGGTAAGCAGCGTTCCTAAAGGATCGGAAGTTACGGTAAAGGTCACGCCGAGGGATGACTGCCTTCAGTCCGTAAGCCGCGCCGTCATATTTGATGCCGCATCCGGAACAAAAGGAAGGCAGGCCGACGGCGGAAGTGAGTTCACGCTGAACCCGGGTGATGCCGATGAGGCGAAGATCGATATTTATACGGTACCGGCCCCGAGGCTGGAGTTTTCGGAAACGGACGGAGAGGGAGCCGAGGTGCCTCTTGCCGCCTCCGGCGGAAAATATGCTTTGGCCCATGACCGTATGTTTGCCGCCAGGGCCTGCTATTCGGTTCCTGAGGACGGCGTTCTTAAGAAGAAGACTGCCGCCGATGCGGTGTTTTATGACGGCAGGCAGAAGATCACGAAAAATGTCAGTGACGGGATCCTGTCGGGAACTCCGGATGATCTCGGTTTTGCCGGAAGGACGGTAACCCTTATTGCAAAGTCGGAGGCCGGTGAATGCAGGGCAGTTCTCGTGTGCTCATCCATGCCACAGAAGGCGGAACTGGCCGGATTTGCCGTGGACAGGACAGACCCGGCGCTAAGAACCGCAGCACTTCCCTTTGATACTGACAGGTCATATAAGGCAGCATTTACACAAGGTGCGGATCTTTCGAAGATCAGGGCATATATCCTCGATGGTGCGGGCCTTCAGACGGACAGGGAAGTGGACGATGCCGAAAAGGGATTTGCGGTATTTGACAGGGCGGAATCTGCGGTAAACGTCAGCGCCTCCATGATGATCGCATCGGGATACAGACCGGGAGATACGGTCAGTTTTGCGTTCTTCGAGGACGGCAGGGACGTCCCGGTAGGCGGCGTGAGATACAGCCTTCTTTTTGAGGATATCCTGTCGGGAAAGAAACCGAAGGTCACTGCGGATGAGAATGCGACTACCGCCCACGAGATCGGCCTGAACCTGGCTCTTCCGGCCGGAGTTAAGGCAACGGAGCATATGTACTTCGGCATCGTGGCTAATGCAAACAAAAACCTGAACTATGAAGGAAGCCCGTTCTATTCGGCGGAGACGAGGATACTGGTGCCTGCGGACAGAACGTCTGCATCGGTTCCCGTTACGGATGAGAGCGTTTCCGAGAACATTAAGCTGAGCGGGATAGGATGGAAAGTTGACTACAGCGTATATGTATGGGTCGGATATTATAACGGCAGCAGCCCGAATGCGCCGATAGGGATCACATCGGAGGCATCCGAGGTTCTTGAGACACATACAAAGGCTGCGACGTTTGAGACAAAGGCGGCACTTGTCAGAAAGGCCCCGGCCAAGATCTTCACGGGGCAGAATGATGTATATGCTGCGCAGATGCAGTATTCTTCCGGCACGACTATAAGGAGGATTGCTGAGGTACGGCTTATCGGTCCCGACGGGCGTGTGGCCGACCGCTGGGATGCCGGCAGCGGCACCGGAACCCAAAAGTACCTGAGGGTTGACAACAGCACCGGCCGCATATGGCTTGATACATATATCACTCCGGAAGGTTACGATGAGGATGATGACAGCTCTCCGCAGCCCCATGCCCTTCATGCGGGGAAGTATATGATATGCGTTTATCCTACGTATGGCAGCGGGATAAGGACGCAGGCACAGGTGCAGATAAATGTCGTGAACTCGATCGCGAAGATGAGCGTCACTCCGGAAAGCTGCCGGATATACAAACAGGATAAAAAGAAGGCAGTGCTTAAGGCAGAGGTCACCTACTATGATGCAGACGGAGGGACGGATGTCGATACAAAAAGAGCCACGTGGTCAGTTACAGATGCCGATGGCGGGGAGATAACGCCGGACAGTCCCCTGTACGGAAAGGTCACGGTTAAGGCCGGCACTGTCACGGTCGATCCGAAACTGTATGCCGGACCGGACGATCCGAAGGCTTACACATTCAGGCTAAAGGTTCGTGCGGATGACTACAGGAACAGTGACGGCAGTCCGAACCCGGTATATGCGCTGAGCGGCAGGATACAGATCTCCCGTGAACCGAGGATACCCTCATCGATACTTCTTGCATACCCGAGGGTCGTGGATCTCGGAAACGGAGACTCATATACAGTCAGGGAGCCTGTTGTATCCGCAGGAAAATCGTATTCTTCGGATGCATTTGACGGTGCGGACCTTTATGTCAAAGACCAGCGCGGGAGCTTCATGGACGCATCTTCGGTCGATGTAAGGATATCGGGCCTTGTCCAGGACGGGAACGGAAAGATACATGCGAAGGGTCCCGGGAAGGCCGTGATCACCGCTTCGGCCAGGGACGGGAGCGGGAAGAGCTGCAGGCTTGAATTTACCGTAACAAATCTTGGAGCCGCAAAAGAAGACAGGTTCGTGATAAACACGCTGATCCAGGCATCCTCATTTGAGGACGGCGATGATGAGGCTTTCTATGCTTCTTTCCTGAATGCCGGCTTTACGAGGGACGGGGATGAATGGATCCCGTCACCGGACGGAAAGAAGACCGTTGATAATCCGAATTCATTCGGAAGGCCGTTTTACGTGTATGTCGCAGGATGCAGGCAGCGCACGGAATATGACGCAGGAAAAGGCAGGAATGTCACGGTAACCGACTACGGCAGGGATGCTCTGATAGACCACTCCCTATCAAATGTCAAGGGAGGAATGATAACGGCGGCCGAATACGGGATACTGGGAAGCTACTGCAGGTATACGATAGTGCCTTCGGCGCCAAAGACAACGTTTAAGGTCACTGACCGTTCGAAGGGCAGGAAAGCATCAGAAAGGTATGCAGAATATACCGTTGTCTCGCCGAAGATAAGCGATGTCAGGGCCCCGAAGATCACCGCCGACAGAAAGACCATGATATCTTCCATATGGGATGTCCGGACGGATGAACTGTATGAAGGCAATAATCTGATATACAGAAGGTTCTATAATCTTTACGGTGATGATGCCGACAACCCGAATACGGTCACGTTCACGATAGACAGTCACGCCGCCATCCGGCCTTCGGCCGGAAAATCACTCGTGGTCATACTGTATGCGGATCCCGATAAGAAAGGGGACAGATGCACGGACAGGCTCGGGCAGTATCTTCTGACCGGAAAGGAGGGACAGCAGCAGGCAGGGGGCTGCCTGTATGCTGCGGACGATAAGGGCAGATTTACCGTCAGATTCTTCCGGCGCATCAAGGAAAAGAGAATTGTAAAGGAACCCGGTGATGACAGCGGATCGGAAAGAGATGTGGAGATCATCGCATTTGACGGTGTGGATCCGGGCAGCTACACGCTCTATGCTGCCGTCGGAGAAGCAACCGTCGAAAAGGATGCGGAGGGTAACGTTACCGGATTCGGTGATGATCTTGTGGCCCTTTCGCAGCCATGCAGGCTGACGCTTAAGTTCAATAAGGCCCCGGCACCCTCTGCAAGGCTTGCATCTTCAAAACTGAAGGCCGGAAGTGACGGAACCGTAAAGGCAGAGCTTCGCGGCCTCACAAACTGTTCAGGCATTTCTGAGTATTCTCTTGCCGGAGGAAACATGAACGGAACGGTCAGCATGTTCGGCCGGATATTTAAGATCGCGGAAAGCGACGGGCCGGAACAGTCCGGTCCGAAGATATGCATAAATGACGGCCTTACCGATCTTGGGAGCGTGCGGATCGGAAGCGGCAAGAACCCGGCCGTCATAAACATAAGATCATGGGATGAGCTCGGCCTGCTCATGAAGGGTAAGCTTGAACCGGACGGCAAACCGGCAGGAACAGCGGCACAGCAGAAGAGTGCCTACAAAAAATGGAAAGAAGGCAACTGCAGGGGGTTCATCGGATATTCGGCCTTCTGCCTTGACGGATCGGTTTCCGATGTAAATTATGCGGCCGTAACGATAGACATAGATGAGTTCCTGGAACAGCACCTGAAACAGCCATGTGCGGAATGAGGATTCCGTTGACAATACGCCGTTTCCGGGAGTAATATTTATTTACTGTGGTTTAACCACGGATTAAAACGGAGGTGGATAAAATGAAGAACAATTCTTTTTTCAGGAATTTCCTTGCATGTGTTCTTTCTGCAGCCATGATAGCTGCAGTGCCTGCATATGTTTATGCGGCAGAGCCTGTGGAGGAAGAGATCGTTTTTGAGGATGAAGATCTTGAACTGACGGAATCCCCTGAAGCGGCCCGGGATGAAACGGAAGCGGCTCAGGATGAGACTGAAGATGCCCGGGATCCGGAAGCTTCTTATGATACGGAAGAAGCCGATGACGAAACCGGGGCGTTTTCTGAGGATATTGAAGCGTCTTTTGAGGATACGGATGCGGAATTTGAGAATATTGGCGTAGAAGACTATGATCATCTGCTGACGCTTAATCCTGCATCGGATTACGACAGTGTCAATGTCTATTATGAAGAGAAGAATTTCACTTTAAATAAGGGAGATTCTTTCGGCTTTAAGGACGGACATCGTATCGATATAACCGGAGTGGGAGATTCAGAAGGCATTGATAATTCTGTCTGGCAAACTTATATTTCCAAGTGGACGCTCACAGGAGAGCATGAGTATACAGAAATCTATACCAATAACTTTAGGAATGATGAAAGAACACTGTTTACGATATATAATCCTACAGAAAATTATAACCTTACCGTTGAGGCAAGACAGCTCCCGCTCAGCGCAATAACCGCTAAGGGCAGGATTGAAGGTAATTATACGATCACCGCGAGCGCAAATTCAAAGAAAGGCAATATCTGCTTTAAGAAGGCTCATGAAAATGTTAAGGTATCTCTTGCACTCAAAAAGACCGGCTCAGTTAATTATGAGATATCATCGGATGCGGCAGCTGTAAGGTATGGATCCGGCAGTCCCGAGGACATCACATTAACAAAAGATAAGAACAGCTACAGTTACGAGATCCCGTTTTATGCACTCGCAACAATAGCATACAGTGACAGTCCCGCAATTGAATTTACGGCGTCGGTTGCAGCCAAGCTTCCGTCCCCGACTGCAAAGGTAACAAAGGCGACGGACATTGATGCGACTGTATCGCCTGCCGTACCTGCTGGGGCAAAGAACCTGAAGAACCTGTGGTACAAGATAGAAGCAAAGGCCAATGTAGCCAATGGCAAGACACTGCCTGCAGGGATGGCCGAGACGGCAGGTCCGCTCTATGTTCCTTCAAGCGTTACCGCCCAGACGGTATATCTGATGGCAGAGCCCGGAAAGGAACCGGGATCCGGTGCGGCACAGAAGTATGACTTTTCAGTAACGCTCCTCCAGCTTGAAAATGAGCCCGCATATCACGGTGAGCCCATAACGGATAAAAGTGCTGTAGAAGGTTCCGGCGGAGAGAATATTGTCGGTGCTAGCCCGGCAAAAAAAGTAAGCGGTACCACGCAGAAACCCGGATATGAAGAAAAGCTCGGGCTTAAAAAAGTTAGCTCAGCCTTTATAGTCGGACAGACCGATGTAACCCTTGCAACGGCAAAATTCGGCAATAAAACCGCATTCAGGGCTCTTGAGATCGCTGAGATAACCGATGCTTCAGGCACTGTCGTAAGAACCTCTGATACGGATGACGATTTCCAAAAGCTCGATCTTGACGGGGATAAGATCATACTTGAGGAGTCTGCGGGACTTATGCCCGGCGGCAAGTATACCCTCACCGTATGGCCTGTGAGCAGGGAGGGAGGAAAGACATCCAAACCCGCAAAGCTTGCGATCACTCCTAAGCAGGGTATTGACGAACTGACTGTTACGGTGCCCCAGGAATCCTACGTCAAGAAAGCCGGGAAGGCATTAACTGTCAAGCCTGCGGTAACATATAACGGAGGCGAGAGGTCAAAGGCTCCGGCAGCCGCAGCCAGGAAACTGAAGTGGGAGCTGCTTGATGCGGAAGGCAATGACCTGACTGATGCCAGCCCGCTCTACGGCAAGTACGTCATCAACCAGAAGACAGGAGCGGTCACTTTTGACAAGAATCTGGAAGTATCCGGCGATCCGGCCGAATACAGTTTTGTCATCTTTGCAGCTGCAGATGATTATGAGGAGAACATGGCAGAAGCCAAATCAGCGGTCGTACAGCTGACAAAGGACTGATCCTCTTACATAACAAAAAAAGTGGCAAATTCTTGCGGTTTCCTGTATAATCTAACATGCGTGATACTATGCGCATGGGAGAAGTTATGCATCAGTTCAGTGAGAATCTGTTTCAGAATGCAATAGACGTGAATGACACCATCGTCTTCGAGTACAACGTGGTCGATGATGTCATCACGTTTTCTGAAAATATAAAGAAATATATCCCCATTCCCATCCGGCTGTCCGCATTCGTGGAGAAGCTCGGATATCTCGGGAAGATCTACGACGGCGATATTGAAAAAGCCATTTCTTTCTTTACCCCAAAAGATGATCCGGATAAAGTGCGTATGGAATACATACGCTTTCTTGACTTTGCGGGCGAATACTGCTGGTACCAGCTAAAAGGCCGCAGCGAATGCTCCGAGGACGGAAAGGTCACGAGCGTATACGGCACCCTCAGCTATATAGATGACGAGACGAAGCACCAGGAGGAGGAAAAATCACTTGCGCGAGATCCCCTGACCCGCCTCTTAAATGCAGATGCATTTTCTGCCGAGGTTGGAAGGTATCTTGAGGAACTTCCGAAGGACGTGCTTCCTAACCTGATGATCGTCGACCTGGATGATTTTGCCTCCTGGCAGACGCTCTACAGCGAGATAAACGCGGACGGGGCGCTCATTGAGATAGGGCGCATATTAAAACGCGCTTTCAGGGGCTCAGACGTTATCGGAAGGATAGACGTCGACCGTTTCGGAATACTCATGAAGGGCGTGCGGGCCACGAACATACTGCTCGAACGCGCGGCATACATAAGGCAGACGGTCAAGGATGTCTGGAGTGATTTTTCCAATAACGGATTCGTCACAGTCAGCATCGGAATAGCCGTAATGCACGGAAAGGAGGCCACGCTTGACAGGCTTCAGGCGAGGGCTCTTTCGGCGCTGAATGATGCCAAATCGGGCGGCAAGGACAACTATGTCCTGTATACGAGCGATATGGAGAGGCTTGACACCTCAGTCAATCCGATCCTGTCCACAAAAGAAATGGAGATGATCAGGAACATCCTCGATCCGATGAGTTCCTGGGCATATGCCGTTGATGACAATTACCAGCTGCTGTACCGCAACGAGGTGCTCGAGAGCAGGCTCGGAAACAAGTGCGAGGGAATGTGCTATCAGCAGAACAAGGGCTACGGGGAGCCGTGCAGCGACTGTCCGATAGCCAGGATGGAAGCAACTCAGACATCGTTTGACTGCAACGTATACTCGCCGTCGCTCCGCTCGACAGTGCCGATGCGCGTCAACCGCATCACGATGAGGAACGGCAAGAGCGTTTTCCTGATCGCTTCCGTCAAGGAGGATATCGAAACGCAGGTTGCGGCGATGACCGAGAGCGAGAACCGCTCCAAGGAATCGCTTGTTATGATGATGGACATCATCTGGGACATCAACCTTACGAAAAATACATGCGTGCGCCTGAAAGAGCAGAACGTCAAGACGTTCATCGATGTCAGGATCAGCAACTACAAAAATCTCTGCGGGCATTTTGCCGATGACATAGTGCATCCCGAGGACAAGACGAAGTTCCTTGAGGCGACCGATCCACGCATGATAAGGCAGAAGGCGCTTGCGGGCAACCGCACTGTCTGCACGGACATAAGGCTTGAAGGGCTTGCCGGGGAATATGTCTGGTACGGCCTGTATGTGGTCGTTCTCTATGATCCCGATGATGACGGGAAGGACGGCAGCCGCCCCGATGAGAGGATCATGATCGTATGCCTGAACCTCAATGATTACAAGAAGCACAGCCTCGAGGCCGTTGAGACTAAGATCAAATACGAGATCATGCATGAAAAGAGCAATATCCTTAAGGATATGGCCTTGAATTACGAACGCTACGAGAACGTCAACGACATGATCGGCATTCTCGTCTATGAATATACCGTTGCGACCAAGAGCTATTATCTGTGCTCGAATTTCGACGATGTCTTCGAGCTCGGGAGCAATGCGCTTGACGACGAATGGTCTCTCATTTCATCCCTTAAGATCCACCCCGATGACCAGCAGCTGTTTGACAAGTTCCTCGGGCAGGCAAAATCATCCGCGATGATCCAGAGGACCACGGTAAGGATCTTCAACCGGTTCGGAGTGCCCATATGGTACACGATCGTACTGCAGACGCTGCGGGGCCTCAACAACGTTCCGGTCAGATATCTCGGGACGCTCCAGAACGTCAACACGGAAATGAAGATAAAGGCCGAGATGGAATACCGTGCGGATTATGATTCGGTGACCGGCCTGTACAACTCAGAGACTTTCTACAGAAAGGCTTCGGCGATAATCAACGAGGATGAGAATGAAAAGTATGTCATCATGTCCATAGATGTCGACAGGTTCAGGCTCATCAACGACAGGTACGGCATCGAGGCGGGCAACCGCACGCTTGAGACGGTCGGCAGGATGATAAGGGAAGTGTCCCCGAAGGATTCAATAGCAAAGCGCTATCAGGGTGATGTTTTCTCGGTGCTCCTAAAATATAAGACCGACCAGGACCTGGTTCAGTACATGTCGAAGTTGTCGGCGGCGGTAAGGGATGCAAGGGTCATCCCCATGTCGATCGCACTGACATACGGAATATACAAGATAGTCGACCGTGAGATACCCGTAAGGCTCATGTGTGACAGGGCAAGGGCGGTCAAGAAGCAGGTCAAGGGCAATGCGCTCACAAACTATGCGGTCTATGATGATGTCATAAGGCTCAAGCTACGGGAGCAGGCCGAGATAGAAGAAGAGATGAATGCGGCTCTGGCCAACAGGGAATTCGTGATCTTCCTGCAGCCGCAGATAAACCTCGCAACAGGCAAGATATGCGGAGCGGAGGCACTCGTCCGCTGGAATCACCCGATCAAGGGAATACTTGTTCCGGCCCAGTTCCTGGCCCTTTTTGAGAGCAACGGCTTTGTAACCAAGATGGACATGTACGTGTGGGAGCTTGCCTGCGAATATATCCGCGACCTCCAGAGGCGCGGGATATACCTGCCTATCTCGGTCAATATCTCAAGGGTGCACATAGGCAACACCAACCTTTCCGACATATTGCTCGAACTTGTGAAGAAGTACGACATAGCGCCTAAGTATCTTGAACTTGAGATCACCGAAAATCTCTTTATGGAGGATGTCGAGGAACTGTTCAAGGAGATGAACTCGCTTAAGAAATGCGGTTTCAACATAATGATGGATGATTTCGGATCGGGATATTCATCGCTTAACATGCTGAGGAATGCGCCGGTTGACACGCTTAAGATCGACAGGTTCTTCCTTGATGAGATAATGTCGACTGACAGGGGCAAGATAATCGTCGAGGCATCCGTGAGGATGGCAAAGCAGCTCGGACTGTCAGTCATCGCGGAAGGAGTGGAGACAAAAGAACAGCTTGATTTTCTCTCCTCAATAAACTGTGACACGGTTCAGGGCTTCTATTATTCGAGACCGGTTCCGAAGGATGAGTTTGAGGCATTTATGGAGAAGTACAGATGAAGTTTGTAAAGACCGAAGATCTCAAGATCGGGATGAGGCTTGCAAAGCCAATCTACAACAACAAGGGAGTGCTGCTGTATGACCGCAATTCCAAGCTGACACAACAGGGCATCGAGAGTGTGCGCAATTTCAAGCTCATCGGGATATATATCCTTGAGCCGGCAGAACCTCTCCCGCCGCAGTCCGAGGAAGATGTGGAATTCGAGAAGTTCCAGATGGTCACCGTCTTTTCCGTCGAGGAGGAGCTGAAGTCCATTCTCGAGCGCGGCAAGAACAACAGGATATACAATCTTGCCGAGAACATAGTGCGCAGCTACGGAAGGCTTGACCATAAGATCAATTTCCTTCAGAACCTTCGGAGCAAGGAGGATTTTGTCTACAAGCATTCGCTCAATGTTGCCATTCTTGCGGCGATGATATGCCACAAGATGAACATCCGCAAGGAGGATATGACCGAGACCGTCGTGTGCGCGATACTTCATGACATCGGAAAGCTGACCGCGGATCCCGAGCTCCTCGTAAAGGATGACATCACTGAAGACGAGGAGAGGGAGCTTAAAGCCGCCGAGTACTCGGGGATTGGCATTATCGAGTCGGTGTTTGCCGCATCTCCCAACGTCAAGCGTGTCGTGATGCAGGCATACAAGCGCCTCGACGCATTCCATAAGGGCGAGGAGGTCGACAAAAACGCCAAGATGGTCACCGGGGCAAAGGTACTGTGCGTTGCGGAAGAGTACGACCGCATGACCGCCATCAACAGTGCGGGAGAGCCGCAGTCCGAGCTTGCCCAGATCAAGATCATGATGGACAATCCGGAATACTTTGAGCCTGCCGCGGTAAACGCCCTTGTAGGCAGCATAAACCTTCTCAACCAGGGCACCTGTGTCGAACTGTCAAACGGCGAGAAGGCACTTGTCATATCCCCCAATGATGACAATATTTTCAGGCCGATGGTCCTGTGCTTTTCCACGAACACGATCATAGACCTTGCGATGACTGCGCTTTATAACGACATCGAGATCCTCGACATCATGAAGACGTTCGACAACAGGTATGTCATGAGCGAGGAGGAGATAAAGGCGGCCGTCACGAAATCCTGATGCATTATTGACATTTTATTAATGTCGGGTTAATATCAATAAAAGAAATGGGTTTTCACCGTACGGCTTTAATGCCCAGGCGGGCTGCTCGTTTCTTTTTTTATTGTTGTTATATCGTGCAGGTATTTTTTTCCGCCCTCGGA
>JAILRP010000075.1 GCA_024698075.1 Lachnospiraceae bacterium
AGCATGATCGGCAGCCCTCCGCACTTTTCCACGGCTTTCATGTATCCGGGAAGCATCCAGTAGCTGTCTTTTTCATCATCATATAAAGTAGTCAGTCCGATAACCGGTCTCATCAGGATCCTCCCTGTAATACAGATATGAGACACAAAACGGGACTGTACCCGCTTACAGCCCCGTTGCGATGTCTAATTATATTGTTTATCAAAAAAAATGTCAACCGCACGCATATTAACGATGGCGTAAATCTTTTCTTTACTGTCTTGTCAGTTTGCCTGGTCCGTCATCCCATTATTTTTCCCCATCGGTATGGGAAAACTGTCGAAATCGGACAAAACAGACGACATATTCCGAACATGGCCCAACAACTCCTGTAATGTGCGGACCTCTACACCCTGTTCGATGCAACGTGTCGCAAATGTTGCCCTGAACGCATGAAACGTAAACCTTTCGATCCCGATTCTGTGGCAGATCCTGTCGATATCTCTATCTACCGTAAACGGTAATAATACCCCACGCGCAAATGCCTTGAATATTGTTTCATGTATGGACTTGATCTTGTCCCCGTCGATCATCCGATTGATTTCCCTTTGATGCTCGAGTATTTCCCTTATATAATCATTTACCGGAATTGAGCGCCTTCCATGTGGAGTTTTTGTATCTTCCCCGATGATATAGTTTCCCCCAGCTGTACGCATAACGGTTCTTTCCACATTGATCATATTATTACGGATATCGGACTCATACAGGTGGTACTCTCTTTCTTTTAGTTATTTATTCAACTGACAAAATCTTTACTCCGTTAGACTAAATCCGATTAATTATTTAGCTAAATTACCCCGGCCGCTTCGCGAAAATCATTCAGTACACATACCATATCCTCCGGTATGCGCCCCCCGCACTCTTTCTTCAGTTCTTCCGGGACAGTGTACATTCCCTCTGCCATAGCACCTGCGATAGCGGCGATGGTATCCGTGTCTCCGCCGAGCGACACCGCATTTCTTACAGCATCCTCATAAGAGTCTCCCTCAAAAAACGATGCCAAGGCCTTGGGAAGCGCATCCATGCATGACTCGTCATGCCTGTGGAACGGACGGAGCTCATCAACCGACTTTGAAAGGTCATATTCAAACTCCTTTATAACGTATTCCCTGATCTCTTCCTTTGACGAACCTGTCCTTGCAAGGAAGATCACTGCCGCAGTACACTCCGCGCCCTTTATTCCTTCCGGATGGTCATGGCTTACTTTTGCGGTTGCGGCCGCGGCCTCGAGGGTTCTCTCAACTGTATCATACAACCACCCCGCGGCAGACACTCTCATTGCGGATCCGTTTCCCCAGCTGCCGTACGGTTTGGGGTCATCTGCGAAAAGCCACCCGATAAACCTTGCGCCGTATCCTGCGTTAGGATAGCGTCTGCCCCATTCCTGCATAGACCTGACGCAGGCTTTTTTTATCTCCTCATCCGACGCATCACATCCGGCCTCAATAAGAGCCCTGGCAACCGCAACCGTCATTACCGAATCGTCCGTAAATCTGCAGTCATCTGTAAACAGTTCAAATTCCTTCGTCCATCCGCCCCTGTCAAACTCAAACCTGCTTCCGATGATATCTCCGAGAATTGCTCCATACATGATCAGTACTTCCTTTTCTGATTCTGTTCTATGCTTCTGAAGCAAGTATATTACATAAACCAAAAAACAAGGTCGCCCGCCGGGTGACCTCGTTTCATGCTTTATCTCTCCGCTCTCCGGAACATCATCCCATTAGAATTCGACTTCGTCGAAGGGCCGACGCTGCATGTCAAGTTTTCATAGAAAACCTGACAGGCCTCACGCTATCTTCACGCTTGCAATATACTCAGCATCCTCAGGTATTTCGATCCCGGGATCGCTTACGGAAACTTCCGCGGACAGGCCGCGTTCATTGGCTCCCATGACAAAATGGCATAATGCGATGCCGACGTCTATCTTCTGAAGGTCCCCGGTCGCATCATTGACATAGCCCCTGTCCTTCTTTTCATAGAAGTGGAACATGCCGTCCCTGACGATGATCCTCCAGGGCTGCTTATTGACCGCTGACGGAGCCCATCTTACCATTTCTAGAAGCTCTGCCGTTTCCGCATCAGCTGAATATGGCTGTCCCCATGTTCCGTCAAAGAACAGCTTCTCACCGGGCATGCGCGAGTCGGCACCGATGCCTTTTCTCATCATGGCTTCCTTGAGAGACCTCTTGGCAGCCGGATACCCGAGCGGGCTGACGCACGGCATCATCTGGCCTTCCTTAAGGCCGGCTGCCTTTTCAAACAGTTCTCGCTTCATGGTCCCGCCGATCCAGACGGTGCCGATGCCAAGCGTCCATGCGTGCAGCACGAGCTCTTCAAACGAATAGCCGAATGCCACGTCAGCGTATGGCTTCTTCTCAACCTTCCCCGCCACATAAAGCTGCTCACCCGTAAGGACCGGGCTCGACAGTCCGTGCTCCTTCGCATCGAGCAGCACAAACTCAACCGGAATGCCGAAGGGATTGCTGACAGTCCCTATATAATCCTCAATATCCTTCCTGTGTTCATCACTTATCTGCGTCCCGTCATATGAGCGAACGCTTTTTCTTCCTTTGATCGTATCCATCAGATTTCCCATATCATACCTCACAATCTGTTCCAATCTGTCTTTCCAAATCCTCCTGCCGCCTCCGGCCAAGATCCACGGACCCGGCCTACGTCCGATATCTTACGTCACGATGCGCAGGCCTCACAGGCAATGAGCTGCTCAACAAGCTCCCGCTTTTCATAGAGCACGCATCCGCCGTTATGGTCGTCCATCAATATGTCTCCGCTCTGAAGCGCCAGAAACAGCGGTGAATGAAGAGCCGCCCGAACCGACGTCTTTCTTATGTTCACATCCGAGTACGGTGAGAACGGGCACGGCTCTGCTCCGCCGTGTGAATTTATATGGAAAAATCCTCTGCCCGCTGCCACACATCCGCCCGAGCTCTTCTCGTCGCCCGGGAATGAGATGTATACCATCTCCGGCCTCTCCCTGCGGAGCCTTGCGATCTCATTTTTCAGGTAGCTGCGCTCCTCATCACCGGGAGCAAGACTGCTGCCATCCTCCGCAACCGGCACGAACTCCACAAAGATCACCGCCTTACATCCTCTGCCTGACAGTTCAGACAGAAAATCATCCGATGCAGCCTCCCTGATGTTTTCGGTCGTGACCGTAACGGAAGCCCCGAAGATCAGTCCGCGGCGGCTGAGCTCATCCATGTTTTTTATAAGGCGGTCATATATCCCGCTGCCCCTTCTGGCATCCGTGGCATCCTTCTTCCCTTCAATGCTCATGATGGGAATGAGGTTCCGGCACCTGTCGAAGAGGTCAAAATAGCGCTCATCCATAAATGTTCCGTTCGTAAATATCGGGAAAAGGATGTTCTTCTTCCTTCCGGCTGCTTCTATGACATCCCTTCTGAGCATAGGCTCACCTCCGGCAAGCAGTATGAAGCTTATCCCGAGATCATCCGCCTCGTCAAAGACTCTGAACCATTCTTCATCCGTAAGCTGTGCTACGGGCTCAGCATCGGTGGTTGCATGGCTGCATCTCGAGTAGCATCCCGCACAGTGAAGGTTGCATTTGCTCGTGATGCTGGCGATGAGAAAAGGAGGTATATGCTCCCCCTTCTTTTCTGCCCTTGCACGCTTTGCCGAAGCCGCTGCGCTCGCTTTTGCAAATCCGAGCATGAACGCGCTCTCCCTGGGATTTTTGAGCGTAGCTTTTACAGCATCGGAAACGACACGCTCCACGCCCTCCGTCATGTATTTCTGTATATCGAATCCTATTTCCATGATTACTGTCATCCTTCCAGGAACAGATACAGAAGCCTGTACAGTTCCTTTGCATCCTTCTCGGTAAGTCCCGAGCCGTTCGAAGCCATCTTCAGCGGGATGTCTTTGCATTTTTCCTTGAGCGCATCGCCTTCCGGCGTAATGCTGATGACTGTTACACGCTCATCATCCTTTGACCTCTCCCTCGAGACATAACCTGCCTTCTCGAGCCTTTTGAGAAGCGGCGTAAGCGTTCCTGCATCAAGATGGAGGGCTTCTCCGAGCTGCCCGACGTTCACGCTCTCATGCTCCCACAGGACCATCAGCACGATGTACTGCGTGTACGTAAGCCCCATCGGTTTCAGGTAAGGTGTATAGCTGCCCACTATCTTCCTGCTGCATGCATAAAGCGGAAAACATAGCTGATTTTTCAGCTTAAGCTGTTCATATTTCTGTGCCATAAGACCACCCCTTCTTTATCTTTTTTCATATTATATTGCGCGCAATATAATATGTCAAGAAAAATATCATACGATGTCCGCCAAAACGCATCCCGCGACCGCTGCAAGGTCAGCCGGGGAAATCTCTATCTGGAAGCCTACCCTGCCGGCGCTTACAAATATCCTGTCGTGCTGTCCCGCCGTCTCATGTATGAACGTCGGGAACTGCTTCTTCATGCCGATAGGCGAGCATCCTCCATGGACGTAGCCCGTAAGCGGCAGGAGCTCCTTCTGCTTTATCATGCTGACCGCCTTCTCTCCCGATGCCTTTGCCGCCTTTTTCAGATCGAGCTCTTCCTTTACCGGCACGACGAATACATAATATGCCCCGCTCTTTCCCTGCGTCACGAGCGTCTTGAACACTTTGTCGGCATCTTCTCCGAGTATCCCGGCTATCTCCTCGCCGGAAAGAGCGGGATCCTGTTCATATGTGTGGCTGCCGTATGCGATCTTCTTACCGTCAAGGATGCGCATAACATTTGTCTTTTCTTCCTTCTTCATGCTTCCCTCAGATTGCCGATGATCCTTTCAAGATAAGAATTCAGCTGTTCCGTCTCCTGTTCCGAAAATCCCGATAAAGCAACTCCTATAGTCAGATCAAGCTGTTTTTTTACCGCATCTAATACGGTCCGGCCTTTCTCGGTCGGATATATGGCATAGGACCGTTTATTTCCTTCAAGCCGTTTTCTCTCTATCAGGCCGTTTTCTTCCATTTTGGATAATACGGATGAAAGTGTGGCCGATTCTACATAGCAGTCCCTTGCCATGTCGACCTGCTGACATCCTTCATTGCCGAGAAGATAAAGAATGACCTTGGGATTTCCGTAATTCAGGCCGTATTTCTTCATTCCTTTTTCAAGATTCTTCGTGAACTCCCAGTATGCCGAAAATAACGCTCTCATACGCTTCTCCTTATGCGGCTTCTGCTCCTACCGGTTCATTATACAGTCTGCCTCCTTTTCTGTCATCAGCGGTTTTAATTGTGACAGTTTTTATTGACATCGGTGTGCAGAAAACAATATAATCATAATAGTTAGATTTCTAATCATTAGAAGACTGACAAATGGTGCATATAAGGATATTTGCCTGATTTTTCCAAAGGATGGGAGAAAAACGATGAACAGAAAGAAAAGCTTTTCAATTAGGGTCCAGCTTCTGCTGATGTCAATTCTGCCTGTAGTGATAATTGGCACCGTCCTTCTCATCATGATCGCAAGCAAGCTCAGGAGCGGCATGATGGAAGAAGCTCTTGACGGGCTGATGGCATCTGCCGAGATGTTCAGGGAACAGCTAGCGATCACGGACATGGATCTTACCACGAACCAGCTCGAAGATGAGTGCAAGAAGTCGACCGGGTATGATTTTACAAGATTTGAAGGTGACACAAGGGCATCGACCTCTGTTGTGAAGGCAGACGGAACACGGCCCATAGGCACCCAGGCTTCTGCCGAAGTCATAGATGCCGTCTTAAAGCGCGGACAGAGATTCACCTCAGAAAAGACGGATGTTGCCGGCGCCGAATACTGCGTTGCCTATACGCCTATCAAGGATGAGACCGGCAAGATCACCGGAATGGCCTTTGCCGGAAAGCCGACTGCGGAAATGGAAAAGGCCATAAGGAAGAGCATCTTATCTATCGTGCTTATCGGCATCGGAATAATCATAGTCACGATCATCGTTGTATTCATCATCGCAAACCGTCTTGTCACGGCGGTCATCAGGATAAATGGAGTGATCAACAGGCTTGCAGCCGGTGAATTTGAAAAGGGCGAGGATTCCGTTAACAGAGACGATGAGCTTGGAGAGATGATGGACAGCTCCAACGCCCTTATAGATGTCCTTACTAATGTCATCAATGATGTTAAGAGCATTTCCTCGACGCTTCGTGAGAAGGCCAAGGACCTAAGCTTTACATCATCACACTTAAGCGATACGACCGACGGAGTATCCACGGCGGTGCAGGATATGGCATCAGGTGCTGTTGAGCAGACCGAGTCGATCGAGAAGATGACCCAGAACGTTGACACTCTTTCCCAGGCCATCCGCACGGTTGCAGAGGATGCCGAATCCCTTGCCTCTTCCGCGGCGGACATGAGCACGGCAGCAGAGGAATCATCAGCCGCACTGAGGCAGCTGTCCGACAACATGAACTCCATGGGAACTGCCGTTGCCGAGATAAGCGCGACCATGGAAGATACGAACAGGGCCGTCAGGAATGTAAATGAGAAAGTCGACGGCATCAACAATATCGCCTCCCAGACAAACCTCCTCGCGCTCAACGCATCAATTGAAGCCGCAAGGGCAGGAGAAGCGGGAAGAGGGTTTGCGGTCGTAGCCGAAGAGATCGGAAGCCTTGCTACGGAATCATCCCAGACCGCTAACGAGATCAGGGCCGAGATGTCCAATCTCCTCGACCAGGCCGGAAAAGCGAGTGCCAAGGCTCAGGAAGTCAGCGAGATCGGCAATAATGTCATCTCGGTATTAAATGAGACGGTCGAAAAGATCAATGCACTCATGGACGGCGTAAGTTCAACCGTTGACGGTGTCAATAATATCTCCGCGCTCACCGAAGAATGTGATGCATCAAAAGTCATTATCGTCGATTCGATAAGCTCGCTGTCGGCTATCTCCGAAGAGTATGCGGCTTCTACCGAGGAGACCTCGGCATCGATGCAGGAGATAAACGCCAACATCAATACGCTTGCAGGCAGCGCCGAAGATCTGATGAACGTTGCCCACAAGCTCGACGAAGACTTGGAGTTCTTCAAACTGTGATAAACTGATTACAACAATTCCTCATTATATTCAATTCTCTTAAGGGGGGTCCCGGCTGCGTCCCAGGCAGTCGGGACCTTCCTTTGTTTCGGACTGCAGGATCATTCCTGTTGACAAAATCCAATGACTGTATTATTATGCTATTGTATTAGTGTTCTAATACAGTAATCATTTTCGAACCTATATATGTTCACGGAAAGGAGGATGGCCATGTCATGGAGTCTGGATTCTGACCGCCCTATCTTCATACAGATAATAGAGCACATGGAATCAGACATAGTATCAGGTGCACTGCCTCCCGGATCCAAGGTCCCGAGCGTAAGGGAACTTGCGGCCGATGCAGCGGTCAATCCGAATACTATGCAGCGTGCACTCAGCGAAATGGAGCGCCGCGGGCTGATGCACAGCGAGCGCACCAGCGGCCGTTTTGTAACGGATGACGAAAGCGTGATATCCACGCTCAAAAAGAACATCGCCTCGGCAGGCGTCGAGAGTTTCATCTCTTCGATGCGCAGGCTCGGGCTTGACAGAGATGAAGTTCTGACTATGATAAGGGAAAACTATTAAGGAGGGATCATGAGTTCATTATTACAGGTAAGTTCTCTTACAAAAAAATTCGGGACCGTTACCGCTCTCAATAATCTGAACTTTGAACTTGAAAGTGGGCACATAACGGGACTTTTAGGGCCGAACGGGAGCGGCAAGACAACTCTCATCAAGATAATATGCGGCCTTCTGCAGCCAACCGCCGGGTCAGTCACTGTAGAGGGCAATCCGGTCGGTGTCGAAAGCAAGAAGGTGATATCCTATCTTCCGGATACAACCTATCTGGGAAAATCATCCTCAGTGGAGGAGGTCATCAAGTACTTCTGTGATTTTTACGATGATTTTGACGCAAACCGCGCATACGACATGCTCGGAAAGCTCAATATAAACCCCCGTTCGCGCCTTCGGACCCTGTCGAAGGGAACAAAGGAAAAAGTACAGCTGATCCTCGTCATGAGCCGCAGGGCAGACCTGTACATACTCGATGAGCCGATAGCCGGCGTGGATCCGGCCGCAAGGGATTACATATTAAACACGATAATCTCAAATTATGATGAGAATGCGTCGATCCTCATTTCAACGCATCTCATATCGGATGTCGAAAATATCCTTGATGAGGTCATATTCCTTAAGCAGGGAAACATTGTCCGGCACTGTGCCGTTGATGATATCCGGACTAACGAAGGAATGTCCGTAGACAGTCTGTTTCGGGAGGTGTTCAAATGTTAGGAAAATTATTTAAGCACGATATGATCGCCACCTGGAAAGTGGCCGTATCCATCGATCTGGCACTGATAGTGCTCGGCATACTGACCGGCTTTGTGCTGCATGCCCTTCCCCATGTTGAGGAATCGTTCGGAATGGGGCTTATGTTCGTTTCATTCATCGGCCTTTTCTACATCGGCGTGATCGCTGCCAATATAGTCACCATCATATATATGGTAATGCGATACTACAGAAACCTCTATACTGCAGAGGGATACCTTACATTTACGCTGCCGGTAAAGACCGACATGATAATCCACTCAAAAGTCTTAACCGGTGCCTTGTGGATGTTCCTGTCATACTTATGCACGTTCATATCGCTTGGATTTGCCGGCCTGGGATTTTTAAGTTCGATCGATGTTCCAAAGGAAGAAATATTAGATGCGGTAAGGGAAGTGTTCTCTTTCCTCGGGGTGATCGACCCGGGATTTATGGCACTATTTGCGATGATCGCCCTTGTGACTCCGTTCGCTGCGGTGCTTTGCATGTATTTCTGCGTGAGCATCGGACAGCTCTGGCAGGGACATAAGGTACTCGGTACCGTCCTGTGCGTGATCGGACTTTACATATTCAACCAGTTCGCATCGCAGATAGTATTTTTTGCATCGGGGTTCTGGCATCTGATGGCGCAGTCGGCCTCAGATATCGATGCCTCATTCCCAAGCATATATAAGCACATGCTTCTGAACATAACCATACTGACTGTCATACAGAGCATCGTATATTATGTTGTATGCATTTTCATCTCCAGAAAGAAGGTGAATCTGGACTGAGCATTCAGCGGCCGCCCTTAAGATCCTGCTTGTCTTCGTACATTGCTTTGTCTGCGCGGTCGAATATTTCCGATACCAGATTGTCTGTCTCCGGATCGTACTCCGCCATACCTGCGGCGAGTATCGGTCCGGAGTCTTTTTTCTGGTTTTCCCTGACCTGGCTCTGAAGTGTCTCCATCAGCTCACTCCGGTCCGAATAATCTCCGCCCCGCAGGAATACAACGAATTCATCACCTCCGACCCTGAACACGGGACTGTGGTCAAATATATCGCAAAGCAGCTTGGCGGATGCTTTTATGTATTCGTCTCCCGCCACATGGCCGTCATTGTCATTTATCTGTTTCAGGTTGTTTGCGTCACATACAACGATCGCAAACGGAAGGTAGTCTATTCCTTTGTCCATGTTTGCCTGGACCGACTGCTCAAGTTCCATATATGCCGTCTTGTTCTTGATCCCTGTCAGCTCATCGCGCCTTGCCAGTTCCTTTTCTGTATTGAGCGCCCTCAGGACTTCCTTCTCTTTCCTTACCTCGGCATCGATATTCTCGACACCTATTATGTAATGCCCGCCGTCACTGGTTTTGCGCACGGTCATCCTGACATACTGTGTTTTTCCGTTCACCACGAGCCTGTAATCCAGGCTGTGCCTCTTCCTGCTCTCAAGAGCCGAGATCACATGATCCCTGTTTAGAAAATCGACCACTTTGTCGCGGTCTTCCTTATGAACTATGGGCGGTATATCCTTACGGGCATCTTCATAAAAGTCATCCCCTGATTTTCTGACTTCAAGCTCACCGTAGATATTGTTGGATCCGTAACCGACATAGCCCGCATCATCAGCATTGATATAATAAATGACGTCATAGTTGGATGCGAGGCTTTCCGCTATCCGGCTGAACGTTATGTTCTTCTTCTGGCTCTCGCGGCGCACTGACTCCGCCGTTATCTCTTCATCAACATCCTTCTCGTAAAGGACGAAATGCCTGTCATCAGCTGCACGCATAACCGTAAAGCGGAAATACCGCGGCTCATCTCCCACCATTATCCTGTATTTATAGGAATATGATTTTTTGCCCTTAAGATTCTCAAGCATAGTTTCTTTGTAATAAAGGCTCTCTGCAAACTCCCGGTCATCCGGATGGGCATATCTTACGGCATTCTCACGCGTCTCCGCGTAAAAATCCCTCCCGGTCATCGGAACGTTCATCGATGCATACTCATCACTCGCTGAAAATTCACGGTAGGCTCCGGTCTCTATGTCAATGTAATACATAGCCTCGTAATCTTCCGCCAGGCTCCGTGCAATGTTGTCATATATCTCCTTTTCCTTTCTCTCGCCCTCTTCAACGAACGAATGGATGACACATGTCCCGATGATGAGTCCCATCGCATGGAAAGGAAACTTCGGAGTAATGATCTGGAATATCAGGAAAAGCTCCATGACAAGGCTCGTCAGTCCGACAGCGCTGTAACGGATCCTCTCCTGTCCGGTCGACTTGGATGCTATGTACAGCATATAAGACGAGGTGATCATGTACAGGATTATCTGCAGCAGGAACAGTATGTACCTGCCCGGTTCAGCGACGTATTCATGATTTTCGTTAAATGAGAAAATGAACGGATAGAAACGGTTGACCATAAGGCATATAATGCCGAGAGTGAACATTGTCCAGACCGCGTAGAGAAGGGCTCTGCTGCGGCGCCTCCTCTTGTTGAGGTATGCGACAACATACCGCGTCCACGTCATCATGGTCAGGAGCATGAATAAAAAATATAATACTCCGTCAGAATACAGAATGGGATACAGCGCATTGATATCGTGATGCTCATGGAGTATGCCCCAAGCTATGTCGGAGATATAGAAACAGGTCACCGCAATGAGAAAATACCTGTAGCGTATGGCTTCCTTTATTGCTGCCTCGCCATTTGCGGACAGGGCATTCCGTTTTCTGATCGCATCACGGTTGATTATGAAATGAAGAATAAGCGCAAGTATGCTTATGCATGAATAATACATAGTTCAGCCACAAACCTCCCCGATTATATTATCACTTTTCTTCCATGCAGGGAAAGCACAAAATCAGAGCACTGCGGTTGTCACACCAGAGGCCTGACGGATCTGTACAGTTTCTCATATCTCGGGTATATTTCCATGTATTTTTCGTGTTGCTGCTTCCCGGGCTCGTACGTCATGGTCTCCTCCACCATTACCGATGCCGCCTCTTTAAGGCCGGCAAAATGCCCGATGGCGACCCCCGTAAGCATGGCGCTTCCGACCGTCCCCGCATCAACCGTCTTAAGGGCGGTTATGGGAATTCCCAGCATGTCTGCTTTCATCTGCATCCATACGGCCGAGTGCGCGCCTCCTCCGGTGGCATTGATCCTGTTAAACTTCACCCCGGTGTCTTTAAGCATGCTGTAATTCAGATACATCTCATAGCATACGCCTTCAAGGCATGCGTGGTATATCTCAGCTGCGGATGTATCTACGGTAAGCCCGATTATGGCGCCTTTTGATCCCGTATCCATGTACGGCGTTGCAGCGCCTGCAAAATGCGGAAGAACGAGCATTCCCGACGGCTCATCGGGCAGGCGTCCGATGGATTCCATCTTCTTTTTGTACTCATCCTCAAGATACTCATTTACGGATATGTTCATTCCGGATGCCGCTTCCTTCTCCTTTTTGGCAATGGTTTCGGTACACCACTGCGTCAGAGCACATCCGGTATAAGAAAACGCATATGTCACATACTTCCCCGGAACTACATACGGGACCGTTGTATAATACCCCCTGAACATGCTTCCCGGGTCAGGCATCTCATCATATATCGGGGTCAGGCATTCAACAGTGCCTGCACCGTCGACCGCGACCGAGCTGTCAAATGCACCCGCGCCGACCGCGGCAGCGATCTGGTCCTGAGAGACGGACACGACGGCCGTATCCGGTCCAAGCCCCGTGATCTCCGACATCTTCCGCGTTATCTTCCCTGCGCTTGTGCCTGACGGAACAGGCTTCGGATAAAGCCTCCTGTCTATGCCGGCAGCATTAAGTATCTCATCGCTCCAGTCAAGTGCCGTGATATCAAACGCCATCGAGCGCGTTGCAAGTGAATAATCGATCTGGGCCGTGCCTGTAAGGGCATAGACGATATAGTCTTCAACCTGGAACGTGTGCTTTGCCTTCTCATAAACATCGGGCATGTTATTCCTGATCCACATCATCTTGCTGATCCCATACATTTCATGGGGCCGCAGACCCGTGATCCTGGCCAGCCTCTCTTCCCCGATCTTATCTATAAGCTCACGGCATTCCCCGTGTCCCCGCGGATCCGTATAGAGCATTGCCGTATGCAGCGCCCTTCCGTCTTCATCCGTGAGCACAAAGGTCTCCCCGAACGAAGTCACCCCGATGCCCGCAATGTCATCGTATTTATGTGCCATGGCTAATATCACCGAAATGGCCGAATCCTTCAGCGCCTCCATGTCGATCTCATGCCACGCCTGCCTCTTTACATGGTATTCCGTGTGTGCATTATCAACATACCGCCCGTTTTCATCGAACACGGTGCACTTGCATCCTGTCGTGCCTATGTCAAGCCCGGCTATCTTCATATGCGTTCCTCCGTATCAGTGTTTCCAAACACCATAATCGTCTTTTTAACGTTTTCATTATATCATTTTACGGAAGGAATTTCCCCGCAGAAAGATATAGCGCATACCAGTCATGATGCGAGATGTTCACGGACGACGCTGAACACACATCCTTTATGTGTTCCGGGTTCATCGATCCGATGATCGCCTGCATCTTTGCGGGATGCCTTAAGATCCACGCGATCGCAACCGCAGCCTTTGATGCGTTCTCCCTTTCCGCGATCTCCCCGAGCGTTCTGTTAAGCTCCGGAAAATCGGGATTGTCTATGAACGATCCGCCGAACATCCCGAACTGAAGCGGCGACCACGCCTGAATGGTGATGTCCATAAGCCTACAGTAATCCAGCGCATTTCCGTCACGGTTCACCGAATAGTCGGTAGTCTTGTTGTTCATATAGAGCGCCTGGTCGATCAGCTGCGACTGCTCAAGCGAAAGCTGGACCTGGTTGATGACAAGCGGCTGCTTCACATATTTTTTCAGAAGCTCTATCTGCATCGGTACAAGATTGCTGACTCCGAAGAAGTGCACCTTGCCCGCTTTTTCGAGAGCATCAAACGCTTCCGCCACTTCCTCGGGATCGTAGAGCACATCCGGCCTGTGAAGGAGAAGCGTGTCGAGATATTCTGTTTTGAGCCTGCGAAGGCTGTCATCAACGCTTGCCAGGATGTTCTCCTTTGTCCAGTCAAACTCATTTCTGTCAAAGCAGAGTCCGCATTTGCTCTGGATAAATATGTCTTCCCTTTTCAGACCGGTCAGAGGAAATGCCTCCGCAAATTTAGATTCTGCGGCACCATCCGCGCCATAGCACGTGGCATGGTCATAGAAGTTGATCCCGTTATCATAAGCCGTGCGGATGACCTTCGCCGCGTCTTCCTTTGAAAGATCCGGCATCCTCATGCATCCCTGTATGACAGCCGACACATTCTGTGGTCCGTTTACTATATCGATATGCTTCATCGTCTTCCTCCCTCTTCCCTTGTTTACAGTTCCGATGCATCCTTTACGAGCTTCGCGTCAACCGATGCACCTTTTACCGATGGGGAAAGCTTTTCTGCCGTCTTTCCGATCCCGCTCCCGCCTGATGTTGCAAAAGCGTGCACCGTCTTTCCAGTCCAGTCGTATCCCTGTGCGAACGTGTGGATGACCCTCGGAGCCTGTCCGTACCAGATGGGAAAACCGAGGTAAACCGTATCATATATGTCAAAGTTCTCCACCTTCCCGGCTACGGGAACATCCTTGCCTCCAATCTGCTCGCGGTTGCATCTTGCAAGCGGATTGATGTAGTTTATGTCTGCCTTTGTGTAAGGCTTCTCGGGAACGATCTCAAAAAGATCCGCATCGATCTTCTTTGCAAGGTCAGACGCCACCTTTGCTGTTGTGCCTTCCGCGCTGAAATAACATACAAGTGTTGACATATCATTATCCTCCGTTTCCTATATGCAGGTTTATATGTTTTGTCATATTATATTTCGCGCAATATATTTTGTCAAGGACATATGTCCTTTTCATTCTTTCCCCCTAAGGACCGGCCTTGCTATGTTCACGTTAAAGAACTCAATAAGCGGCCCCATGAAGAATGCCGTTATGATCGTACCCACCCCGGCTATCGTCGGGATCTGTGCCGCCTCTCCGCCCGAAAGCAGGAAGAGCGCACATCCCAGCAGGACGCAGATGACATCTGTGATAATCCTCACATACTGGAACTTACCCTTCTTCCACGTGTTGCATATGATAAGAGCGATCGCATCATATGTCGACACGCCGAGGTCCGCGGTCATATAAAACGCAGAACCGAAGCAGATGATGACGACGCCTGTAACCAGGCAGATGATCCTGACCGTCATTGACGGATCCACGATCACGGTCTGCAGGTATTCATACGTGAACTGCGTGATATACCCAAGCAGAAACAGATTGATGAACGTCGCGATCCCGATATAATGCCTGTCAAAGCAGAGCGCAAACAGAAGCAGCACAGCATTCGTGATCACATACAGCGTTCCGAATTTGATCGGCACCATCGCATCAAGCCCAGCCATAAAGGACTGAAACGGATCAACGCCGAGCGCGGCGATCTTAAATATCCCCACACTGACCGCACAGATGATCACACCAAAAAGGGACATTGCGATTCTTTTTCCGATATTATCTCTCTTCATCATGGCCTCTTTTCCTGCTTTATTATCTCATTAGTTCCGATTATGTCAGTACACTTCCTTGTCCCTGCGTTTATTCACCGTAGGATGCATTTTGTTGATCTTCGCATAGCACAGGCAGGTCTCATCATGGTCGTTGACGATACCGCAGGCCTGCAGATGCGAATAAATGGTGATCTCACCTACATACTTAAAGCCCCTCTTTTTAAGGTCTCTGCTTATAAGCTTCGAAAGCCCGTTGCTGACCGGAATCTTTCCTCCGAGCCTGTTGTGTCCGTTATATAGGATCACCTTGTTACCGGAGTACGCCCACAGATAATCACAGAATGTTCCGAACTCCTCCCTCACCTTCCGAAAGCATCTCGCATTGTTTATAACCGCGGCAACCTTCTTCGGAGAGCGGATCATGTCCTCCGTATTAAGTATCCTTTCAACATCCGTCTCATCATATTCCGCGATCCTGTCAAAATCAAAATCATCAAAACATGATCTGAACACTTCCCTCTTCTTCAGCATAAGGTCCCATGAAAGTCCGCACTGCATGCACTCAAGCATCAGGTGTTCAAACATCTTTCTGTCATCATGAACGGGAATTCCCCACTCATTATCATGATAAACCTTGCTCCGTTCGTTGTAATCCGCCCATACGCAGAATCCCATTTCCACACTCCAATCTTACGATTCATTTACAAGCTTTCCGGTCATATGCTCGATAGTCAGTTCCAGGCACTGGACTCTTGGAAGCGCATTAGTAAGTTCATTCTGAAGGAACGCATCATCATCCGTAAACTTCCGGCACAGTTTTGTGCATATGTCCCTTGTCTTTTCGGCATCTTCTACAAGCTTCATGCGGCCGAATATAACAACACTGTTGATATTCAGTGCCCACTCGCCCTCCCTGCGGTATCCGCTGTCATAAACGCAGTATGAAACTTTATCACACTTGGCAATGGCATCGAGTTTATGCCCTTCCTTTGCACAGTGGAAATACAGCTTTCCGTCTGTTTCTTCATACCAGTGGTCGAGAGGCAGACCATACGGATATCCGTCATCTCCGATCACCGACAGAACACCCCTCGGCTCCTCCTTAAGTATCCGGATACACTCCTCGTCGCTTATCTGCTGCTTGAATCTTCTCATTTTGCGAAACATATTTTTTCCTCCGTATCCAATATTTACCCATATAAAGCAGCAGCGAATATTCTGCTTCAGAGAGTTCTATATATTATAGTTGATCGTATTTTGCTGCATTTCCCCTTGCTTTTTCCACCGGATATTTTTTTTCATTCTGTTCCATCTTCATATTCACTATCTCATCCGGATCAAGTCCAAGCTTATCTAACATATTCTGCGTATAGACAAGAACATCTGCAAGTTCTTCCTCAACATGACGAAGGTCATAGTCCATACCATTCCATTGAAAACACTCTAATAGTTCAGCCGCCTCTATAACGATAGACTTTGCAAGATTTTCGGGAGAATGAAACTGATCCCAATCTCTCTCTTCAGAAAATCGCCTTATTCTGTCAATTGTTTCCTGCTTCATTTACTGCTTTACCTCCACATATTTTTCCAGATAATCTCTTAATGAATCATCGCATGCATAAAGGTAAGTTCCCTTTATTCCACGTGTCATAAGTACATAATAAATATTTTTTATATACTCAAGGAGTTCATCATATGTTGCAGTCCGTTTTCCATTTTTATCAAAATAATAATCTGGACGGACTATGATTTTTCCGGTGTTCTTTTCATATCCGATATCATTTCCCAATATGACAAACGCGTAATTAAGATCATAGCCCTGAACAGAATGAATACACCCCACCTCATCTATTGCTTCTTCCGTTATAACCCATCCTTCCGTGCAATGATTCCACATTCTCGGCACATTTTGTATGACAATATCCTTTAACGACTTATCATCTTTACTTATCCAAGGCCATGCATATCCTGCCAGCATTCTCGACAGCCCGCCTTCATTCTCTTTTTCATACATGTCTTTTTCAAACAATTTGAAGTCTGCGTAAAGTTTAAAATCATAGTTTTCAGGTGAATACGGTTTGCTGCATTCCCCATTTAACAGACTTCTGACAAAATCGATGTAGTCATTTCCTCCCTTAACACGCATTTGTGTTAGCAAAGTATAATAACAGATCACCCTCTGCCGGAAATATCCCTCCATTTTTTTATCAAAACGATCAAAACCGATTCCGGACGGGCCAACCACCTGCTTGCTGTCATAAAACAGAATAGTTGTGTCCGACTGTTTTAATATCCAGTCCAACTCATCTGCTTCTGTTGTAAGGCCAAGACTTTCACAGTTCTTCCTGAATGTACCCATATAGGATATATTCTTATACTGATGAAGCCTATGTGCTTCATCAACAAGAAGAATATCATATCTATTCTTTGCAACATCTGAAGGTGACAGGATTTGAGAAGGCGATAATCCATATATGCTCTTAAATATCCCTCTCATGGTCTTTCGAAGTGAAATCTGAGGAACTACAAACCCAATCTTTCTATCTTGAAATTTCTCGTTATCCGCAAGATATTTCATCAGATATACCGCCACTATTGTTTTTCCGCTTCCCGGCATACCATTGACAACGATACGTTTTACAGATTCATCTCCAATCTTCTTCAGAATCTCCTCGACGGCATTCCTTTGGCTGTCATTTAACTCCTTATACGGCGAGTATTTAAACAAATCCGAATTTTCCAGTTCCTCTATAGAATGCTTCACCAACTTTTCGCGTTGTAATTTTCTCCATAGCGCTTCAAACTGTTCATCATATTTCTTCTTCTCAAAATACTGTTTATCTGCGATACCGGAATTCTTATTTGTAACAGTATATAATTCGTCTGCGACAATATATTGGATCAGCTTTGATTCATAATCAAACGTGACTGATTGATTAAACATTTTCGAGTAAATAAAATGAACCTTATCAAAAATCTTCTTTTCTTCGCTTGTTGAATGTTGAAGCATCCTTGTCTTCGCGTGATTTGATTCACCAATATATGCCTGTTTTCCGTTTTCCAGAATATATAGCATAGGCCAATTATCCAGAAAGCTTTCATCACTATAATTGTTATTCTTAAAATCCCCTTCAATTATTCTAAACATGTTCCGTCTCTTTTCTTGTCGTTTGACTTTTATTATCCATAAATCACGCATCTGGAATTGAGCCAGACTATAACGCCGTCTCTTCTAATGCGGTATATCCAGCATATCGAGCAGCCGTACAAAAGTATCCTGCCCGTCAAGGCAGGTGTCCGTAAGCCAGCCCCTCTCATTTTTCCATTCACTGAGGCCCCTGTAATAATAACTCTTTTTAGCATCCTCAATGATAAATGGTATCAGTTTATGATGCAGGCACTCCTTAAGTGCGATCAGGCGTCCGACCCTGCCGTTCCCATCCTGGAAAGGGTGTATGAATTCGAACTCTGCATGAAAGGAGATGATATCTTCTATAGTGACATCTTCTTTCGCATTGTACTCAGTTAACAAGGTTTTCATGCGCTCACGCACTTCAGAGGGCTTTGCGGTCTCCCTTCCGCCTACAACGTTGACTCTCTTTTTATAGTCACCTACCGCAAACCATCCAAGCAGCGAATCACTTGTATCATGCTTAAGTATATAATGAATATGCTTGATGATATCCTCGGAAAGGTCGTCCTCTGCAGTGTCGATCACATAATCTATAGCCCTGAAATGATGGACCGTTTCCAGAACATCATCCACAGGGATCCTGTCCCCGGCATCATCAAGTGTGTTTGTTTCAAAGATCATCCTCGTCTGGTCTTCCGAAAGCGTGCTTCCCTCGATGTGGTTTGAATTGTAAGTCATCCTTACCTGCAGTTCATGATAAAGGCCTCCGGAAATCTTCATCTCTTTTTCATCACGAAGTACCTGAAGGATACTGTTATCGGAAATCTCTCTCATGACCTCATCAGGTGATTTTCCAAGATAATCCGCTATCCGTTGTATGCTCCGCCGGGAAAGCCTCTCACCCTTTGCAATTTTTGCAACCGTCCGTGTGGAAAGTCCCAGTTCTTCGGATAGTTCCGTCTTTCCTATGCCTTTTTCCTTCAGTATCTTTTCAAGCCCTTCATATGAGATCATAACCGGCTCACCTCTCGAGAATCTTTACTTATTTTACCTTGATTCGATAATTAAGTAAAGATTTTGAGGTGAGTTTCCATAAAAAGTAAAGATTTCAGCCCACCGGGTCCCATGTAATCCGGCAGTTAAAAAAAGTCACAATGAAACGCTCTAAAACAGGCAAAATAATCATCTTTTATCTTGACATTGATTTCAAAAAGTATTCATAATATTTTAGTATTTCAGTTCGCTAAACATATCTGCAGGAGGAGAAAGATGAAAGGTACTATCAAAGGAAGGCTGACTTTAGCCGTGATTCTGATCGTTGTTGCCGCAATGCTTGTATCTACGGTCATCATCATCGGAACATCCGGCAAGAACCTTACAAATGAACTGACAAACGAGCTCCAGCTGAATGCTGACAAATACGCCAACTCTATCAACAGCTGGATCGAAATGGAAAAAGGACTCAATGCAGCCGGAGCCGCCGCTTTTGCCGCGATCCCCGACAAAGACTATGACAGGGATCATGTTCAGATGCTTGTAACTACAGAATCCGAGGGGCATTCGGAATTCCTCAATCTGTATTACGGAATGGAAGACAAGCAGCATATCCAGATGGATCCTGCCGCAACGGTTCCCGAAGGTTATGATCCCACACAAAGAGGCTGGTACAAGGCCGCCAAGGAGGCAGGAACGACTATCGTAACCGACCCCTACATGGACGTCCTTATCGGCGGAATGTGCATCACCATAGCAACACCGGTTTACAGGAGCGGTCAGCTTGCAGGTGTCCTTGGTGCTGATTTTACGCTTGACTATATTTCGGAAGTCGTAAACAGCATTCCTTACGAAAAGGGAGAGTACGGATTCCTGATAGATGCCAGCGGCAACTATATAATGCATGCCAACCAGGCATATCTTCCCGGAGAAGATACCGCAACCTCCGCAGTTTCGGTAATGCCCGGGATCTCATCCATCATAACAGGCCCCGGCAGCTCGGTTGTGCTTGCCAAGGATTATGACTCTGAGAAGAACTATTTTGCCACATCGAAGATCGAAAGCTGCGGCTGGTCCATGGGACTTGCCCTTCCGGCCGGCAATGTAAACAGCATAACATACAGGCTTATATTGACCGGCCTCCTTATAGCCGTTATAGCCATTGCCGCCGTCATAATCATAATGACGAAGCTGATCGGCACTCAGCTTGCGCCGATGGAAGATATGAAATCCTTTATCAGGGAAAAAGTCATCGGAAACGACAACATCAAAACGACTAATTCAGAAGTCGAGGAGATCAGGTATCTTCTGTCCGAACTTGAGAGCCGCGTTATAGACACCATTCATAAAACGAAAGGCGAATCTCAGCTTATAAGGGATAAGATGACGTCAGCATCAGATAAGATAAACGGCATCAATTACAGCATTTCCGAGATCAGCCAGGCCATGAGCCGTACTGCGGGCGGGATCGAAACGCAGACGGAAAGCATTCGGAATATCGAAGAGATATGCAACAGCGTAATGTCCACAACAGAGACATTTACAACCGACACAAAGCAGATGAACGAGCGTACCAATGAGATCATCGGAAGAGTCAAGGCTCTGGTTCCCGAGATTCTCAACAACAAGAAACATGCCGTTGCCATGACAAACCAGACAAAGGCAGAACTTGAAGAGGCCCTCAAAGGAATACAGGTTATTGAACAGATAGTTGATGTAGCAAGCGCCATCCAGGGCATCGCAACCCAGACCAACCTGCTGGCCCTCAACGCATCCATAGAAGCAGCAAGAGCAGGTGAAGCCGGCAGAGGATTTGCGGTTGTTGCAGACGAGATCAACAGCCTCGCTTCAACTACGGGCAGTGAGATCGAAAAGGTAAATGCACTTACAAGCGAAGTTACCGCCAACGTTGATGAACTGTCGAAAGTAAGCAACCAGATCATCAAGTTCCTTACAGACAACGTTCTTAAGGATTATGATAATCTTGAGACGCTAGCCAACAACTACATGGATGATGCAAATTATTACAACGACATCAGCATAGAACTTGGCTCAGGCGCTGAGAAAGTTAATGCATCGGTTGTTGAGATAAACAACGTGCTTGAGCGCATAAGCTCAGCACAGCAGGAACTCGGCGAAGCCGTACACGATATTTCAGGCAATATGCAGAGCATTACGGAATCGAGTGCAAATGTATCGGGAGAGGCAAGGGAAGTTATGGACAGCATCTCAAATCTTCAGGATACTACGGACAGATTCAACGTATAATGTTTCTTAATTCCGAAGAACACAAAAAACCGGCGGCCGATGACCGCCGGTTTTCTATATTCAGACTCATCTTTTATCTCATGCCGGTCGGGCCAGATAGTAGCCCTGAAAAAGATCGACTCCCAGGCCGACAAGATAGTCAAACTCCTCTTTCTCCTCGACACCTTCCGCCACGACCAGAATTCCCTTTGATTGAAAATCCGGCAGGATCTTTTTCACATTTTCCTGCTTCTCAGGTATGTGGTCTATTCCTGATATCAGTTCCCTGTCAAGCTTAACGATATCCGGCGACATGATCTCAGCTCTCTCATAGTCGTTGATCCCGCTGCCAAAATCATCTACGGCAAGCAGGTTGTCCATGAATTTTACCGACCTGCTCTTTTCTTTCCAGTGTTCAAGCGAAAAATACGGATATTCAAGATTCTCTATGATCATCCTTCCGCGTATCTCTTCCCCGAAGTATTCAAGGAACACATCAGCTTCTTCACCTCTCATGCAGTCTGACGGAAACGAATTGATCGATACTCTCTCTTCATACCCTCTGAGGAAATAAGCCTGCATAGCCCCAAAGAAAGTCGCCACTTCCAGGACATGCAGCTTGTCCCTTTTTGTATAATCCTCGATAAGCTCGGTTACTGTCATATCGGTCGGCCGCATAAGGGCTTCCCATGCATAGACGGTTTTGCCGTCAGATCGGTATATGGGCTGAAATACATAATTAATGGAAAGCTCGCCCAAGGCTTTCAGGATATCCTTATCCAATGGCAGATGGTCGTAGTAGATCATTCTTTACCTCTCCAATTCCTATAGGCACACTATGCCTATAAAGAATATATCGGCATAAACCGGCCGGTATATAACAGAAGTCATATAACTTCCATTCAATAATTCATTCTTCGCTGCCGGAGCGCAGAAAAGAAATGATCATCAACACATAGCAGACAGTCTTCGGGAGCATCAGCATACCTAGCATCGGCACGATCCCCGCGGCAACGGCAACAGGGATATAGAATGCAAACGACAGAAGGATATATATCCATAGCGGGCGGAAAACTCTGTCCTCTCCCCTGTTTCTGAAGAACAGCACGCAGATGATGCAGCCAAGGATCACAAACGGTACGTTCCTTATGATCCCCCAGGCCATGCCGCTGCTGTTTTCGATCCATCCGTTCTGCGGAAACATGCATAGCACTGTCCTTACGGCCGCCAGATTCCATATTGCGGCCGTAACAATTCTGTTTTCTGTCTCATTATAGTACTCCAGCCAGACAAAATACATTAGAACATAGAACACCGTCATGGTTATGGATGTTACAAGCTTCCCAATGCCAAGCGGAGCCGTCATGTCCGAATCCGTAAAGTAATTCATGACACGCGGGACAAGATGGAACGCATCGCCGCACCCTAATACAAGCGTGGCGGCTCCCATGTATTTACCCGGTTTTCCCTTTACACGCTTCAGGATGATGCATCCGCCGATCACCGCGAACAGAAGATATAAAATGTCAAATGCTGATTCTCCGTATTTCATGACTTTCTCCTAACCTATTATACCATTGAAACAAAGGCACCGGTTACATTAAAATTCCGCTCATCCGTTCACAAAGATTTCACAATAATTGTTAGCACTCTCCCTTGACGAGTGCTAATTTGAGTGGTATAACATAATCGAACAGAGGAACAGAGAAGACCATAAGAACCGGATGTTCCAATGATCTAATCCCTCCTTCCCCTTGCTCAGTAGCTATTAACAGTATTGAGTGAAAAGGAGGTAAGCATTATGTTAAGACCTAGTATTTTCGGAGAAGATCTGTTTGATGACTGGTTCGCGTTCCCGGACTTTAAGGACCTGGACAGGACCGAAAGGAAGCTGTACGGCAGACATGCCGACAGAATGATGAAGACCGATGTTCATGAGCACGACGATCACTACGAAGTAGATATCGACCTGCCCGGCTTCAAGAAAGAAGAGATCGGTCTGGAGCTTAATAACGGATACCTCGTAGTAAGCGCAAACAAGGGCCTCGATAAGGACGAAAAGGATAAGAAGGGCAAACTTATCAGACAGGAGCGTTACTCCGGATCGATGCAGAGAAGCTTCTACGTCGGCGAAGGGATCACCGAAGAGGAGATAAAAGCATCCTTCAGGCACGGTGTCCTGAATCTCACCATTCCAAAGAAGGACAAAGAAAACATCCCCGAAAAGAAACAGATACTCATCGAAGGATGATCTTAAAAAAAGGCCTGCGGATTTCCGCAGGCCTCAGACTGTAGACAAAGTGGGAGTGGAACTTCGAGTTCCACTCCCGTTTTCTGCTTTAAAAGGATTTTTCATCATGCAGCCATCGGACAA
>JAILRP010000033.1 GCA_024698075.1 Lachnospiraceae bacterium
CCATCTCGGCTCGAACAGATGGATCCCGTATCCGTCGCTCGTAAGCGCCCGCAGAAGCTCTTCGATGCGTCTTCTGCATCCGCCGGGATTGGTGGCGATCACAGTCATCGCATCCTGTGCGGTATCCCTGTACCCAAGTCCCGTCCTGCCTCCGACTTCTATGAATGATGCGAAGCGCGAGAACATGACGTTGATCTCCGACTGGTAAAGCGTCCATGTGTTGATCATCACATCAACGCCCTCATCTGGGGATGAAACGCGCATCCTGTCCTGTTTGTCCGTCCAGAAGGCCGCGAGCTTTTCATACTCGCCGTCAAGGATTTTGTGGTCCCTATATTTCTGCCTGATCCTTACCGCATCCTCGTACCGTCCTTCACCGAGAAGATATACGAGCCTTACGGATTCACCGGGCTCCAGCCGTACGTATTTCTGCAGGCTTGCGCAGTGGTTGCCGCCAAGCTCCGCCGAGCCGCAGCACGACCCTTCGGTTACAGCCGCAGGGTTTGATTCCGTGTTGTATGTTCCGATGAAGCTGTCCCTTACGCAGTCAAATCCGTCGGGTTCAAAATCAGATGTGAAATACTGATAGCCCTCCTCTTCGTAGAAAAGGTCGTATAAGATCACGCCGTCTTTGTAATCCGACCCTGCGCAGTACAGGCTCATCTGAAAGTTCTGGTTGTCTATGGGGATGTGGTGGAATGAGAATTCGGCATATGAAAAAACATCCAGCTCCCTCGTTTTATCCCCGCCGTTCTTTATGCTGACATCCCAGACAAGGACGTTTTCACCGATAGGAATGCTGAGCTTCTCGCTCGCGTGTATGCCGCCATATTCGCACTCATATACGGAATATGACAGACCGTGCCTTGCGGAATATTTTGCCGCATCGAGCGGCTTTGCGACCGGCTGCCAGGAAATGCTCCAGTAGTCGCCGTCCTCCCTGTCCCTGATGTATATATAATCACCGGGGCGGTCCATAGGAACGGCATTGGGCCTAAATCTCGTGATCCTGTGGTACTCGGGTGTCTTGTAGAACAGGTACCCTCCGGCGGTATGGTTTACGACCGCACACATGTCCTCAACGCCAAGGTAGTTTGTCCATGAAGCCGGCAGGTCCACCCTGTCGATGACATATTCATTGTTCCTGATGTCAAAATGTCCGTATCTCATTTTTTCCTCCACCAAAATGGCCCCCCCCGGGACGGAGTTAGCGGTCCATTTTATTTTGGCCCGGTCCATAAAACGCCCCCGCCGCTCACTTCCGGATGTATCAGATTTTTGTATCCGTGCAGCGCACATTCCCAAGGGCAAGCGCTGCGGCCCCTATGATGCCGGCATCGTTTCCCATCGCGGCAAGCACTATCGGTGTATTTTGGCAGACAGGCAGCACGCTGTCCTCATAGCCTTCCCTGATGAACGGCAGTATCACCTGCCCTGCATGCGACATGCCTCCGCCGATCACGAATATTTCCGGATCGACCGTCATTGCCGCCATGGACAGGGCATATCCGAGATACGAGCCGAACCGCTTCGCAATACCGGTGCAGGCTTCATCACCGCCTCTAACCTTCTCCCAGAATTCCTCAAGTCCCATGTCGGTGTTCAGTCCTTCTTTTATGAGGCGCCTCAGTCCCGGAGCGGAAGCATACTGCTCAAGGCATCCTGCTCTTCCGCAGCTGCATGGGGCCGTCTCATCCCTGTTCACACAGACGTGGCCGATCTCGCCGGCGCATGAATGCGCACCGGCCAGTATCTGTCCGCCTGTCACGATCCCGCCGCCGATGCCGGTCCCGAGGGTTACCATCATCATGCTCTTATACCCTCTGGCGCTTCCCATCCATGCCTCCGCCAGCGCGGCGGCATTCGCATCATTGCATGCCCTTACCGGAAGTCCCCTAAGCTTCTGCGACAGCACTTCCTCAATGTTGAAAGGTTCTGTCCATCCGAGGTTTACCGAACCGTGGGCCGTCCCGTCCTCATCAACAAAACCCGGAAGCCCCACTCCGGCCCCGAGTATGTTGTATTCCCTGTCCTTAAGCTCGCTGATTTTTTTGTTTATGGAATCTGAAATATCATCGATGATATGACGGCCATTCTCCTCTGTCCTCGTCGGAAATGACCATTTTTCGGCCGGCAGGCCTGACTTGCCGACGAGCCCGATCTTCACGGCGGTCCCGCCTATATCGATGCCAATTGCGATATCCTTCATTCCGTCCCTCCGGATGACACACTCTCCTATCATCTGAGGAAAGTCTATCATCCGGCAATTTGTCACTCAATGTCTGATTTTGGCAATTGTTGCTTTATGATGTGGACACTGTCATTCAAACCTTATCGTGAGATATCCGTTCTCGAAGGAGGCTCCTGCGACGTCAAGGCCTGCAAGGCCCGACGGGATCGGAAATCTCCTGCGCTCATTCCTGACGCCGACCGATATCTCACCCCTGTCCTGCTCAAGGATGAGCTCATCCTTGCCCGCAAACGGCAGGTAGATGCTGAGCTGCTTCTTTTCCGTGTCGGTCCTGTATATCTCCTGCCTGAAGAGCACTTCATCCGGGTCGGTGCCGTATATCATCCCGCCGACCTTATCAAGGACTTTAAGCGTCCTTATCTCGTACGGCTGCAGCTCTACATAGAACTTCGGAACCTCGCTGAAGCTTTCCTTAATCTCATCAAGCCCCTCTTCCTGAAGGCGCATCCATTTTCCGAAGTATCCTTCCATGGCCCTTTGGGGATATATATGGTTGACGATCACCGCATCCACGTTATAGTGGTACAGGTACAGGCACGTGAAGTTCCTCTTTGCCTCGTTTATGACTATCTTCTCGGGAGTCGTCACCACGCGCAGGCTGACAACATCCTTGTTGAGCATCAGCTCCTGCAGCCGCTGCATCTTATTCATGAGACGCTCTATGTCATCGAACACGTTCATGTCGGGCATCGGGATCTTCGTAACAGCCTCAACCGCGGGCCCTACGGTCTTAACGCCTGCTTTTTTCATCGGAAGGACTTTCTCAATGAGCGCCGAGAACCTTTCGGGATAACGCAGCAGCGAAAGTGTCTCGCCCGTCGGGGCACAGTCGACGATTATGGTGTCATATCTGCCGCTCTCATAAAGCTCAAGTATCTTGAACATCGAGAACAGCTCTTCAAGCCCCGGGAACACGAGCAGCTCCTCCGTCTCTATCCCGTCACCGCCTTTAAGCGTCAGCAGTCTCTTGAAATAATCCTTGAGGCTGCCCCAGCTCTTCTCACTCTCCGCGACCGCATCGGTTTCAAGTGCGTACAGATTTTCCCTTATCTCTGTCGGCTCGCAGCCTATGCGGCAGTCAAAAGCATCCCCAAGGCTGTGCGCCTGGTCCGTGCTCATTATCATCACTTTTTTCCCGCTTCCCGCGATATTGCAGGCAGTCGCTGCCGCCATGCTTGTTTTTCCGACTCCGCCTTTTCCCGTATATATGATGACTCTCATATCATTCCTCCATGCATGTGCCGTGTTCCGGCCTGTCAGTCTATCGAAACCTTTTTGACTTTCGCGTCAGCTGTTTCTTTTCCGGCTCCGCCGCTTCCGGCATTCTCAAAGCCTTCACACACTGTATGCGCCAAAGCCTCTGCAAGCATCGATCTTATCTCCTTTTCTATCACATCAAGATGTCCTTCCATTCCCTCGGGAAGAAGCGCGAGCACCGCCTGCCTCTGGAAGCGTGCCGCCGTCTTCAGCCTTTTTGCCATGTCTTTATTCATCATTCCTGTCTCCTTTCGCAAAATCAATGTTCAGAACGCCGTCTTCAAATTTCGCACCCGATACCACATGGTCCCTAAGGATGTTCGGGAGCGGGATGCAACGTTTGAAGTTTCCCGTCTTTATCACGATATCCGCCGCGGCCTGGTACAGGTCTATGTCACCTTTGTCGGCGCCGGGCATGCTCACCCTCAGAAGATAGCCGTCATCCGTCTGCTCGAAATGTTCCCTGTCATTTATGATCTTTGTGCCGAAGATATCATCATCGGCAAGCACATCATTCACTATCCGCAGTATGTTATCAACGCCCTTGAGCTCCTCATCATACCAGGGGATCCTGTATATCGGAAGCGCCGCAAAAGTTTCGCAGATCTCCGCTATGTATCTTTGCTGTATTTCAAGCCATCCGTCAAAAAAGTCATTCCCTATATCCTGCGGCAGGATCCTGTTGATGTAGAGCCCGTCAACGTTAAAATCATACAGGTTCATATACATGTAATTGCGCTTCGTCTCCTCGACCACCATTTTCTCGGGTGTAGTCACTATCCTGATGCTCGTCGTCTGCCTGTCCTTGAGGAGCTCCTCAAGTTCCATGAGTTTCACGAACATCTTCTCGATATCATTCATGGCATGCCTGTTCGGCATCTCGATCTTGAAAAGCTGCTTTGATATGGGTGACAGCACCCTTACCCCGACCTTGCCTATCGGGAAGAGCTTCTCCATGTACCACGACAGGAGTTCTGGGAATTTCAGCAGCGAAAGCGTCTCGCCTGTCGGGGCACAGTCGACTATGATCCTGTCATAAGTGCCGCTCTTATGAAGCTGCGCTATTCTTAGCAGCGAGAACAGCTCCTCCATTCCCGGAAGCATCCCCATCTCTTCGATCCCGATAATGTCCTTCTCCGCAAGGATCTGTGCCAGGTACTTCATGATATCCGCAAAATCATTTTCCATGACATACTGCGGGTCTATCTCATAAAGGTCGAGACAGGGGCGGACATTTTCTATCTGCCTTCCGAGCTTTGTCTCGAATATGTCTCCGAGGTTATGCGCCATGTCGGTACTGACAAGCAGGGTGTTTATGCCATCTGAGGCGCTCTTTAGTGCGTGCGCGGCTGCCACACTGCTCTTTCCCACGCCACCTTTTCCGGTAAAAATGATGATTCTCCTGTCCACCTTATTTCCTCCTTGTGTATAGTTCATGTTTCGAATAGTTCCGTTCTCGAAGTATTGGGCTTTTTTACAGGCAGCCGTCGCTGCCCTCTGTGTTCATGCTATTCCAGACTGGCCGTGAAGATCAGTCGATCGCGATCCTTCTGACCTTTTTATGCGTCTCTTCCTTTTTCTTCTCGTTCTTCAGCACATCCTTCACCTTGGCCATCATGGTCTCAAGAACCTTCATCTCCTCCGCGGAAAATGCGCCCATTATCTTCATTGCGTAGCCCATCAGTTCGCCTATCAGCCTGTTGAACTGCGCCAGGCCTTTTTCGCTGAACCTGATAAGCACTATCCTCTTGTCGGTCTCGCTCCTCATCCTCTCGATGAGCCCGCTCTTTTCCATCCTGCCGACGATCCCGGTGGCGGTATTCAGCGGAACATGGATGTATTCGGCGATCTCGGACATGTTGACTTCCTTCTGCCGGTACAGGAGCCAGAAGATCAGGACCTCATTCTTCGAGCAGTTAAGGAATATGTTGCCCCACAGATCCGAGGATAAAAGGTCCTTTATCTCATCGATGTATTCATAGAACTGCTTGAAACTCTCTTCAGCTGTATTGTGCTCTTCTAAGGCCATTTCCGTTCCTTATCACCCACGCGTTATTTACTTCGTCCCTCGAACTAATTTGATTCTACATCCGAAGTATTTATCTGTCAACCCCTTTTTTTGACTCCGTCCCCATGGTCCACTATAAAGGCCTCGATCAGCCGGTTTACGGTCTCCGGCTCATCCGTGTTGGAATTATGCCCCGCACCCTTTATCCATTCAATCGGTATTCCTGTTTTTTTATGCCATGCCCTGTTGTATCTCCTGCAGGAGCCGGCACGGTCCTTATCACCGCATATGAGGAGCGCCGGGCATCGGATCTCATAAGGAAGGTCTGCCTCCATTGCCTCTGCCAATATCCTGAATCCGTGTCCGGAAAGTCTCGCGTATCGGTCCTGGTCGCCATCATAGACCATCATGATCTTGCGCATGAGCTCTCTTCCGTACTTTGATTCCGCAACGCCGTTTGTTCCCGACTTTAACAGGGATTTCCACGGATAATGGCGGTATACGGGCTCCATTCTCTTAAGAAGCCATATTTCCGTGGCAGTTACATATTCCCGCTGAAGCGGAGCCGAATCGACCGACACGAATCCGCGCAGTTTATCCGGGAACAGCTGGGCATAAGCCTGCCCCACATATCCTCCCATTGACTGGCCGATCACCACAGGATGGTCAAATTTTTCCCGGATCAGTATCTCATCGAGCCACTTCGCCTTGTCCATCAGGCCAAAATCAAACCTGAAGGGCCATGAAGAAGCGTGCCCCGGTGCATCCCACACAAAAACCGGATACTTTCCGCCGAAATATCCGGTCTGCATGTCAAACAGCCTGTGGTCCGCGGTAAGCCCGGGAAGAAAAACAAGCTGCGGCTTATCATGCTCCGCTATGCCGCCTATCCAGTAATGAATAGTACCGCATGGCGTTTCATAAGTTTTTTCGGTCATGTTTTTCCCCATCGGCCGCACTCTCCTCTATAGATCCGATCTGTGAATTGTAGAGGAGAACGTCCTCAATGAAAATGCCATCCTCATCTCCGCCGTATTCACACTCCAAAAAATCACGGCCGCCATATTCAGCGATCCCCGTGAAAGTTTCCCCGTATATGTCCCTGATGATGACATTTTTTCCGTCATATCCGGCAAGATCCATTTTCGCCTCCGCATAAAAATGGTCCATGGGTTCCATTTCCTTCACTATGACCGTGAGCATATAGCTGCCCTCTTCCGGCAGCTCGTCGATGCCCCGGTAGCACCGCTCCTGCGGCATGCCGCAGTCAGACACCGCATAGACCGATATGCCGCTCCTTTTGCGCAGGATCTCCTTTATGCGCCTCATGTCCCTTCCGCATTTCATGATCACTTTTGTGCCCTGATGAAAAAGAGCGCTTTCGATATCATCGGTATCGGGGATGACATGCAGCTGGACATCTTTTTCGCATAAGGTTATCCCCAGACTGTTTGCCACTGCAGTTATGGATGATATTCCGCTCACGGCAAGGGTTTCGATCCCGTCTTCCCGGGCAAGTTCCGCTATGTATGAATATGTCGAGTAGACCGAGGGATCCCCGATCGTAAGAAACGTGACCGTCTTTCCGTTATTTACTAGTTCCTTTACGGTCCTGTATATCTCCCTGTGGTTCCGGTCACGCTCCTTCTCATCCTTTACCATTTCGAACTCGAGGGAAAGAGTCTCTATGTCCCCGACCTCGGGAATGACCTGCTTTGCGATCTGATACGCCCTGCACCTGCCAAGATCCTTTTTCGGGCAGATGAGTATATCCGAGCTTTTGATGAGCCTGGCAGCCTTGAGAGTTATGTCCTCCGGATCGCCTATGCCAACGCCTATTCCTAATATCCTGCCGGCGCCCGGCGCTTTATCTGTGTCTTTCATCACGGGCCCCTCCTGCCTGCATTCATGGTCGCTCGGCCATTAGAATCGCTTCGCGATGGGCCTCGCGGTGCAGCCAGGTTCCTCCCGTCTTCGACGGGCCCCTCCTACCTGCATCAATGAAACGCCCCCTCACATTCGTTCGGCGGCAGATCCTTCGGCTCCCATCCAGAATTCTGCTTCGCAGAATGGGAGCCTCAGTCCCACCAGTAGGCGCCGTAATATCCGGTGATCCTGCCCTCTTTGAGGGAGACCTCGAACACGCCCGAAAGGGCAGGTCCGTACATGAGGTACCGGTCAATGTCCTCATGCATCAGGTCATAGTTTCTTACTATCCAGTCATACGGGCTGTCGTCTTTTTCATAGTTCCCGAAGCTTCCGGTATCAGCGGAGCTGTAAAATACCGCATCCTTTGGCACAAGAAGGTCGGCAGTCATCGAATCTGCGTCAGCCGGGTAAGGCAGCGTAAGCGTCACGCCGCGCAGCATCGCGCCGTCCTTTAAGATCTCGATCTTTTCGCTGTCATGCATTATATAGCAGAATCTGTCCCCGATGTATGAACCGGCTTTTTTTACATAAGCGTCCGAAAAGCCCGCTGCCTTCACATCCGAAAGGACGGAATCCGCCTCGCTTTCCGATGTGTAAAGCCCGGCAGTCACCGCATAGTACGGTTCGGGATTCAGTCCGTCAAAATCCGGCGTATATACCGCACAGCTTCCGTCAAAGCCGGCTTCCGCAAGTTTATCCAATGCAGGCGTGCATTTATCCTCTTCCTTTGCGGACGATACAAACACGCCGTAAAAATCCTGTGATGTAAGCTCATCGTAATCCCGGCTGCCTCCGTACATTCCGAAGGACTCCGAGCGAAGAGACAGCTCGTCATTTTCCGTAACGTGGACCCTGCCGTCCTTAACCCTTGAATATCTGGCATTTGCCGGAATACCTTCCGGAAGGTCCGAATCCTTAAACTTAAGCGTGAGGATATCGTCGTCAATCTTATATTCTCCCGACAGTTCTATCGGCTGCCCTCCGAATCCCAGCCGGCTGGCCGTGCACAAAAAAGACCTGCCGTCAAAATCGCAGCCTCCTGCCACGAAGAGCACCTCAGCATCCGGTTCCTTCCTGTAAATATACAGGTCCGATCCATCAAACTTCAGGTAAAGATCCGCCCCCACATTATCAAGGATCCAGAACCCCTGCAGCTCATCACCTCCTCCCGGTTCATGCTTCAGATATCCGAATGCATCCTCCACACGGTCATCCTTAAGGAAGAGCCTGCTGTCATCATACTCCGGCACGAGAAAATCATTATCCTCAAATCCTTCAAACACAAGGCCGTCATCCGTAAGCGTGATCGTTCCTTTAGTCCCCGCATTCCAGTACATGCCGGCGTTTGACATGACGGAAAAGCACAGTTCGTTCACGCTCACCGTATCACCGTCCCTGCTCTTCATCTCATCCGCGTCATAAGGAATGAACTCCGCCGCCCAGAAGGAATATGCCTCCAGGCTTTCATCATCTTCCGGCATTGCCTGTCCGCAGTATGCATAAAGATTGTCACCGAACGGAACGACATCCATTATGTAAAATTCATCGCTGCCGTCCTGCGCGCTGTAATGATAGCTGTACTTGCCTGCCATGCGCTCGGCCAGTGACTTTTTCCCGGAAGCTTTCTCCTTATCATCTATCTTTTCCGAAGCATCGTCAGCGGCCACCCTGCTGTCGGACGTTTCGTCCACTTTGGTCTCTTCGGCAGCACTTTCGGGGATTTTTGCAGGCCCGCCGTCAGTGCTTTCCGAGCAACCCGCAAGAAGCAGGGCCGCGATCACGAACAAAGCTATCGTAAATGATTTTCTCTTCATATGTCTGCACCTTAATCAATTATACAGCCGGCAGCCGTCATAACACCCCGGCCTGCGTAAACAGATCCGCTCACTGTGTGAACGTGCCATATGCGGCGACCGCCGCGTCCACCGTCATCTGCCCGGTTCCGACGCTGTACGCGGCCATCCTCAGCTGAATGAGCGCATCATCCGTAAGCCCGGATTCCTCCGGCGACAGTACCCGGGATTCCGGAACATCACCGAATGCAGCGTACATGCTGTTGAACGACAGGTCCTTCGTCGGCGACATAAGCCCCTTGTTCTGTGCCATCTCGTTAAGCTCCTGCGGTGTTATGAGAAAGCGCATGAATTCGTTGGCCATCTCAAGATTGGGGCTGTTTTTATTGACCGAGAACTGCAAGTACGATGCCTACAGCTATTGCCGTTATATGTGCATTTTTCATCTGAAAGCTTCTTTGTGATCTGCTGCCCATTTATTACCTCCTTCAACCATTATCACGCCACCCTGTATATGATATCATAATCCGCCTTAAGTGACAAAGGGACGGTTCTTTTGACACACTTAAAATCCGCCTCAAGAAAAAATGACCCCCTGACTCCGTCCCCGGGGGCCATTTGGGGAATATTCCGAAAACGGACCGATGAATTAAATCACCGAAGACCCGGAAGGCTCCAGAATACCGGATCAGATGCCAAACCGCCGGGCGGCAAGTTCCATCAGATTATCTTCGTTGTAGATCATAACGGGTTCCGATGGATAAAAATGTATGATGCGGAAAACATAATATGCAACGGTCGCTATGCATACGAGGCAGAGGGATATCTCCATCATCTTCTTTCCTGCCGGCAGAAAATATCTTGTTACAAGGGCTGCTATACCCAAAATCACCCACGGAACAGCCATGATGTTGTATAAAACCGCCTCATGCCACCGCCCCGCTGCAAGGCATGCAACGGTTCTTGTCATTCCGCATGCAGGGCACGGAAATCCCGTGATGATGGAAAAAGGACACATCCTATCAAAAAGAAACTGTGTCAGGGCACAGTAAAGGACCACCGGAATGAACGCCGGTGCCACTCTTTTCAGATCTTCTTTGACCGATGACATCGCTTTTCTCATTCAGGCGGTCCTTAAGTTTCTTAACTGCTTACGGGGTTCACATCGGAAGCCCTTCCAACACTCCTGCGCTTACAGCCGCAAAGAACGCGACCGCACAAACGATCAGGACGATGATCAGGTAGCAGAAATACGACCTTGCAAAATTCTTAAGGTTCACATTCTTTGCTGACAATGCATATACTATCAAAAAAATAAAACCTATGCAGGGAATCGAGAACAGGAGCTCATATCCAAAATAGCCCCACATTGAAATCGGGGTATACTCCTCCGGAATATTTCCATGGCTATCAGTATTCATAGTTTCCTCCTTCACAAAAATGTTTTTTTTCACGAACATTATATACACGTTTGGAAGGAGACGCAAACAGCACTCATAGGGAATATATAATTAACTTATGATAATGTCACCTTAAACAGCCGTAAGGAATATCGGCTTTTCAGACATCGGTCCGCAAGATCATCAGTCTGCAAAAACAGTATTCTTCCATTCTGTCGGAGTTAACCCAAAATGCTTCTTAAATGCCGCGGAGAATTTGCTCGCATTTGAATAGCCGCAGATCCCGGCAATTTCCGTAACAGTAAGATCATTGTCAACGAGGAGATTTTTCGCCTCCTGCATCCTGACCTGGGTCCTGTATTCAAAGATAGTCAGTCCATACATCTGCTTAAACACTCTCTGAAGGGTTGTACGGTTCAGGTTGGCCTTTTTCGCCGCCTCCTCAATGGAGATATCAGCTGCAATGTTTTCCCCCAGCATCTTCCTTGCCGCATGAACCTTGTTTGCCGAGTCGCCGCTAAAATACCTGTACCCGGGATTTTTGCCCACTTTTATGTCAAGAAGCGCGAGTACCGCCCGGATAGCAAGGAGCTTTCTGTGGTATTCACCGTACTTTTCCGGGAGCAGGACCATTTCGGTAAAAATCCTCCTTAACATCTCATCTGCCGCAAAGCTGATGCATGAATCCGCATTGACCGCATATTCAAAAACAGGTTTATCGGAAAAATCCTCTGTCCCGAAAAACCGGTTGAGCTCATCTCTGAGGGTGTCAACCAGCAGGACTATGCTGATGCACCGTATGCCGCCATCCCCGAAGCTGATCTTCTTGGCCCCTATCCGGCTGTTGAAGATACATATGTCGCCCTTATCAGCGGAAGAGACACGCCTGTTCTCCATTTCGAAGTCGGCGTGTCCCTCCACCATATACATTATCTCGATATAATCAACAGAATCGGGAACTTCCTTCACCACGGGATAATATGCTTCCAGTTCCGAATATACCAGTTCTATGCCCGAAGCGATCTCATAATTATGCATTATACCCTCGCCCGCTTCGCTTTTGAGGCGGTAGGTTTTCTCAGACTCTCTGCTGCACATGACATACATGTACTTTCTGAAGAGTTCTTCTGCGTTAAGTTCTGTCTGCTTCGGTCTGTTCTGCATGCTTTCCCTTTTTGCCCATATCATGCAAAGGCAACACGTTCCTCTCTTCTGATGCTCCTGAAGGCGCCGCCCATAAGGACGACTCCGATCACGAGAACGATCACATCCGTAAAGAGCTGTGCATAAAATACGCCCTCTACGCTGTTAGTGAACACAAGCGGTAGGATCAGAACGAGCGGAAGGAACAGCAGTATCTGCCTCAATACGGTAAGCACGGCAGCGTTACCGCCCTTCCCTATCGCCTGGAAGAAGGTTATTGCCAGTATGAGCACCCCATATGTTATGTATGAACTGAACAGGACTCTCAGCATCGGAGCTCCCATTTCAGCTATCGCAGGATCGGTTATGAACATCGAAAGCATTGCCTTCGGTGCGATCATGATCGGTATGTAGAATACCGCCGCAAGTACCGTTGCAGCTATCATAAACACCTTATTGAACGCACGTACCCTGTCATATGACTTTGCCCCGTAATTGGTTCCTATGGCAGGCTGATATCCCTGGCTGATACCCCAGAGCGGAATAAACGAGAATGCCTGAAGGCTCAGCGCTGCCCCAAGTATCGTCTGCCACTGTCCGCCGCCACACCGTTCTACGGTATTGTACATAACAGTCTGCTGAAGCATTGTCATAACCTGCATGAGCATTGCGGATACCCCGACGCTGAGCACCGGTTTTGTGACGGAACCTATGACTCCTATCTTGTGTATCTTTACTGTTTCGCTCTTTTTTACAAAATATATGAGCGCCCAGACCGCCTGGAATAACTGTGAGGCAACTGTTGCGGCCGCCGCCCCGAGGATTCCGTTCTCTTTACCGAATGCTGTTATCAGTATCGGATCAAGGATTATGTTCAGGATCGCTCCGCTACCCATGATGAGCATTGCTTTTTTCAGCCTGCCTTCACCGCGCATAACCATGTTTGAGGCCTGTGCGAAGTTTACAAACAGAGAACCGCAGAATACAACCTTGAGATATCTGTTTGCCTCGGCAAGTATTTCACCCTTTGCACCGGAAAGAGCAAGGAGCGGTTTAGTGAAAATCAGTCCCACCGCCATGATGGCGATAGAGAAAATCAATACAAGCGCAATAAGATTTCCCATGATCTTATCAACCGTCTCCTGATCTTTTTTTCCAATGGCTCTTGACAGTACCGATGCCGAGCCGGTCCCTATAAGCGTAGATATCCCGCTGTTAAGAAGCGTAAACGGATAGGACACTTTGACTGCCGTCATTGCTTCCGGACCGACCATTCTTCCAACGAAGACTGCATCCATAAAATTATACAGACCGATCACAACCATCCCCAGGATTGCCGGAATACTGAGCGAAAGCATTGTTTTTACAATATCCCCGCTAACAAGATTATCTCTTGCATTACCACCACTCATTTCTTTAATCCATCCTTTCATTTTTCTTGTTAGCATATGCTAACATTGATGAGTGTATAGCATTCCTATCCCTCCTGCCGCTCCAAACAGCAGCCGTCACTCCAATCTGCAATTATATGTCAGACCATTCCCATCCTTAAAGCATATTCCTCTTTCGGCATCGGTTTGGCAAAATAATAGCCCTGTATCATATCGCACCCGTGCCTTGCCAGAAAATCAACCTGTTCCTTTGTTTCTACACCCTCGGCAACCGTCTGCATGTTCAGCTTCCGGGCAAGCCCGATGACATCCGAAACAACGATCCGTCCCCTGTCTCCCCCATCATCATTCCTGAAGAATTCAGCATCAAGCTTCAGGGCATCCAATGACAGCTCCTTCAGCGAATTGAGCGAGGAGTATCCGGATCCGAAATCGTCCATCGAAACGGCAAAGCCGTATTCCTTCAGTTTTGCCATAGTGACGACAAGAGCGTTCTTATCATCAAAGAATGCGCTCTCGGTAAGCTCTATCTCGATCAGGTCATGCGGGATACGGGCGGCGTCCACGATGTCCCTGACCTGCTCGGCAAGATCGCTTTCGATAAAATGTGCTCTCGATACGTTCACCGATACAGGAACACATTTATATCCCTTATCAAGCCACATTCTCTGATCGGCCGCCACATGTCTCAGCATGTAATGGTCAATCTTTGTAATGAAGCCGTTGCTTTCAAATATCGGAATGAACCTTCCGGGGCTGATCAGCCCATATTCCGCACTGTTCCATCGTATGAGCGCTTCGGCTCCTTTGAGTTCTTCGGTCCCCGGATCGTATTTGGGCTGATAGTATACGACAAACTCCTCATTGTCCAAGGCTTTCTGCTGATTTTCGTTTATCGTATCCATCCACTTCTGTTCTTCAACGATCCTGTCATCGAAAAACGCTATTGCCGAATCATCCCCAGAAAGCGTGGCCCGGGCGGCGCCCGCGTTGTTATACTCTTTTTCTATATCAACATTTCTTCGTGATACAACTCTGTCCACACCGACCCAGAAGCTGAATTTATGGTCCGTATCTATCCTTTCAAGTTCTTTGATGATATTGCGTATTCGCTTTTCAAGGATCTCTTTTGTATCATAGATCAGCAGTGCGGCAAAATGGGCCGCCGAATGGTGGGCCACCATTTCCCCCTTCCCTATGCGCCTTGATATCGTATCGTCAACGAGCCGGAGCATCTTCTCACCTTCTTTGACGGAATGGCACACGCAAAAATTTCTGTAGTTAACGAACACGATATCCAGGACCGCGAACTGAGCAGCGTAGTTCCTTCTGTTATTCAGTTCCTTTTCTGCATTTGACAGAAACCACATCCAGTTGTGCTTTCCGGTCGTCTCATCCATAAAGAACACTTCGGTCATCTGCTTTCTCTTTCTGATATTATTGCAGAAGAAGACGATCATGAACAGGATCAGCACGACGATAAGCGCTATAACATATGACGGTTTATAAAACAGCGCACAGATAAGAATGGCGCATAGGATAAAGAACACTGTCATCGCGCCTTCCGTATAGGATTTTTTCAGTTTCCGGAGTTTATCTTCTTTAAGATTGGCCATCCGATACCCCCTTGGTGTGACAAAGGGACGGTTCTTTTGTCACACTCCTTGTGCTTATTAATCATCTGCAGTTGGTTAGCGATTGCTAACTATTTGTTTAAATATTACTCCGCATCACGCGGAGTCAGTTAAGAAAGCATGCAAAGCGAATAATTGCGTTAGCGCTTGCTAACCACTTAATATTATCACTTCTCTGTTTTATATTCAAGTCTGATACAGCATTGCCAGACGAATACAGCAATGACTGCCGGAAACCGCCTTTTCAAGCGGATACAGCAATGCCTGCCGAAAACCGCTTTGTCAATATGCCAATAAGCTCAGCAATATGCTGACAATCCCTAAAACAACGGCTAAGATCGGCATCCACACAATGTCTGCTCTTTTTGCCGCGATATCTGTTATAAGCATTATAAAGCCCGCCATTCCGCCCGATATGGCAAATATCCATGTGAAAGCGGTAAAAAAAATCATTCCTGTCACTGACAGGGCCACGCTGTTTGAAACCGCCGTAGCGGTTCCTCCCTGCCCGGTCCCGGCTTTGGATATGACAAGGAGCAAAAGCACACAGATAAGTGCCAAGACAGAAACAGCTAATGCTATGACAGAAAAAACCGTAAGAGCGGGTGATGCTGACCTTCCTGACCGGTTTACCATTTTATTATCCTCATTTCCGAAATATCATAAGCTGAATCAATTTTTCACACCGGCCTCGACGCCATTACCAGTCGCTGTCCCAGTCCGAGCCGCCTGAGTCCCATGAATCCGAGTCGGAATCCCAGTCATAATCCGAATCGGAATCGGATGAATGGTCATCCTGATATGCCCAGCTGTCTGTTACATCAGTAACTGTTTCGTCAGAATTTCTTATAAGGTCCTGATCGGTTGATTCCCAATCCACATCTTCGTATGACCTGCCCATAAAATACGGATCGGTGTTATTGGGATTATACTGTGAGGGTGTTGAAGTGGTATACCAGTCATCGTCATCATCATCGAAGTAATACCAGCTTCCGGCGTCGTTATAATAGACCACGTCTCCATAATTGTAATAACCGCTGTGGCGTTTGCCTGAGATGCCATCGATAACAAATACGACAATAAGTGCCAGAACAAAGACCATGGAAATAATGGTTTTGATCTTATTCAGCCTGCTGTCCGCCTTTGTCTGCTTCCCCCGGGAACCATTTTTTGCTTTCTGATGGACTATTTCGTCTTTGAGTTTCTGAAACAGCTCATCAACCGCATAGGTCTCATCCTTTCCCTGATACCTGATCGCACGGCTGCCGTCGGCTTTGTTTTTGTATACGACAAACTCATTATCGGCATTTTTATATATGCCAAAAGCCCTTGGCTCTTTATAATCAACTCCGATAAAAAATCGCGTGGTCTCGGGAGGCGGAAGCTGCCTGTCTTCATACCATTTCTTCAGTTCTTCAATGGTGCGGGGCTGTTTGTCGCCATCATGGTGAGAAGGATTGGGTGCACCGCAGGAGGGGCACTTTTCCAGATAATCTTCGTATGTATTTCCGCAAAAATCGCATTGAATTTTCAATTGGATCTCCTCTCTGTCCTGTATCGGCCGAATCTGTATATCCTGATGATGATTATACCATCAACAGTTGAAAAATGTGAACGCCCTTTACGAACCTTTGGGATAAGATATGATCGGATATTACCCCGAAATCGCCGGCAATACTTTTTGCTCTATAAAATCAACCCTGTCAAAGATTCTCGGCCTGAATGTACCGGTCATTCCCACAGATACGTTTTCTTCTCTGTTTACATAGATGATGTTTCCGCTGTCGCCGATAGCTGCACAGACATCTCTGTCATCATAGGGCATGTACCATAAGTAGCCATAGTTCATATATCCAAAACGCGCGCCTAACTTAAGATGGGATGCGGTCATTTCTTTTATGTATTCTTTGGAGACAACCGTTCTGCCATTATGGAGCCCGCCATTTTGCACCATAGCCCCGACCACTGCCATATCTCTTGCTGACATACATAATCCCCATCCCGCGGTGACGCAGCCTTGAGGGTCAGTGTACCACTCGTATTTCCTGGGGTTCTTGTTCATGAAAAAATCAAACTGATCTTCCTTGGAGCTGTCTCCGTGCGGTATCCGCTTGGGAAGCCCCAATGGCTCAAACAGATTCCTGTTGGCAAAATCAATGCATTTCTCACCTGTCGCTCTCTCGATTATCCCCGCAAGGATCTGAATGCCAAGCGTAGCATATCTGAACTCACCGGTAATTCCTTTTCTCCCGCCAAGATGATCCAATATCGCCAAAGTCCAGTCATCGGAGGTGCACACCCTCTTCCACGGTTCCGATTTTCCCTTGAACGGAGCTGTCATCGTGAGAAGATGCCTGACCGTGACATCGTAGATAGTTTTCTCCCCACGCTTTACACTGTAATCCGGGAAAAAATCCATCACTTTCTGATCAGCACTCCTGATATAACCCCCATCCAGTGCTATTCCGGCAAGCAGCCCCATCACACCTTTGGTCACGGAATTGACATTCATCGCATCTATAGTCTTAAATCCATGCCAGCAGTCATCATAAACAGCAGAACCATCCTTGATCGCATATATCTGGCAGATGTTGCTCTCGTTTCCGGTGCTTTCGGAAATAAGATCATGAAGTTGTTCTTTATCCATAAAAAAGCCTCCTCTCAGTATAAAATCGGATGTCCTGAGAAAAGGCTAATATGATTAAAAATCATTTTCAAGAAAAATCTTGTAAAAAAATTTACTATCTCAGCAGATCGTCACCTTCAATCATCTCATCCCAGTCAAAGGACGGGATCACGCCGGACATGCAGGCAATAGCTGCAAGGCCATGAGCTGACGCCCAGATCTTCAGAAGTTCAGTCTCCTGATCTTTCTTGTTCTTTTTGATCTTGCTCTCTTTCAGATACCTGAGATAGGTTTTTTTCAAAAGAACGAAGGGAGGGTAATCGTCATCTGTTTTCTCGTCGATCTTTAAGTGAGCGGTAATATTCTGGCGTCCGAAAAGGAACTTATAATGATCGGGCCTGCTGCGAAAGAATGAAACATATCTCTTACCCATACAGACAATAGCAGCCTCCGCATTCGCGGCAGATCGGACTGCATCTTCCAGTTCCCCCAGCAGCTGCTCCGTTATGCTTTTCTTGATTGCCTCGATCAGTTCGTCCTTATCCTTAAAATGGGCATACGGAGCCGCATGGGAGACACCACAGGCTGAAGCGACCCTGCGAAGGGAAAGCGCATCCTCCCCGCTTTCATTAATGATCCGTATTCCCGCTTCGATAAGAGCCTCTCTTAGATTGCCATGATGATATGTATCACTCATTTGCCACACTCTCTTTAATCTGCCTTAGAACATCACAGGTCGCAGACGGATTTTCCCACAGAGGGCTGTGAGCCGAATCGGAGATCAGATAGAATCCCTTGTCCGGAGCATCTATAATGTCACAGTATTCTTCGACCAGTTTCCATGGACAGTTGTAATCGCTTTCACCGCTGATGAAATAAACCGGTATCTCCAAGGATCTAACCGACACCCTGTAATCGAAGCCGTCAAGTTCTTCGGCAAGAGGTGTCCTCCTGTACATCTTCATGGCAGGAACATACTGGAGTTTTTCTTTTACCGTATAGCATCTGGCAAAAAGGATCGGAAGAACGATCCCTTCAAATTCGGATCTGTCCTTTATCGTACCTCCGCCCGCTTTATGAAGCAGCGCAACGTAATCATACCAATCCTTACATACGATTCCGCCATCTTCCGTCTTTTCAACCGACTCTTCAAGTTTAGTCAGAGATGCTCTGTCTCCTCTGTCTTCAAAAATCCGTTTCATAAAATCATACATCAGAGCATCCCGCTCAGGTCCGTCGGTGACAGCCTGTGCCATATTTATCAGTGCATGGTAATTCTCCGGATGTTCCCGGGCCGCCTGCAGAGCTATGTGTGTTCCGCCCGAAAATCCCATGATGAATATCCTGTCCTTGCCGAACCTTGTCTTGAGATATTCCGTTACAGCTTCCGTATCTTCAAGGATATTGCGAAGCGTGATCGTATCGGTATCAAAGCTTTTATCATAAGCGATGCCCATATCCCTGTAGTCCCAATAAACAACGGTGAAGTCTTCTTCAAGCTTCATATCCTTATATTTGTCGGTAAAGACATAATCATCGGTACCCGGACCGCTGGACACGAATAAAAGAACCGGATTATCGGTATCCTGGCTATTGATAAAAAAGCCGTTGGGAGCGCCGTTGATATCCATAACAAACTTTTCCGACAGACTATTCTTGCCGTCATAAGTCCGTATCCTGCCTGGGCTCATAATGCACCAGATGAAAATAAGAAGCAGAAGTGCTGATACCAGATAAATTGCGATCATCACTGCTTTCCTTCCCGTTCTATTCATTTACAGTCTCCAATCTTGACAGTGTAAAGTTATTATATCACATTTACGCGAATATCTGTCCCGGGAGTTTCTGTTTTTCTTTTGGCGGAAACTGTCTGTCAAATTCATCCACATCCTCATCCTTCACATAGTACCCTTTTGGTGTCTGATATACTCCGGTCACATCATCAAGATATCCCGGGATAAGCTCCTTGCAGAGAAAGAATGATGAATCCGCATCTTCCGGCAGATCATGATATCTGATGCCGAACCTGCTTGCATAGTCAAAACCGCTCTTGCCATAGAAGTCAATGTTTCCTTCAAACAGCACGGCCCCGAAGCCCATTGCAGCGGCTTTATCCAGTGAATGATCAAGTATGGCCTTTCCGTAGCCTTTACGTTTGAGCTCGGGGATGATCCCGATCGGTCCCATCGTAAGTACCGGTATGATCCTGCCGTCATCTGCTTCAATGACGGTTTTCATGAACATGTTCTGTCCGATCAGGCGTCCGTCTTTTTCCATCACAAAATCCAGATCCTTCACGAATGCGGGGTCATCTCTCAGCACATGAATCACATAATGCTCGGAGCATCCCGGTTTGTAGACGTTCCAGAATGATTCTCTTACAAGATTTTCAACCTCTTTATAATCTTCTTCTTTTTCTAACCGTATAGTATGATCATTTGTATTCATCTCATTTTCCTCCGTAAAAAATCTTTCCTTTCACGATCAGCATTCCCTTCAGAACCAGAACAGCCAGACAGATGATGCCTGCATACGGCTGTCTTGCCAGGATAAATACCGCCGCACATGCTATCGAGATCACCATCCCCGCAACAAGCCTGTGACGGTCTGCGGCCGGCTTATCAAAACAACTGACGATAACACCGCAGATACCGTTCAGCACCGCCAAACCGATCAGAACAGCAAATACTGTTTTGATCCATAGGCTTGTTCCCGTGATCGCAAACAGCGCTGCCGAAGCCGGATCATCTGTTCCGTTTCCGAATACAGGGAGCACCAGCAGTAATGCCAAAAAGATATCCAGCATATTGCAGATCAATGATATGTACTTATCCATGAAGTCTTTCTTCTCATCTTCTGCCGCAGAAATGATCTCTTCCGAACAGATCAGATCATCGATCGACACGGAAAAGAACTTAGATATTTCCTTGAGCGATTCAAGGCTCGGGTAGCCACGACCCGATTCCCATTTTGAGATTGCCGTTCTTGAAACAAACAAAGCATCCGCCAGCTCTTCCTGGGTAAGCGATCTTGCTTTCCTCAGTTCCTGTAATTTTTCATTAAACTCCATTTTTGCTCCCGTCGGCTTTCTCAGCCTTATCCGTATATTCCACAGCAGATTTATACATCATAAACAGACCCGCGCTCAGCAATACGGAACCGATTATATCCGTTGCCCAGTGCACCCCTGAGACCAGCCTTCCGATCACCATAAATGCCGAAAAAGCGATCCCGACCACCGCGGCTGATTTTCTGATCAGATGATTTTCCCATCTCCTGTCTGCCTGAAATATCAATGTGGGTATCACGGAGAGTGTCAGTAATGTCGTTGATGACGGATAAGATGTTTCCAGCCTCCCCTCAATCAGCACAGGTCTGTAATTGACTGGGATCATCTCAAAGATCAGGTAGAAGGATATGACCAGCACATAATATACACCCAATAGCAGAATATCCGGATCAACCCTCAGCAGGCTCTGTCTCCTTATCAGCTGTGCCAAACCCAGCACTCCGAAGCACAGGCATATGAATATAGGAACAAGCCCCAGCCAGTCCGTGATCTTATAGATCATCATGTGCACACCTGTCAGCTGATGGAACCATCCATTAAATCCCGCAAATCCGATCTTTGTTCCATTCTGCCCTTCAGCCTGCACATCGACACATCGGATCAAAACGGTCCACACGGCAAAGGAGGCGATCAGCCAGATCCCTGTCAGCAGATTTCTTTC
>JAILRP010000023.1 GCA_024698075.1 Lachnospiraceae bacterium
TCGGACGTCAGAAGGAAGCGGACTGCGAAAAGTTTGTTTCGCTCTATGACGACCCGGAAGACCCATGGAACTACCTTGAGGTTATGTATTTGCCTGAGAGCGCCGATTCGGCAGAAGCAGCCATAAGCGCGGAGCTGTCCGAAACATATGAGATAATCAGGGAAAACCGCACACTTGCTAAAGCGGGTGAATGCGTCGTGCTCGATGCATCTGCCGAAAAGGGAGGCGGGACGATGCCTGACCGACTTCAGGCGGCATATATCATACCGGCAGGACCCGGGAGCATTGTTGCAAGGGCCCACTATGCCGCAGAGGCGGCCGAAGGCTTTGGAAGACGGTTTACCTATATGCTTGATACGCTTTCCGTCATAAACCAAAAGAGGACGGGAAAGATTACGAAAGAACAGGCAGTTGAAGCGATCAGGAGGTATTGCTTTGCAAACAACCCAGACCTTGAAGCCATGAGCGGATCTGATGACTACACGGTCTATTGGGATGCATCAGTAAATGATGCGGGCGAGATAGTTGTCCTGTACAGATCCTATACAGGAGCAGAGATCCGCTATTATATAGATCCGGAATCAGGAGAGGCATATGCCACAGAGCTTGTCCCGGGGATAATCGATGAAGAACAGAAGACGGATGAAAGACTCAATGTAAATGATTATCTTGAATGAGAGGTGTAATTGGTATGGATGCAGTTGAATTCATGCAGAAAAAGATCAAAGAAGCCCATCAGGTGATGAATTACTGACAGCATCTTACAGGTAAAACTATGGACGAGAAAATCAGAAACAACAGCTACAGATGGATGTCCCTCAGAATTCTGGTGGTGGTCATCGCTTCGGCGGTATTTGCCGTCAATATCAAGTCGTTTGTTAGGACCGGCGGGCTGCTTCCGGGCGGCGCGACAGGCCTTACGCTCCTGATACAGGAGATTGCGGACAGGTTCTTCGGGGTGGCCATACCATACACGCCCATAAACGTGCTGATAAATGCAGTGCCTGTCTATATCGGCTTTAAGTACATCGGGAAAAAATTCACATCTCTTTCATGCATAGTGATCGTTCTTACCGGCATTCTGACTGACCTTATCCCAGGTTACGTGATCACAAACGACATTCTTCTCATAAGCGTATTCGGCGGTATCATAAACGGAATAGCGGTCAGCCTCTGCCTTCTTATGGACGCAACATCAGGCGGGACTGACTTCATAGCGATATACCTGAACAAGAAAAAGGGAATAAACGGATTCAACGTTGCGATGGTCATAAACACGGTAATCCTGATCATTGCAGGCGCCCTTTTCGGATGGGAGATAGCCCTGTATTCGGTTATATTCCAGTATGTTTCTACGGCAGTCATAAACGTCCTTTACAGAAAATACCAGCAGGCAACGCTATTTATCGTGACTTCTGCACCGGACGAGGTCAGTTCGCTTATCTATGACATGACAAGGCATGGTGCAACGATTATCTACGGCAGGGGATCATATGAAGATGAGAGCACCAAGTCGGTGGTATATTCCGTCGTTACTGCCACCCAGGTCAGCAAGGTCGTAAACGCCCTGCATGAAATTGATCCCGCGGCCTTTGTGAATGTGTTCAAGTCAGAGAGGGTATCAGGCAGGTTCTACCGCATTCCGGAGGATTAATTGAAATGAAGACCGTCAGGGTGGTTGCGGCAGTGATCCGTGAAGGCAATAAGATATTTGCAACCGCAAGGGGTTATGGCGATTATAAGGGCAAGTGGGAGTTCCCGGGCGGCAAGATTGAAGAGGGAGAAACACCACAGGAGGCCCTTATGCGTGAAATTCGGGAAGAGTTATCAGCCAATATCAATGTCCTCGACCTGATAGAAACCGTCGAATATGATTATCCACAATTCCATCTGTACATGGATTGTTTCTGGGCAGAGGTTGCAGAGGGAGAACTTATCCTAAAAGAAGCGGAGGCGGGCAGATGGCTATCAAAGGAGGAATTTGATTCTGTTGACTGGCTTCCGGCAGACCGTGAGCTGATAACTACAATAAAGGCAGTCTGGAAATTATCCTGAGTAATAAATTAGTAAACATCTGCTTATGCGTATTATAGAAGATAATGCAGAAGGTATATTTATATCAAGGCTTACATTTTCCATTATGACGACTACACCGATATATTCATAGGCTCGTCAAACATTTCCAGAAGCGCTCTGACATCAGGGATTGAATGGAATTACCGGTTCAACAGCAGAAAAGATGCTGAAAACTGCGATAAGTTTTTCGCTACATTTGAGGACCTATTTCAGAATCATTCGATCATCATCGATGATCAGGAGCTTAAACGGTATTCCGGCAGCTGGCACTGTCCGGCCGCGGCAAAGGACCTTGACAGATATGATGAGAGCGAGGAGGATCCTGACACCAAGGTGAGAATGCTCTATGAGCCGAGAGGTGCCCAGATCGAGGCTCTCTGTGCCCTGCGCAATTCCAGGGAAGAAGGTGCCGAGAAGGGCATCGTGCAAGCCGCGACCGGCATCGGCAAGACATATCTGGCAGCTTTTGACTCGGCGGATTACAAAACGGTTCTTTTTGTCGCCCACAGGGAGGAGATACTCAGGCAGGCCGCGAGGTCATTCCATAACGTGCGCAGTTCCGATGACTTCGGTTTTTTTGACGGAGAAACGAAGTGCACCGATAGAAGCGTAATCTTTGCATCCGTTGCTACCCTGGGAAATGAAAGATATCTTGATCCGGAATACTTCTCCCCGGATTATTTCGAATACATTGTCATAGATGAATTCCACCATGCCGTAACAGATCAGTACCGGAAGATAGTCGGGTACTTCAAGCCGAAGTTCCTTCTGGGACTTACTGCAACCCCGGACAGGATGGACGGCAGAAACATATATGAGATTTGCGATTATAACGTTCCTTATGAGATTCCCCTGAAAGATGCGATAAACAAAGGTATGCTGGTCCCGTTCCATTACTATGGAATATATGATGACAGCGGCGATTATTCCGGACTGAAGATGCACAGGGGAAAATATGATATTGACGAGCTTAATGTCAGGTATATTGGCAATGAGAGACGCAATGAGCTTATCTACAAGCATTTCTGCAAATTCGGAGCGAAGAAGGCACTTGGATTCTGCTGCTCAAGGAAGCATGCGGAGGAGATGGCCGGGGCCTTCTGCAGGCGCGGAATACCTTCCGTGGCTGTTTACAGCAATTCTGACGGAGAGTATTCAGAGGAGCGTTCTGCGGCCATAGATAAACTGAAGAGCGGAGAGATCCGTGTGATCTTCTCGGTTGATATGTTCAATGAGGGCGTGGATATCCCGTCCGTTGACATGGTCATGTTCCTGCGGCCCACGGAGTCGCCGGTCATATTCATGCAGCAGCTTGGCAGGGGCCTGAGGAAGAGCAGGGGGAAGGATTATCTCATAGTCCTTGATTTTATCGGGAATTTTGAAAATGCCGGAAAGGTCAGGAATTATCTGTCGGAGAGCGGCCGTGGCCGTGGGAATGGCATCAATCCTGCCGGCGGCAGCGTGCTTCCCGATGGATGCATGATAGACTTTGACATGCGGCTCATCGACCTGTTTGATGAAATGGACAGAAAGCAGAAAAAGGCCGCGGATATTGTGAAGGCAGAATATTTCCGAGTGAAGGATCAGCTGGGACACATTCCGTCCAGAATGGATCTCTTCACATATATGGCCGATGACGTATATATGCTCGCACTGAGAAATTCAAAGAACAATCCGTTCAAGGATTATCTGGGATTTCTGAAGGGTTTGGGGGAACTGGATGGCGATGAGGAAAGACTCTGCGGGACGATAGGCAGGGAATTCATACATCTCATTGAGAACACAAACATGGCAAAGGTTTATAAGATGCCGGTGCTGAAGGCGTTCTACAATGACGGGGTTGTGAGAACTGCCGTAACCGCTGACCAGCTTCTTGAGAGCTGGAAGAGCTTCTTTTCCTCGGGAACAAACTGGAAGGATCTTTCATATGTTAGCAGTCGTGATAATTTCAGTGAAATCTCTGACAGGGAGCATCTAAGAAAGATCGTGGAAATGCCGGTCCATTTCCTTCTGGAATCGGGGAAGGGATTCTTCGTAGAAAAAGAAGGATATGCGCTTGCATTAAGGGATGACCTGAAGGATGTTATGGGTAACCCTGCATTTGTGAAGCATTTTGGGGATGTCATTGATTACAGGGCTATGGATTATTATCGGAGGAGGTATATAATTACAGTAAGATTGAATCCTTAAAACATGAATATAAGCATTGATGGAGATTATGCAAATCTTCGAAGAACAGACAGCGATTCGGATGACCTGAAGCTTGTGGCCAGGGCGATGCTCACTGCATGAGATTCTTGGAGGGAAGTCGGTTGAAGAATGAAATTATGATATACTCAATTGAAAACGAACCGTCAAAAAAGGAAATATAGGATTAAAAGAATGACATGGGTAGACTAAAAGAAGTAAGGAAATATGTGAATAAACAACTGGCGAAGATGGATGATCAGGATGATGCCTTAAAGGCCGCAGGCCATCTTTATGGGGTGTCTATGTCGGCTCAGCTTCTGGCACAGAAACGTGGAGTAAATGCAGAACTTGCCGGTATCGCGGGACTTCTCCATGATCTGTATGCGTACGAGAGCGGATCATATGAGGATCATGCGCATAAGGGTGCTGATCTTGCCGGGGAGATTCTCAGGAAACTTGATATTATGACTCCTGAGGAGACAGACATCATATGCTCCGCGATATACCATCATGATGATAAAGCCGCTATTGATTCTCCGATGGATGAGATTCTGAAGGATGCGGATGCGATGCATCATATATACAACGACCTGTCTAAAGAAGTTAAGGAAAAAGAAGTTGACAGATACAGGAAAATAGAGACGGAACTTGGTATTTTGTGAAAACAAGAAGAGTGTGGTATTTAATAATTTACATATCGTTTGGAAGGTTTATCTAAAAAGAATCGGGAGGTTTGCTATGGATATACGTGATATGATTTCTTTTGAGGAATTCTATGAGAATATGGTCCAGATAATGTGTGGTGATATAAGTGATCCGGAGGAAATAAAAAGAGCACGCGACGTAATAGAATCCTCAGATGAAGTACAGGATTATATAAAGAAAAGTTATGAAGAGGCTGTAAAAGGGTTTAAGGAACTGTTGGACGACGGTTTTGATCCGGTAGATTTTGCACGTTATGTAGACGACACAGTGAGATCGGCCATGGCAATTGAAGGGCTTGATCCGGATGACCCTGTTAAATTTGCTGAATACAAAGGGTATTTTGACAATCCTCGGGGGCGTAAATTTCTTTTTGAACAATATCAGGACCATAAAGCTTTAGAGAAGAGAGTAGAGGAGCACCGGGAAAGGATCAGGCAGTTCAATGATAAATGGCTTCATGAATATAGGAATGAAAACTATTTAAGCAGACTCAAACTCATCTACATGAGCATGATGAGTATATTCAAGGGGTGGAACGACAGGATTGAACGGACACGGCCTTATGACTCCCCTGTTCCGGTTAACGCTGCGCAGGTTTTTTATGAGGATTTTATCGTTATATGCATGAAAATAGCAGCGGCTGATAAAGAGATAGAGGAATGTGAAGCCGGATGGCTGAATTCGATAACCGGCGACAACAAAACACCTGCTGATTACTATAAGATTTACAGGGACAGCAGCAGTGTCAGTGAAGGAGGAAAGCTAATACATCTAAATTCACTTCTGATCGCGTCACTGATTGACCGGCATGAAGGAGAGAGAGGCTCGGCGGTCAATGCTGATAATGTCATAAAGCTGTTTGTTCAGGCGGCAAAATCCATTGCTGCCATGGATGGAGAGATCGAATCAGAGGAGCATATAGAATGTGATAAGCTGGAGGAAGCTCTCCATGAATTTCATAAAAAATTTAGGAGAAGTGATTATACCGGAAGCGATATAAGATACAAGGTTCCGGAAGGATATACAGGCTCCATCCGCCTTTGATTTTGCATATCAGGAAGGCTGATCCGACGGCTCCATGTTTCCGTCCGCGATCGATTTATCCACCCAGAGCTGAAGGGTATCTACGGACAGGGAGATTTTCTCAAGGGTCTTCTTGATTGAAAAGAAATCATTATATTCATCAGGTGTTATCTGGCCGTCTTCGACGATCTCGAGAAGGCGGTCTTTTTCTTTGTTCATCTTGTTGAGGGAGTTGAGGGTTTCTATCGCTATCTGGGCGAGGTCCTTTACCTTTACTTCCGGGACGTACTGCTGGCCGATCGGGCATTCCTGTGAGCAGTAGTAGTTGCACAGTTCCGGCGCCTTGTAGCATTCGGCGAGGGCGATCACGTCCTCGGGCTGGACGGTGACCTTGCCGTTCTCGATCTTCTCAAGTTTGGCGGCTGAAATGAAGCCGATCTGTTCACTGGCCTTCTCACGCGTAAGGCCGTTCTTTTCGCGAAACTCCTGGTATACCGATTTGTCGTCCTTGTTCGATCTTCTGCCCATTTCATATCCTCCGGTCATCTATTTTGCGCAGGAAGCAAAATATGGAATGCTTATTTGCCGCATTGGTGATTTTTCCGTACCCGGTTCAAGTATATAGTAATAACAAGAGAAGGGCAAACGGAAAGAGGTGATGCCGATGGACCCGAGGACAAGGATAAAGACGATACTGCTGATCGGGAAGATCAAGGCAGATCCGGAATATGCCAAAACCATTGAAGTTACAGACAGTTCGCATTTCAGAGATAAACAGAAAGATAAGAAGTGACAAGCGGCAGAGCCTGGAGGTGAGAAACATGCTGGGGATTTTAGCGGCGATCATAATCATAGGATGCGGGTTCAAAGTTTTCGGACTGTTCTTAGGGCTGTTTGGAAGGGTCCTGGGCGGATGTTTCAGGATTTTCGGAGTGATAATGGCGTTCGCGTTCATAGGGATGGTCATATGTGCACTTATAAAGGCGGCGGCGATCATACTGCCAATCGCACTGATCATCATAATAATATCGGCGGTAATTGGATCGGCACAGTGAGGAGGAAACGGTATGGAGAGAATAACAAAGTGGCTTATCATTGCGGTACTGGCATTATACGTTGCATCACCTGTGGACCTTGCACCGGGGCCCATTGATGATGCGGTCGCGATCCTGATATATATGATCGCTGCCCGGAGAAAACGCGCCATCGATGTGTTTGATCCCGAATGCGTGCAGGAAACGGTAAATACAGATCAGCCGGGGTTCCCTTCCTAAAAAAACGGAGATGTGAGATAATAGAACGAAATTTAACCGTGCTTGGGAAAGTAAGATGGCAACATATGTAATGTCCGATATTCACGGATGCTTTGATGAATTTCAGGAGATGCTGGCGAGGATCAGCCTGTCGGGGAATGACAGGCTGGTCCTTGCCGGTGATTATATTGACCGGGGACCGAAGAGCCGCGAGATGCTCGAGTGGCTGGAAGAGTGCCCGGATAACATCATACCGATACGCGGGAACCATGATATCGAGTTCGCGGAATATGTAAGGCTCATGCAGCAGATTGATGAATCCTGCGGCCTTATGACTGATGCGGTCTCGAATGAGGATACCCGTGTCCTTCTCGAAACGCTCCAATACCTGATAAGGCTCCGGGCCGGCATATCCTTTGAGTATTTCGATTATTACGGGACGGTCACCGACCTTATAATGAACAGGGGCACGACGCTAGAAGAGCTTGCCCGGTGGGCCCACATGCTTGAAGGCCTGCCGCTTTTCGAACGTTTTGAATGCAGCGGGCGGGACTGCGCAGTAGCCCACGCAGGGTTCTGCGATGAAGGGGCACTGAAGAAGTCGAAGTACAGCCGGCTCGATGATTTTTGCATTTATGCAAGGGAAGAGGTTTTGGATATTGGCGGCATGGAGCATGGTATGGTAATATTTGGACATACGCCGACGATAATCGGGGATTCCGCATACTTTAATTCCGGCCGGGTATTTAACTACCACGACAGTAAAAAGGACTGCGTCTTCATCAACATAGACTGCGGATGTGCATACCGCAGGGCATATCCGTCGGCGAACCTCGCGTGCCTTAGGGCTGACGACGGGGAAGTGCTCTATCTGTATGATTAACCGAAAACATGGGAGGAAATTCCGTGATGAAAAAACTGTCAGCTGCAATAATGACTGCCATAGGATGCCTGCTTCTCGGCGGGTGCCAAAACGCCGCACCGCAGGCTGAGGATCCGCCCGTAAAGGCGGGGGAGCTGGTATCGTTTGATTTTCACCCCGGGTATGGGGACATGGAGGGCGGATACCACCATAAGATACTGAAGAAGAATGAAGGCGGTGAGTGGATCATCGAGTGCACCGACCAGGAAACGTTTGATTCACCGCAGACTGTCACGGTATATGCCGCACCTTCTGTGGCGGAGTTTGAATCATTCCTGAAGGAGAGCGGCGTGCTCGCGCTTTCCGGACGGGGACAGAGCGACCTTTTCGTGACGGACTACCATCCGTGGAGCGTGGAGGCCACATTCGACAATTCACTTATCGGGGGCACGACGGAAACATACCGTCTGGAAGAGTACAGGGAATACTCGGAGCGCGACCGGAAGATACTGTCCGAGATGTGGAGCCGGTTCAAGGAGCTTCAGGGCGACGTTATATCGGAGACCGTCACTGAAGATGAGGAAGATGAGCCCGAAGACGAGCCGGAGGCCGGTGACGCGGACGGGCCCGACTACATGGAAATATATGCCCCGGTGCTTGAAGAAGTGAAGACCGTCGTCGAGGAAGGGTATGATTTTGACAGGACATACGAATACATATCAAACGGGCTGATGGAAAAAGTCATGTATCCGGGAGATACGCCTGCGTCAGAGTCGGTCGGCTATCTGCTTGCTGATGTTAGCTCCGACGGCGTTCCTGAGCTTCTCATCGCATGCAACGAGGACTACGGCGATGGCCCGCGCACTGTGCTGTTCAGCATCTTTACGGTAAAGGACGGCATGCCGGCCACAACGATGGAAAGCTGGGCCAGGAGCTGCTACTGCCCGATGGAGGACAACAGGTTCTATTACTTCGGCTCGGGCGGCGCGATGATCACGATATTCGGCGAGGCACACCTGAGCGCCGACGGGACGCAGATAGAGTGGGATGATTTTTACTTCACGGACGAGAAAGACGGAGGGGCGCTCGGGATGTACCATAACACCACCGGCGTTTTCGACGCTGCCGCGGCGGAGGAGCTTTCGGTGTCCGAGGAAGAGTTCCTCTCGAAGATGGATGAATATGAAAAGAGGCTGATCCTTTATGACCTGACACCGCTTGCAGGCTATGAGGGCAGCCGCTGATTGCATTTGGAATAAGGGTTGAAGTCAGCATAGGCATCGGGTTATAATAACATCCTGATGCCTATGTGATTATTGGCATATCATATGGAGAGGTTTTAGACCGAAATGGACTACGAAAAACTGATCGGATCATTCAGCGGGATCGCATGCGTGCTTTCACTGCGAAAATCAGATGACGGAGGCGATGTGGTCACGATAGCCGCGGCCAACAGGAATTATCTTGCGTCGGTAGGAAAGCTTGGCGAGGATTTTGTCCCGTACAGGCCGTATAACTATTATGTGGCTGACGACCCGAACTTTGAGGCGCTCGCGATTGGCTGCATCAGCAACAGGAAGATATCGCACCAGTACGTAAATGCCAAGCTTTATAACTCCTGGCTTGACATATATATGCTCCCTCTCGAGGATGATGCTGAGGGGAACGGATGCTGCCTGTTCAGCTATGAGATGAACACCGAATCCGAATCGGATAAGATGATCAACATCTCTGCGAAGACCGCATACCTTGTCCTCAAGACATGCCTTAAGTTCCGTGAGAACTATGACTTCAAAGAGACGCTCGATTCCATCGTAAGGGATATTAGGAACCAGTGCGAGTCCGAAGGCTGTGCCCTGATACTTACCGACTGGGAGAACAGGGTTATCGACATGTGCTGCTTTGACCGGACGGTCGGGGGAATGTTCGCGCCGCCGGAGGAGGATGTCTTCTTCAGGTCCGAGTTCTTTGACATAGTGGAGGGATGGCAGGATGTCATGGCGGGCTCGAACTGCTTTATAATCACCGACGAGGACCATATGAAGGATCTTGAGCAGAAAGATCCCGAATGGTACCGGTCGCTTGTGGGCTCGGGAGTCAGGAACGTTGTGCTCTATCCGCTGCAGGTCGGCGACAACATATACGGATACATATTTGCGACGAACTTCAATTCCGACAAGACCGATTTCATACGCGAGGTCATGGAGCTCAATTCGTTCATACTCTCCGCTGAGGTAGAGAACTTCAGGATGAGGAACCTGCTCGAGATGCTCGGGACGACCGACATCCTGACGGGCGTCTTAAACCGTAACGCGATGAACAGGCGCGTGATGGAGCTTGAGGCTGAAGCCGCGGACGGCGGATCGAGGCTCGGGATCGTGTTTGCGGACCTTAACGGCCTGAAGACGGCCAACGATTCGAAGGGGCACAACGAGGGCGACGAGATGCTGAAGAACGTCGCGTCAAAGCTGAAATCGGTATTTTCCGGCAGCGAGATATACCGTGCCGGCGGGGATGAGTTCCTGATAATAGTGACCGGCATGGACAGGGATGATTTTTACGCACATTTTGAGAAGCTTGAAACCCTTTCAAGGATCGAGGGGGAACCCGCGTTTGCGGTCGGAGCGCATTATGAGGAGAAGGCGCAAAACATCGGAAAGATCATGAACACCGCCGATGAGAACATGTACCGCAACAAGGCGGAGTACTACGAGCAGCATCCCGAAATGGACAGGAGGATGTGCTGATAATAAGCGAGGTGGTTTTATGCAGTATGCAGTTGCATGTGGTGAGAAGATATCGAGGCTTGCGTTTGGGACCATGAGGCTCCCGCTTATGGAGGACGGCAGCATAGACCAGGAACAGGTGAACGCCATGACGGACTATGCCATGGAGCATGGCGTGAACTACTATGACACGGCCTATCCGTACCATGGGGGCATGTCGGAAGTCGCGATCGGGAAGGCGCTTGCCAAGTACCCGAGGGAAAGTTTCATGCTCGCCGACAAGTTCCCCGGGCACCAGTTCATGAAGAAGTATGACTGCGAGGGGATATTCAATGACCAGCTCGAAAAATGCGGCGTGGATTATTTTGATTTTTACCTGTTCCATAACATATATGAGAACAGCATAGCGACCTACCGGAACACTGACTATGGGATCATAGACTACTTCGTGAAGCAGAAGGAGCTCGGGAAGATAAAGCATCTCGGGTTCTCAACCCATGCTAGGGCCGAGAATCTGGAAGAGATACTTGACTATCTTGGGGACTGGGCTGAATTCTGCCAGATACAGCTGAACTACGTGGACTATACGCTCCAGGATGCAAGGAGCAAGATCGGGCTGCTTGGAAGCAGGGGACTTCCGGTCATAGTCATGGAGCCGCTGCGCGGCGGAAAGCTTGCGAATCTTGGGGAGGAGAACAATGCAAAGCTTGCGGCTCTAAGGCCGGATGAGTCGGTGGCTTCCTGGTCGTTCCGGTGGCTTGCTGAGATCCCTGAGGTTGCAACCGTTCTCAGCGGCATGTCAAGTCTTGAACAGATGAAGGACAACATCCGCACGTTCAGTGAGGGTGAGCCGCTTTCAAAAGAAGAGTGGGACATGATGCTTGATATCGCGGAAACGCTGAAGGTCGGAGTTCCCTGCACGGCATGCAGATACTGCTGCAAGGGATGTCCGATGGGACTCGACATTCCGATGCTGCTGGCCGGCTATAATGACCTGAAATTTGCATCGGCGCTTACGGTCAAGATGCAGATGGACGGAACGCCGGCGGACAAATGGCCGGATAAGTGCGTATCATGCGGCGCATGTGCCGCGGTATGCCCGCAGCACATAGACATTCCGGGCGTGCTTAAGGAATATGACGAAATGCTCCATACCGGACCTACATGGGCGGACCTGTGCAGGGAGCGCGAGGAAGCCGCGGAACGGCTGAAAGCGGGGAAATGAGGGCAGTTCATTCAGCGGCACGAGGAGTGCCTTGACTCGATCCTGTCGAGGATGCCCTGCACCCCGATGTCCCGGTGAGTCAGATACATCCGTGAAACGTCTTCGATAAACTCCGGGCCGGCGCCGGTCTTCTTCCGTATCCTGTCGGGAGAGGTGCCGCGGTCGATGAGCCCGGTTATCTTTGATACAAGTGCATAGAGGTCTTTATCTTCACATTCTGCAGCCGCATCCTCGCCGAGGACGGCTGTTTTTGCATGCCCGTAGAACACCTTCTTCGGCAATCGTACCAGGAGCTTTTCCCAGCTTTTCCCGATAAGGTCGTTCCTGTGGAGCTCGAGTTCATACAGGGGATTTAGGTCCCCGACAAACATGCATCCACTGTCAAGGCACAGGGAAATGCTGTCATCGCTGTGCCCGGGAGTATGGATGATCTCTCCGGATATTCCGAGCCTTTTTAGGAATTCCCTGCTTCCGCCGGTGGGAAGGATGATGACTTTTTCATCATCTATCGGGCGGAATGAAGTATTGTTCTCCTTTGCAAATACCGCGTCGGCAGAGTGGATGTATTCTTTCTGGACGTCTGCGGCGGCAACAGTGGGGCCGATGTCTGAGATCTCCTGTGCGATACCCATGTGGTCGGGATGGTAGTGGGAGATGAGTATGCAGCTGATGTCCTGTACCGGTATCCCGAGTCCGCCCATGCAGCTGCAGAAGGCCGGAAACGAGCCTGCCCAGCCGGTATCAAACAGAAGCATGCCGCTGTCCCCCTTGATCAGGTATGTATTTGTGTTTGAGTATTTAAGCTCGTGTATGATCATAGCTGTTTCGCCTCCCCGGATGAACATATTATAACGCACCACGGCGCGGGCTGGCATATGCGGATTTAATCCAATGGCTTTACATTGTATTTGGACCCCGGGGACGGAGTCAGGGGTTCATTTTCTGACTGATGATATTTTTATGCCGTCAAAGTTGAAATTGAAAAAGACAACTCAGATTATCTGTGATAAAATCATCCTGTAAGCAGCTTTTCTTCTGAATGGCAGTTTCTGCCGTCTATAAATCTCATCTGAGCTTTTCTGAAATTCCTGCTTATAAATCCAACAAACCATAGGCGGGAGAAGGAACAGACAGAATGGGATTTTGATACATAAGAGGTGAAGAACATGTGCCTGACTGAATACAATGAAGCGGAAACCATGGAAATGTTCAGGGAAGAAGGAATAGAGCAGGGAATAAAACAGGGAATAGAGCAGGGAATAGAACAGGAAACATCATGCCAAAGGGAGCAAACCAGAAACTGAAGCTTTACTATCTGAGCCGCATCATGCTCGAAAAGACTGATGACGATCATATGATCACGATGCCGGAGATCAAGGAGGCGCTTGAAGCCTATGGCGTCACCGCTGACAGGAAGAGCCTGTATGATGACCTTGAGGCGCTGCGCGTTCTCGGGATAGACGTGATCGGAGAAAAGGTCGGAAGAAGCTACTGCTACCACGTCGGCGGCAAGCAGTTTGAGATAGCGGAGCTCAAGCTCCTCGTTGATGCGATACAGTCCTCCAAGTTCATTACTGAGAAAAAGTCGGATGAGCTTATAAAAAAACTTGCCGGGATGGCGAGCATGTACGAGGCATCGCAGCTTAAGCGCCAGGCGGTGGTGCAGGGCAGGGTCAAGACGATGAACGAGAGCATCTACTATTCTGTGGATGACGTGCACCGTGCCATTGCGGAGAACAGGCAGATCCGGTTCGAGTACATGGAGTGGAACGAGAAGAAGGAGATGGTCCGCCACCGCGAGGAGCCGTATGTGGTGAGACCCTGGGCGCTGACGTGGGATGATGAGAACTACTACCTGATCGCATATGACGAGGAGGCGGGATGCATCAAGCATTTCCGTGTGGACAAGCTGAAGAGCATAGAAGTTCTTGACGCAAGGCGCGCAGGCAAGAAGGAATTCATGGCGTTCGACCTTGCCAAGTATTCAAGGATGAGTTTCGGGATGTTCGGAGGCGAGCACACCAAGGTAAGGGTTGCGTTCAAAAATCAGATGGCCGGAGTGTTCATAGACAGGTTCGGACGCGACATCTCCATCCGCCCGTCGGAGCGGGAAGACTGGTCAGAGGCATATGTCGATGTTGCTGTAAGCGGACCCTTCTTCGGATGGATTTTCGGCCTCGGGCCGGATGTTCGGATCGAAGGACCCGAGGAAACGGTGGAAGAGTTCCGGAAGAAACTGGATGAATTTCGCGGTCTCTACGGTTGAGGCGGAAACATCAGCCGCAAACCTTAGCTGCCAGGAACTGCGTATTAAATTCTGTCAGGCGCGCTTCCTGCGCATTTTGGCGGCGTGAGCCTTGATCGCGTTGAAAGTCGTGTCGCTTATGTAGTGCTCTATGCGGCAGGCGTCGTCGCTCGCGGTCTGTTCGTCAACGCCGAGGTCAATGAACAACTTCGTGAGCAGGGTGTGGCGCTCGTATATGCGCTTGGCCAGTATCTCGCCGGCTTCGGTGAGCCTTATGTATCCTTCCTCATCCTTGCGGATAAGGCCCTCGTCACGCAGAAGCCCCATGGCTCGGCTTACGGAAGGCTTGGAATATCCCATGTGGTCGCCGACATCAATGGCGCGGACATTGGGCGATTCCTGTGACAGAACATATATAGTTTCCAAATACATTTCTCCGGATTCCTGAAGTGCCATATCATATCTCCTTATCTTATGCCGCACGTACACATCTGCTTCATATCGTCTGTGGATGCAGACTGATTAGCAACAACTTACCACATAGTGACATTTTTTTCAATACCGAAAATTCAACCTTTATCAAACTTTTTTCTGTATAAAATAACCTTGACAAATTAGCCTATGCTAACTATAATAACAGAAAGTTAGTCAGAGCTAACATTCATGGTACATTTTATTAAACCGCAGTCAGGGACTGCCGGCATGAACTGTAACGCACAGCCATCGGCGGATAGGAACATGCCGGCACCTGCACGGCGGATGAGGAAGAGGATATGAAAGGCAAAAAGATCATCATCGGTATTACGACTGTGGCACTGGTCACAGGCTCGGGGGCGCTGCTTACGGCCTTCATGGGCAGGGCGGCAAAATACAGCACAGATACAGCCAGACGGATGAACATTTCCGAAGAGGTTGAGGCGACGGGAGAAGTACATGGAGAAAGGAGCAAGACTTACTACTCATCCATTACGGCTCCCGTCAGTTCATACAGACTGCTTGTCGGCGATGAGGTAAAGGCGGGGGAGAGGGTGCTCGACTATGACCCAGAGGACCTTATAAATGCACTCAGCCAGGCAGAGCTTTCCGCCAAGTCTGCGGAGAACACGATGAACGGGCAGGTGCAGGCGAGCAACACGAACCAGGCAAAATTCAACAAGGCCACATCGGACATTGAGATATACAGGTCCACATACGCCCTGTTCCGGCAGGCGAACGACTACCTTAACCAGGGGCAGTACCAGGAGAACTGGGATGTGAACTGCATAGCGCAGGGCATCAACAAGAACATAGCGGAAACAACGGCGGACATCAGCAACAAGACGCTTGAGCTCGAGCTGGCCCAGGCATCGCCGGCACCGGATCTTAACAAGATCAAGAAGCTGACAGACGAGATAGAAGACCTGAACTGTGCGCTCGGGAGCCTCAACCAGGACCTTGCGGGACTGCCGCCTGCGAACCTTTCGCCTGAGGAATATGCACAGAGCGTGCTGAACGGCAACTGGATGTCGGACATCATGCGCAACTGGACCGAATCGTCCACCCTCAAGAACACGTATGAAAATCAGATACTCAACTCATACCAGAAGGAGCAGCTGAGAAATTCCTACGACCTTTCGGAACTCGGCGTCACAACCGCCGAGGAGAATCTCGAGAAAGCGTACACGGGTGTTACGGCCGACTATGACGGGATAGTGACCGAGAGCTTTGTGAAGGAAGGGACTGTGGCCGTCAAGGGATCGCCCCTCTTCACGGTCGAGG
>JAILRP010000074.1 GCA_024698075.1 Lachnospiraceae bacterium
TATTGCTATTGCAGTTGTCTTTTTTACCAGTCTCTTTTTGATCATTATTTTTTCCTCCTTAGATCTTGTATTTTGTTTTGGATTTTTCATGAGCTCATTTTAGGGTAACATTTTTACCCTTCTGACATATATTACGGATGGGCTTTTCAAAAAATGGGGGTATTTTAAAAAAATTTTTTAAACATCAAAAAAACTGCCTCCACCGCAGATATCCATGCGGTTTTGGCTGTTAATTAAATTCTATTCTTCTAAAATATCTTAGCACTGTAATGAAGCCCTATGGTATTGGCTGCGTTATACAGAACTGTAGTGATGTAGTTTTTCTCACCATGGACATTCCTCTCCTTTCCGGCACCTTTGAGATTATCAATAGCATATCTGAACATTTCAGAATCTACCTTTAGAAGCTTTGATTTAACAAACTGATAAGGCATATTTGTTAACACGGACTGTCTTTCTCTCAAACGCAACAGTTTCTGCCATGATATCAATTACGCTGTCAATAATATGGCAATATCTTTTAGTTCCCTTGTTCTCCATGATTTCTGACATCGAAAGGATCACGATGTCCTTGTCGGTTTGAAGTTTCCTCCTCCACCACTACAGCCTTGCCGGTTCATCCTAAACCCTAATCTTGCTTAATTTCATAAATTTCCTTTCTCCGGATCATTTTTTGCAACAAAAAGAGGACATTCTCTGCTAAGCAGATCAAATGTCCTCGTTAGGATCAGTGCGTATATATCTCAGCATAAGACTATATATCTTTATGCTGTATTAGGCCCTTTTCTATTTACGCCATTTTTACGCCATTTTCATAAACTGGTTTATGCCATTTTTTATCATGACCCAGCAATTTCTGAAAGGATTCCTTTGCAAATTCTTCGACTATATATGTCTTTCCGCACTGACGTACTCCGGTGAGCAACAAAGGTTTTCTTCTGGCCTTTTCCTTTCATTTCCTCAGATCATTTATAATATCCCTGTACATAACGCCCCCATAAGTCGTGCCAATTTTGCAATTATTATAGCAAAAGTCCTATGTCTTTTGCAGTATTTGATTTAGAAACCATCGGACCGTTTAAAATAAGGTAAATACAAGTTTGCACCGGTCAAGAAAAGCAGGCATACCGGTCGGGCCAGGCTCTGCATATAAGGTTCAGACCATATTCTTTGGCAAGTTTAACTGATTGTTCGGTCGGGGATGACTTGGAAACAAGGACCGGTATCCCGGCAGATATGACTTTCTCCACCATATCGACAGGTACACGTCCCGACGTGAAGATCATGCATTCCGAAAGCGGTATACCATTAAGAAGCGCATACCCCACCGCCTTGTCAACGGCATTATGTCTTCCGATGTCTTCGCATACGCAAAGCGTTTTTCCTTCTCTTGCAAGTATGGAGACGTGACTGCCACCTGTCATATCATGTATCTTTGACCCGCGTCCGAACTCATCGGCAAGCGCAAATACCCATTCCGGTTTCCATTCACATGCCGGAAGTTTTCTTAATCTGTCTGTGCCGTTTGAACATAAAAAAGTCCTGTTCCCGGCACAGCATGTTGAGACATTAAATACGGTATCTTTCCATGTCATATCCGGATCGAGAAAAACCCTGGCTTCGTTCCCGGACTTACAGAAGAACAGATCACGGATATCATCCGTCTTCTTTATAAGCCCATCGGTAACAAGCCTCCCTGTCACAAGCTCTTTCAGATCACTTCCCGTACATATGATCCTGTAAATGTGCCGCCCGTTTATGATCACATCGAGGATGTGCTCACAGATCACTGCGGTCTCTTCAGCATCATTTTTCCCGTCCCGGTATTGAACCTGTGCCGTCAGTTCCTTAGCGTTATCCGCCTGAAAATCCGATGATCTGAGTCTGTTCATAATCCTTCTTTCCTTAAGTTCAATTGACCGGCTGCAGTGTTCTGATTGAAATAGCGCTCGGGATAGACGGAGTCAAAATACCCTATGTTTTCTACAAGTTTTTCAAGATCCCTGATCCTGTAATCCCCATTATCTATCTGCGTCTGTATCGCGTCAAGAACAGTAATGCCGTAGATACTTGCGAGCGGCTCTATATCTGTTTCATCCGTCCTTGCAAACAAAATGTCATCACCGTCATAACGCTCACAGATGTTTATGATCTCCTGACTATCGTAAGCAGTCATATCACAGGCAAGCATAAGGACCGCATCAAATCTGTCCCGCTTTGCATCAGCAAGGACCGAAGCGATACCTCCAAGAGGTCCGATCGCTTCATACCGGTCACAGACACATTTATATCCCTCCCTTTCAATATTCTGATCGGGACGCATGGAAATGTATCTTCCCCTGACCACTGACGGATATACGTGATCGATCTCATCGCACATCCTGTCAAGAAAAGTCCTTCCGTCACCGGGGATAACAACGGAATGTTTCGGACGGCCCATTCTCTTTGACTGACCTCCGGCAAGCACACATGCCGCAATATTTTTTTTCCTCTCTTCTTTCATAACAACCATAATAATGTTATACTTCCTTACGTAAATAGCTCCGAGCCCCCTGACCTAAAGCAAATGCCATGGTCTTCGGGCCGCAAGTCAGCTTGCCGGGGTGCTGACGGAAACGGATGTGCCTTCCTTATTGAAAAGGAGTAACCATGAAAAGAATATCGCTTGAGCAGCTTATCCTCGCAGCACTTTGCTGCGACTTTGGTTTGGTTGCCAAGAAACTGATCTCGCCCGCGGCAAATATTGTCACGGAATTTCTTCATATACCCGGCGGTATCTCTACATCATTCTCACTTATGTTCCTCGTAACAGGTGCCGCTCTTATAAAGCGCAGGGGATGTGCCACGTTAATGGCCGTCATCCAGAGCATGCTTGCCTTCTCATTCGGTATGACCGGAAGCATGGGCGCCCTTGCCCCTATCGCTTATATTCTTCCCGGCATCATGATCGATATCTGTCTCGCGATCTCTCAAAAGATCTATGCAGGGCCCACATCGGGAATACTTGGCGCATCCGTTTCATCTTCGGTATGCGCATGTCTTGCTGCAAACATTCTCGTGTTTCGCTTAAGCGGAATAGTCTTGCTGTTATATGTATTTGTTTCCGCCACAAGCGGTTCAGTCTGTTCTCTTATTGCATATACCCTGGTCGAAAGACTGGATCCCTTGATAGAAAAAAACATATGTAAGGAGAATATCTCAGCATGAAAAAAAAGATCATCATTATCACTTCAATACTGCTTGCAGTCACCGCTGTCATCGCATCCATTTATGCCTTCAGCCGTCCAAAGACTGAAAGCGGCAGCATCTTATTGAAGACAGACTCAGGTGAAAAAACGATCAATTTCAGTGATCTGCCTCTTTCAAAGGTTGAAGGCGAAACAGTCAACAAGAAGGGGGAAACGAAAAAGATCAGCACGGCCGGATATCCCGTGTCTGATATTCCATCACTTGCAGGTATTACGGAATACTCTGAACTGTCAGTTTTCTCGGATGATGAATATCATGCCGACATCTCTAAAGATGAGCTTGCCGGAAGCGACCGGGCATGGCTCATTTGGGAAGATGGCAGCATAAGACTTGTGGTCTTCGGTGACAGTGATTCAAAGCGCAATGTGAAGAATGTTGTCAGGATTGAGATCAGATCTTCTCAACCCTGACAGCGCATACCTTATATTCGGGAATTCTTGCAAAATCATCGAGTGCAGCATTCGTAAGGACGTTGACCGGTGAGTCCGGGAAGTGGAACGGCATCCATGCTTCGCCCTCGGATACCTTTCTTCCGACTCTTGCCTTTGCTGTGATCTCGCCTCTTCGGCTGATGACTTTGACCATATCGCCGTTTGCAAATCCGAGTCTGTCGGCATCCTTATAGTTGATCTCGATAAATCCTTCGCCCGCGATATCCATAAGCCCCGGAGCTCTTGCGGTCATTGCCGCCGCATTGTACTGATACAGTATACGTCCGGTCATCATGATGAGCGGATACTCTTCGTCGGGAAGTTCCTGCGAAGGTTTGTAAGGCGCACAGTAAAGCAGTGCCTTACCTCTGGTGGGACCGTCTGCATGCATGATCGGCGTTCCGGGATGATCTTTATCCTTACACGGCCACTGAATCGATTCACCCGCATCAAGTCTTGAATGGCTGATACCCGCAAAGCTCGGGGTGAGAGATGCTATCTCATCCATGATCTGAGCACTTGTAAGGCGGGGCTGCTCATATCCCATCGCATTCATGAGGTCGGTGATGATATCCGTATCAGGTCTCATGTCACCTTTAAGAGTGACTGCTTTTCTGATCCTCTGCACGCGGCGTTCGGTATTCGTGAACGTTCCTTCCTTCTCCGCATAGCTTACACCGGGAAGAATCACATCCGCATACTCCGCGGTCTTTGTCATGAACAGTTCCTGTATAACGAAGAACTCCAGGCTTTCAAGTGCCTTTATGATATGATGCGTATCGGGATCAGACACTACCGGATCCTCTCCGCATATGTACAGCCCTTTTATCTTTCCTTCTATGACAGCCGGAAATACATCCGTTGCCTTAAGTCCCGGTTTCGGGTTAAGCTTCACTCCCCATGCCTTCTCAAACTTCTCTCTTACTTCATCGTTATCCACCTTCTGGTAGCCCGGATAATCGGTCGGAAGTGCACCCATATCACACGCGCCCTGCACGTTGTTCTGACCTCGCAGCGGATTGACTCCGCAGCCGCTCTTTCCGATCTTGCCGCACAGGACTGCCATATCCGACATGCACATAACACCTTCAGTACCTGTTGAGTGCTCCGTAACACCGAGGCAATATATGATCGGTGCCTTCTTAGCAGTCGCATACATACGCGCCGCTTCAACAAGTCGGTCGGGATCTATATGACAGATCTCTCCTGCCCTTTGGGGGGTGTATTCTTCAACAAGCGTTTTCAGTTCGTCAAAACCCTCGGCGTACTTTTCGATATAATCATGATCGATCAGATCCTCTTTTATCATGACATGCATCATTCCGTTTGCAAACGCAACATTCGTTCCCGGTCTTATCTTGAGATGTATGTCCGCATGTTTTGACAGGCCGATATCTCTCGGGTCAACAACGATCAGCCTCGTTCCGTTTCTGACGGCTTTTCTGATCTGCATTCCGACAACGGGATGAGCTTCTTCGGGATTGGATCCGACAAGCAGTATGCAGTCAACATCATGCGTGATATCGTATATCGGATTTGTCATCGCGCCAGAACCGAGCGTCTTTGCAAGACCTGCGACAGTCGCCGAATGACAAACTCTTGCACAGTTATCGGTATTGTTGTTCCCAAAGCACGTCCTGACCATCTTCTGGACCATGTAAACGTCTTCGTTTGCCGAACGCGAGCACGCAAATCCCGCAAGCGATTCTTTGCCGTACTTCTCTCTTATCTCCATGAGACGTTTTGCCGTATAGCTTATCGCCTCATCCCATGTTACCTCCATAAACCTGCCGGTAGCTTTATCCTTGATGAGAGGCTTTGTAATACGGTCCTCTGAATGTATAAAATCAAAGCTTCCGCTTCTTCCTTTTACACATAATCTGTTGTGGTTGGACGGACCGTTCGCGGGTTCGACATTAACGATCTCATTGTCTCTTACAACAAGATAATACTGGCAGCCCGTAGCACAGTGAGGACATGTTGTCAGAACCTTTTTTACCTCCCAGTCCCTGTATTTTGCCTCCCGCTTGAGAGTCAGAGCTCCCGTCGGGCAAACGCTCGCACAGTTTCCACACGTCTCACAGCCGCGCTCTTTATAATCGTTTCCGAACGGAGCGTCCACTATGTGGAAGGTCCCCGAGCGGCTGTTCCCCAGTGCCCCGTTACATGCTATGTTATGACAGACGCTTATACATCGCATGCAGTGAATGCATTTGCTGGGGTCGTATGTTATATACGGATTGGCATCAAGCTTCGGAAGCTTCTTACCGATATCATCCCTTGATCCCGAATGATCCGCATGCTCAACGCCGTAACGGTTGCAGAGATTCTGAAGCTCACACGTTCCGTTGGCGGGACAGCTCATGCAGTCCTGATTGTGATTGGAAAGTATGAGCTTGAGCATGTTAACCCGATATTCTCTTATCTTATCGGAGTCGGTCGTAATCACCATGCCGTCCCTGGCTTTGGTGCGGCAGGCCGGAAGAAACGCTCTGAATCCCTCAACTTCAACAACGCACAGGCGGCAGCTTCCGACATCACTGACTCCTTCAAGATAACACAGTGTCGGGATCTCTATTCTGTTATCTCTTGCGATATCAAGGATCGTTGCACCATCTGATGCTTCAATGACGGTTCCGTTTATCGTAACCTTAATCATTCTCCCCTGCCTCCTTCCATGGCTCCGCAGCCGTAATGATCGCACCGAAGGCATCTTCCCGCTTCACGCATTGCTTCCTCAAATGTCATGGACAGTTCAACATGATCGAAATTATCCTTTCTCTCAAACGGATCCTTCTCTTCTATTTCCGCCCGTCCCGTGGCAACGCACGGATTCGGATATGCCGGCGGGATATCCGGTTTGCCGATTATCTTGTGATGATATCCGAGATACTCATCTATGTTCGCTGCCGCAACCTGTCCCGCTGCGATCGCATTGATCGCGGTCGACGGTCCGGTAACGCAGTCGCCTCCCGAGAACACCCCTTCCATATCACTTACCATGCATGTCTCGTCGGCCAGTATCCTTCCTCTGTTTACAGGGACTCCGACCTTCTCAAAATCGGCAACATCACTTCTCTGTCCGACAGCGATGATAAGATAATCGCATGTAAATCTATACGGATATTCGCTTGAGTCTTCGGTAGTCATCATTCCGTATTCGTCATATTCCGCAACTATCTCGGGTTGGAGCCAGACTGACCTCACCTCGTTTGTTTCTTTATCAGCTTCAATATGAAGAAACGACAGGAGCGTCCTGAATCTGACACCTTCCTGCATCGCGCCTTCCATCTCCTCGGCAAGCGCCGTATAATCATCCCGCTTTCTGGTGAATACATGGATCGATCCCGCACCGAGTCTTACCGCGGTACGTGCGGCATCCATCGCAACGTTTCCGCCTCCGATCAGCGCAACCTTTTTACCTTTAAGCTCTGGCGCATTACCGCTTGCCACAAGCTGGAGAAAATCAGCCGCCGCGATAACATTCTTTGCATCGCTGTTCTCCATCGGCATCAGGTTTCCAAGCTGCGCTCCGAGGCCAAGGAATATCGCATCATGGCTCCTGCGAAGTTCACCGAAGGTTATGTCACGTCCTATCTTTGTATCATAGTGCATCGTGATATCACCTGCTTTTATGATAGAGGAGATATCCTGGTCGAGCCTTTCTTTCGGCAGACGGTATTCGGGTATACCATAGCGAAGCATACCTCCTGCCTTTTCATGTTCTTCATATACATCTACAGTATGTCCCATAAGTGCAAGATAGTATGCACATGTCATACCCGAAGGGCCTGCACCGACAACGGCGATCTTCTTTCCCGTTTTGACATTGGCCGCGGGATTATCCACGGTATCCGCATTTGCATTATCCACGGCATACTTCTTGAGGCCTCTTATATTGATGGGAGCATCGACAAGCGTCCTTCGGCACTTTTTTTCACACGGATGCTCGCATACAAACGCACAGGCTGTCGGGAACGGGTTCTTATCCCTTATCACCTTTACGGCATCAGCATATCTTTCTTCCCTTATGAGAGAAATATAACCCGGAACATCGACATGCGCCGGGCATAAGGTGATACAGGGAACTGTCTGTATGACATTCTCAACGCATTTCCTGTTCTTTATATGGCTTTCATATTCATCGGCAAACTCGACAAGGGAATCAAGAATAAGATTGGCGCCCACAACTCCGACCGCACAGTCTGCTGTCCTTGCGATCATGAGGCATTTTTCTTTCATGAGTTCAAGCGTTCCCTCATTGGCATCCCCGTTAAGGATGGACTTGAGATAATAGTCCACCTCGCCGAGACCGTCACGGCAGGGTACGCATTTTCCGCAGCTCTGGTTCATCGAGATGTGAAGAAGGGACCGGTACAGTGCCAGCGGACACATCCCGGGCGGATATGATGTCATCCTGGATCTGAACTTCCTGAGGATAACATCTATCCTGTCATTCATATTCCCTTTTTTGGCAAGTTTCTGCATAACACTCCTCCTGAAGTTCGGATTGTTCTATCGTTTACCGTCCGGCAAATAATGTTCTTCCGAATGTATCTAATATCCACATTATCGCAGAACAGATAAGCCCAATACTCATTATAACAGTATTTGATCTTCTAATAAATATCTGTGATGTTATGTAAACCTCTTTCCCCATGCAGTGCACGCATAAACAAGCAGCGTGTGGAATTTAACCACACGCCGCTTGATTTAAGATTATAGACTGCCGCAATGTATTGACGGAGATCACGCCTGCAGCGGGACCGTCCGCGCATACAGTCCTCTGCGCACAGAGTCCTTCGTGGTCTCCCCTTTCTGCGATCCTTCCGTCCGATACGACAAGTATCTGGTCAGCGTCCCTTATTGTCCTGAGCCTGTGTGCGATAACAAGCAGCGTCTTGTTTCTGCAAAGTTCCGAGACAGCCTCCTGTATGGCTCTTTCATTATCCGCATCCACACTTGCCGTCGCCTCATCCAAAATGACTATTGGGGCATCCTTGAGAATACATCTCGCTATGGATATCCTCTGTTTCTCTCCTCCGGACAGCTGCTTCCCTCCGTCACCTGCCTTCGTATTTATTCCGTCGGGAAGCCTCCCGAGTAATTCGTCGCATTGGGCCCTGCGGGCGGCAGAGAGCACCTGTTCTTCTGAGGCGCCGGGAAACAGTTCTTTATCTCTCGGCCTGATCGCTTCCACTGCTTCCTTTGGAGCGGAGGAAAAAAACTTTTTGTCCTGAATGAAGGCAACCGCAGCAAACATCATGATCGTGATCGATGCACAGAATACGATCGCCAGAAATACTGTTAAGAGCTTGTTTATCACCACCTGATCTGTTTATTCCCTTTCAGGCATCCTGCCGGCATAAAGCATTCAGTCCTAAACCGGCATTCCCATGAACTCATCAATGGCCTTAAGGACGGGCAGGGCCTATTCCTCCCCGCTGAACAGCCACTGTTCATGCTGCATGTTCCCGGAAGAAGCATAAGGTCTTTCCGGACAGATTGCCCATTTCTTCAAACTGCATTTTTATTACCCCGTTTCATGACAGACGATGCCCATCCGGCAGAAGGTCTGTCATGCTTTTAAGTCCCAAAGCTACCGTGGAGCCGTTATGAAGCATGGCGGACGCCGAAGGTGATATGACACCGGCCATACCCAAACCAATAAGAGCCGTATTGATCCCCACGATAGTCCTGTAATTAAATCTTATCCTCTTCATCAGAAGCGTGCTGATGTTTCGTAATATGATGAGGCTTTCAAGATTTACGGAGCTTATCGTAATATCTGATATCTGCCTTGCTATCTCCGCGCCTGTGCTTATTGCTATCCCCGCATCCGATGCGGAAAGCGCAGGTGAATCATTGATCCCGTCACCTACCATGATCACCCTATGTCCATCCGCCTTTGCTATTTCAATATACTTCGCCTTGTCTTCCGGAAGCACCTCGGCATAGTACTCGGTTATCCCTGCTTCGGAAGCGATCTTTGCTGCGGTCCTGCTGCTGTCTCCGGTCATCATGACAATATGTTCAAAGCCAAGTTCCCTAAGCCTGCTCACAGTCCTGCGCGTCTCCTTTCTCATGGGATCTTCTATGAGGATGCACGCTGACAGTCTTCCGTTCTTGGCAAAGTAAAGGTGCGAATAGCAATCCGGAAGTGAATCAAACAGATCCTTTTTATCATCAGGAACCACCGCTTTTTCATCCTCGAACACAAAATGAAAGCTTCCGATGACCGCTCTTTCGCCGCCGATCTCGGATGCTATTCCATGAGCGACTATATACTCAACATTTGCATGCAGTTCATCATGCAGAAGGCCTTTGCAGGAAGCACACTCCACGACAGCCCTTGCTACAGAATGCGGAAAGTGCTCCTCCAGGCATGCAGCCTGCCTGAGCAGTTCATCTTCCGATTCATTGTTAAACGAGATGACTTTTACCACCGTGGGCGCCGCTTTGGTTATCGTTCCGGTCTTATCAAAAACTATCGTGTCAGCATCCGCTGCGGCTTCAAGAAATTTTCCGCCCTTGACGGTTATGTCATATTCCGACGCCTCCTTTATGGCGGAAAGAACGGATATGGGCATGGACATCTTGAGAGCGCACGAATAATCGACCATGAGCACCGAGACCGCCTTGGTCATATTCCGGCTTATAAACCATGTCGCAGCGGCAGCAAGAAGAGTATATGGGACAAGCCTGTCTGCGAGCCTCTCTGCCCTGCCCTCAAGCGAGGATTTCAGTTTTTCCGATTCCTCAATCATCTTCACTATCCTGTCGAACCGCCCCGTTCCGCCGACCTGTGTCACCGCGACCGTAATGGTGCCTTCCTCGACGACTGTTCCGGCGAACACACTCATGCCGCGCCTCTTGTGTACGGCTGTAGGTTCGCCGGTCATGGATGACTGGTTTACCATGGCTTCTCCGTCTGCAACTTCACCGTCAAAAGGGATCATATTGCCGCACCTTACGACAACCTTATCACCGCATCCGATCTCAGACGAGATGACCTCGACCTCGCCTTCGTCCGTACACAGCCAGGCCCTGTCGATGTTAAGAGACATGCGTCTTGCGAGGTCATCGACGGACCGCTTATGTGTCCATTCTTCCAGCGTATCACCGATTCCAAGCAGGAACATCACGTTTGATGCCGTGTCATAATCTCCAACAAAGATTGCCGCCGCGATCGCAAGGGCATCAAGCACCTCCACCTGAAGATGTCTGTTTCTGAGTGTTTTAATACCCCTCCACATAAACCTTGCAGCTTTTACGGTATCGATTACCCTACGTATCCGGAGCGGAAGGATGATACGCTTTGCATAATGGATTATCACGGCGGAAACGATCTTATCATAATATCTTGAGGCAGTTTCTCTTCCGGAGTATTCCGGAAGATGAACGTCTGCCGGAACATCATCAAATGAAAAGGCTTTGACCGCCTCGATGACCCGGTCCCTGTCTTCAAAGAAGACAACGGCATCGGCAGTACGCTCATATACCTTGGCCTCCTTAACATCCCCGATCGACTTCAGATAACACTCAAAAATATCCGCCTCGCGAGAACTCAGACGTTTCCTCAGAAGATGTATACGTATTCTGTTTTTTATCTCATGCCTGATCTCAAATCTCATTCTTCGGCATCTTCTTCCTTTTCCAACCTTTGGGCATTGATGGCTTTAGCCTCTTCATAAATGTCGGAACAGTTCTCCTGAAGGGTCGTGACCTGGTCAAGCACGGAATCCTTGGCTCTTAAAAATCCCGCCGTGCAATGTGTATATAACTTTTTAGCCTCCTTGGAAGAAAGCAGTTTGATCCCCTCCAGTCCAAAAAGCGTACCAACCGCAAATATTCCAAATCCTTTCAGTTTCATGACCAATCTCCTTTCATGCATCAGCTTTCTTTTGCAGACCGTATGGTTTTTTGCGGCTGCTGTTAGTATATGCTAACTCACCTGCAATATATTACTCCGCATACTGCGGAGTATGATCGGCCGCTGTCCCGGTAAGGAAGCGGATGTATTCATTCCGAGTTAGCCTTTGCTAATTGATGATACCACTTAGAGGCACATTTGTCCATATTTAAATAATACGGACGGTTATCACTTAAGTTTTTCCGCGATCTCCTCCGGGGTGCTGTACTTATCAAAGCTTCCCTGCTCAAAATATCCGTATCCGTCCTCGAGCTTATAGCTGACCTCATACAGTCCGTCATAGGAAATACGCTTAAGACCCGCACAGGTTTCGGTAAATCCCGCAAGCTCCGCGTAGTATTCATCTTCCGTAACGCGTTTTCCGTTTACCGAATACTCAGCATCCTCATCTTCTCCCACAGCCTCGGCCGAAAATGCTTCCTCAAGAGTGCCGTCAGCGATCTTCGAAAAAACATCCCGCATCCCCTCCGCAGCTCCGCTTATGTGTATGATGTTCTTACCTTCGGAAAAATCAAGGCATGCGCCGTCAACGCCGGCGATCACGCCTGCAAGTTTTACTGCCTCATCTTTTGCGGCCGTAAATATGAACGCGTTTTCATGGTCGAACGAACCTTCTGAATCGCTTGCGATAAGCTCCGGTATTTCATCCCCGTCGATATATGTGAAGGCAAACTGATCCGCAAGTCCAGCCGATAAGAGCTCCTCTATCTTGTCAAGGTAAGCCTTTTTGTATGTCTCTTCCCTGATCTCCTTCGGACTTTCGGGATTTTCGGCTTCCCTTACATCCACATTTACGTTTATGTCAGCGCATCCGCATGTTCCGAAAACCGAGAGAACAAAAAGAGCGGCGGCCGCAATATTTTTCATCTTCCTTATCATTTCAGTCTTCTCCCTCTGCCTGTAATAATATTTATGATCCTTGTCAGGATATGCATCAGTCCATGTCAAGTATCGACAGCACATTCCCATACTCATATGCCCTGACGGCACTCCGAAGCCGCTCAATGCGCTCCTTATGTTCGGGGCCTATCGTATACCTGTCAAGCTCGGACAGTATATCCGCCAGCCTGTCGCAGTCCATCTCCTCGGCGGCCTCCCTCATTTTATCGTATGAGGCCGTGATCATCTCCGGCTCAGCAGGCGGTCTGTCCTCATTTATTCCATCTCTTACGTCTTTTCCGGAAAGTACGGGCTGCAGGAGCCGGATCAGGCTTTCATACTCTTCCATGAAGCGGCCGTGAGCCTGCTTTATATAGTCATGATCCATATTCTTTCCCGCGCTTTCAATATCCTGAGCCCTGTCCCCGAGCATTGCCGCCCCAATGAGCCGAAGCGAGCTCTTCAGTGCATGCATCTTGATCGTATATGTTTCGTAATCCTCCGCGTCAAACAGCTTATTGAGTTCCCTGACCCTGTCGGGGGAGGCATCATCAAATGTTTTCAGAACCGACATGTACTCCAAAGCCCCTCCGCTGTTTTTTATCCCCGCGGCCGCATCAACCGCTGTACCATTAAGCGGAGCAAATTCGGCGGGCAGATCATCTTCATTTACGCTCCCTCTCTTTGTTCCCAAACGCCGCGTCACCTTTTCCTCCGGGAGATAGCTGACCATCATTTCCTCAAGGCGGACAGGATCGACAGGCTTTGTTATATAATCATTGAATCCGGCACTGATATAAAACTCCCTGGCGCCTGATACCGCATTTGCGGTCAGACAGATGACCGGCGTTACAGCGTTGGGGTTGCTCTTGTTTCCCCTGATCTCTTCAAGTGTTTCGATGCCGTCCATTTCAGGCATCATATGGTCAAGAAAGATGATATCGTATTTCTTTGCGGCGGATTTTTTTACCGCCTCAGCGCCGGATAATGCCGTATCCGTTATTACCTGGGTCCTCTTTACAAGGCTCCGGAATACCCCGAGATTGATCGGATTGTCATCGACCGCAAGTATTTCCGCAAAAGGTGCAATGAATGTTTCCGCCTCATTTCTGTCTTCGAAAGGTCCTGCAACGGCACCTGCCTCATGGTCGCCGAGTCTTGTGCGGTCGGTAACCTTCTGACTGATGAAAAACGAGAAAACGGATCCCCTGCCGTACTCGCTGTCTATCAGAAGCTTCGAACCCATAAGCTCCAGCAGGTTTTCAGCAATGCTGAGTCCGAGTCCCGTTCCCTCAATGCTGCGGTTCTTCTTTTCTTCCAGGCGTTCAAATTTGGCCAGGAGTTTATCCATATCCTCCGGACGTATCCCGGTACCGGTATCCTTTACGAATACTTCCAGGATTATGCTGTCCGCATCGCCCGGATCATCACTAAAGCGCATGCCGAATGTCACCGATCCCTCATCGGTATATTTTACGGCATTTGTAAGAAGATTCGTTATGACCTGCTTGATGCGTATCTCATCTCCGAACAGTCCGTTCGGAATATCCCCGTCTATGTCAAGCCTCAGTTCGAGTCCCTTCTCATCCGCACGGGTTCTTATCATATTGACAATATCTCCTATAACGGAGGAGAGTTCATAATCCGTAGGGATTATATCTAGCTTTCCCGATTCGATCCTCGAAAAATCAAGAACATCATTTACTATTCCAAGCAGCGTGGTGCCGGCTTTTTTGATATTTCCGGAATATCTCAGTATATCCTCATCCCTGCACTCCCTTAATACCATCTCGTTCATTCCGAGTATCGCATTGATCGGCGTCCTTATCTCGTGGGACATATTGGCGAGGAAAGCCGTCTTGGCATTATTGGCGGCCACGGCTATCTGCGTCTTTTCTTCAAGCTCCTCGGCCTGCCGCTCTCTTCTGTCCGAATAAACAAATATCGCGGTCATGAAAAGGCAGACAAGGACCGAAACGATAACCGTCAGGATCAGGGGTTTCCTGAGTGCACCGTATGCCTGTGTCGTGTCCGTTGCGCACAGGCAGATCCAGTTATTGTCAAGTTTCTTTGAATATACTATGTACTCTGTATTGTTATACAAAGCCCTGAAGGAGTCATCATCAGATATCCTGTATGCATCCACTATGGCAGTGCCCAGCGCATCCCCGCCGGAACCGTAATCTATGTTGATCTCCGACCGGTTCGAATGGGCTATGACATGATAATCCCGGTCGAGCACCATTATGATCTCGTTTTCCCCGGTAATATCTTCAGTTATCTTCTGGAGTTCCTTTAAAGAAAGGTCAAGTGCGACAACACTCTTTGCATCGCACATCTGTTTTGCAAACGTGGTTATTATCTGGCCCGTCTGGGCATCAAGGTACGGATCCACAACGACGATCTGTCCCATGTTTGCCCGTGCCTTTATATACCATGGACGCATGACCGGATCATAATCCTCGCCGGGAACCCAGCCGTCCCCGTCAAGATATTCTCCGTTTATATACCCGTATATCCCGGTCGTGGCTTCCGGCAGCACGCTCTCAACCGCTTTGGACTGGCTCACCAGATAATCGAGGATGTCCTCGGTCGGTCTTTTCTCCCTGATCATGCTGTTGAGGGAGCCTTCGGTAATGTTAATGCAGTCGATGCCTCCAGACAGATATTTATCGATCATGCCGGAAGAAGCTTCGGCATTTGCCTCACACTCCCTAACAATCCTCTCTTTTGTCTCGCCTTCGAGCATACGGTAATACATGATGATGATCGTTCCGAAAAACAACGCCATCAAAACAAATGCCAGTATGTTTTTTCTGAATGCTATGCTGTCTTTTCTGCCCATTTCATTGATCCGCCACATCAGCGGATGGTCGTGATGTCAGATCCGAACCATTTTTCGGATATTTCGGCAAGCGTTCCGTCCGATTTCATTTCCGAGAGCTTTTCCTGTATCTTGTCACGAAGCTCCTTATCATTCTTCCTGAAGCCGATAGCCATGTCTTCCCTGCCAAGCGTCCCCGAGATCAGAACATAGTCTTCATTGTCGGCGGCGATGTAATATATGCTTACGGAATCTATCAGAACGGCATCGAGCTCTCCGGCTTTCAGCTGACGAAGCAGCGAAAGATTATCCTTCTGAAATACAACATTTATGTCATTGTAGATTTCAGATTCCCTGATGGCATCATCCGCCGAAGAGCCGGCCTGGGCTCCCACAGTTTTTCCCTTTAAGTCGCTGATCTTCTGGATATCACTGTATGTTCTGACGGCAAATACGAGATCATTCTCCAGATAAGGCTCGGAAAGCAGCATATTTTCGCTTCGTTCAGGGGTTATGGACATTCCGTTCCAGATACAGTCGATATGTCCCGAATTAAGCTCATCCTCTTTTTTATCCCATTCTATCGGCACAAGAGTCAGCTTTACACCGATCCTGTCGCAAACTTCCCCGGCGAGATCGATATCAAACCCGACAAGGTTTTCCCCCTCGTCCCTAAATCCCATCGGAGGATAGTTTTCATCAAGTCCGAGCCGAAGCTCCCCGCTGTCCATGATCTTTTCAAGTGACTGGTCGCGCTTCCCTCCGCATCCTGCCATGATCAAAAGCACAGCGGCCGATAATAAATAAATCGTTATTCTTTTCATATAAAAACTCCTGTTTCTATGTGGAAATCATTTTAAGATCAGCACGGTTCTACTGCGTAACTTATCCCGCAGCCATCAGATCCGTCGGCTTCCTGCCAGGCCGTGAGCAGCCGTTTGATAACGTCCTTTATGCCGTCCTCATCCATCATGGGGAACAGGACCATGAACTCGTTTATCTTGTTCTGCATTATGACATCGCTTTTCCTGATGTTCTTCTTTAAGATGCTCATATACCTTGCAGTCAGGTTTTTCGTTTCAGCACCCTCTTCGTCTACCACAAACAGGACGGTAACGGCCTTTAAGCCGTATCTTCTGTTGAATCTCCTCACGAAGCGGTATACCGCCGCAAAAGCATCCGTTGAAAGAACCGCCGCCTCCCGGCCGTCGTTTCTTTCCTCTATGATCTTCGTTATACGAAGCAGTTCTTCTTCCTCCGACAGGCCCTCTCCCGATTCCGCAGATCCGTCACTGTATATATGGCAGCAGTGTTTTCCGTTGTGCTTGGCCTTATAAAGTGCTTCGTCAGCAAGCTTGAAAACCGCATAATAGTCCCTGCCGTATTCCGGAACAAAAACGGCTCCTATGGATATTCCGAGCGGAAGGCCGTGATCTTCGCCCATAAGCTTTGCGGCCTCATCCATCAGCTGGTCGTTAAGACGGCCTGTCAGGGCATTTATGGCAGCCTCATCAGACATGCCGTTGAAGAAAGCAGCAAATTCATCGCCGCCGATCCTGCATACCACATCATCATTTCTCGTATTATTCCTGACGACCGATGAAAAAGACGAAAGCACACGGTCACCCATGTCATGCCCGTACAGATCGTTTACGAGCTTAAAATTATCGATATCAAGTACCATAAAGGATCCCGATGCATTCTCACACAGGTTTCCTATGCGTTCTATTCCGCTGGCTTTGTTGAGGAATCCCGTCAGCCTGTCGATCGTCGCGCCTTCGGTTAGGCTTTCGATCTTCCTGCTATATCTGATCGTATTGTTGATACGCCTAATAAGGATATCTTTGTTGAACGGTTTATGTATATAATCTGATGCCCCGAGCCTTAGCCCGCGCTTTTCAGCCTCCTCATCAACATCACCGGTCAGGAAAATCACCGGAGTCTCCAGTTTGCCCTTCTCCTGCTCCGCATCCCGCAGCGCCTTAAGCGTTTCGAACCCGTCCATCTCAGGCATCATAACATCAAGCAGTATCAGATCCGGGTCATTTTTATCCATGAACATCAAAAGCTCCCTGCCGGAGCGCAGGCAGCTGATCTTCATGTCTTCTGATCCCAAAAGCGTTTTAGCGCTTGTGAGGCTCATTGCCTCGTCATCTACAACAACAATCCAGTTACTCATTAAAATACTGTCCTACCTGTCTGTTTACTGTCCCGATAAATATCGGAATGAAGACTATGCCTATATTATCTCCAAGTTTGGCGGCCGTTTCAATACAATTATTGCCTTTACAATAAAAAAAGCATCCATGGATGAGATTTCCGATCCATGGATGCATAAAAATCTTACTTACAGATCATGAATTTGAAGAGCCGGTCAGGCGGCATGCCATCACAGTGCAAGCGCGGGCGCTATGGACAGTCCCATGTTTTCATTGTACGGGATGAGCGTTGCCTGAACCGCATGGTACAGATCCGACTTGCCCGGCCAGACCGTGTCCTTAAGATGATTGTTTCTGTCAAGCTGATGGAACCATGAACCGTTATCATGGTCGACGACCGACTCATCCAGATACTTCATGAACATCGCATAGTCTGCGGCATATCGTGATATGCCGGTGATGCGGTACAGAACCGCCGATGTATTGATGGCTTCCGCAAGCGTCCAGTGCATTCTGTCATGCACGACCGGTTTCCCTTCCCAGTCTGTCGTGTAGCATATACCGGGGGCTCCGTCGGCACACCAGGCATCTGCTGTGGCGCGGTCATACAGATTCCGTGCGGCATTTGTATATTCAGTGATTTTCTCTTTGTCGTCCTTATGGGCCGACAGGGCATACTGCGATATCAGCCTTGCCCACTCGATCCCGTGTCCCGGGGTGGCACCGAACGGTTTGAACGGATCATCCGGCTTATCCCGGTTGAGCATAAGGTCAGCCTTCCACTCTTTTGTAAAATGCTCCGGTATGCGCCAGCTGTTATCTTCGGCCCATTTTATGACACGGCCGATGATACGTCCCGCCCTGTCCCTGTATTTTTCATCATGAAGCACATCGGCCGCTGCCAGAAAAGCCTCGACCGTATGCATGTTGGCGTTGATGCCCCTGTAATCCGAAAGCTGCGTAAAATCGGTGTTCCATGTATCCGCTGCCAGGCCTTCTTCTTCATTCCAGAAGTATCTGTCATATATATCAAGCGCTTCAGAAAGGAGCTCATCCGCTCCGGCCGCCTTGATAAGACTTGCGGAGCATGCGGCAAGGATGACAAAAGCATGGGCATAGCACTGCTTTCCGGGGATGACGCTTCCGTCAGCACATATCCCGGCATACCATCCGCCATTCTCATCATCATGAAGTTCACCCCGAAGTCCCTTCACCGCTGAATCTGCAAGCTGCCTGCTCCCTTTGTGGCCGAGCAGCTCTCCCATGCTGTAGACATGGGCCATGCGGCACGTTATCCATGTTTCGCGGGGTCTGTCTGTCCACGGCGTACCGTCATCACCGAGATAATATGCTCCTCCCTCCGGGGATGCAAAACCATGGCCGAATGACAGAAGGTCATTTCGCAGCAGCTCCATGAACTGCCTGTTTTCACTTGTATCTATTTCGTATTTTTTCATGTGGTATCCGCTTTCCGGTTTAACAGCAGCCCTGCATACTTACGTCCTTACATGGTACATCCATCTGTTATCTGCCGATAAGCTCCCTTACTTCTTCCGCCTCCGGCATGACACGCAGAGCGCCTCTTCTCGTGGTTATTATCGATGCTGCGGCGTTTGCGAATGTCAGCATTTCCTTAAGGTCAGCTCCGTCAAGATCATCAAGTCCCCTCTCAAGGACATAGTTCAGAACACATCCTCCGAACGTATCACCGGCACCTGTCGTCTCGATGGTATCCTTCTGAATGAAAGGCGCGGCCTCGGCTTTTATATACTCTGAAGAACCCGAATCCTTCCTGAATGCCGCCATGCTGCCGCTGCGTCCTAAAGATACCGTTACCAGACGGACCCCGCAGCGTGACAGTATCCACTCCACTCCTTCGGTATAGTCATCAAGTCCGGTGAGCCACTGTATCTCGTTATCCGAGATCTTCAGCACATCACAGTATCCAAGGCCCGCAATAACCTGCTCTTTGGCATCATCAAGGTTGTCCCACAGAGGCTCCCTCAGGTTTGGGTCGAATGATATTATGCATCCATTGTTCTTTGCCTCTTCAAGTGCAAAGAGGGTTGCCGAGCGCGCCGGCTCATGTGTCATGGAAAGCGTGCCGAAGTGAAATATCTTTGCCGAACGGATAATATCCGTATCAACATCCTCTTTTGTGAGCATCATGTCGGCTCCGGGATTGCGGTAGAATGAAAAATCCCGGTCCCCGTCCTCGAAAGTCTTTACGAACGCGAGCGTCGTGCGGACTTTGCCATCCACTGCAAGCCCTTTTGCATCTATTCCGACTTCACCGAGCACTTCCTTAAGCTCATGTCCGAATATATCGTCTCCTACTTTTCCGATAAAGGCCGTCCTGCGCCCGAGCTTTCCGAGCATGGCGAGAACATTGCACGGTGCGCCGCCTGGATTGGCTTCATACATCGCATTGCCCTGAGCAGAAAGTCCGTTCATCGTCATGTCGATAAGCAGTTCTCCTAATGCTGCCACATCATATGATCTTTCCATAACATCTACCTCTGTTATCATCTCACATCAGTATCCTTACATGTCAGACCGCCAGGTATTCGCTGGGTTTTCTGAGCACTTTATCCGTGGCTATCGCTGCCGCACCAAGCAGAGTGGAATCTATTCCCAGTCTCGATATTTCAATCCTGGCATTATCGAATATTTCCGGTACCACACGTTCCCTGACGGTTTTTTGTATCTCCGGAAGAAGCAGATCCCCTCCTTTTGAAAGGATATCACCGATCACGATCAGGTCGGGATTATATGCGTTCAAAATATTGATGCAGCCATATCCGAGATATTTGCCCATCTCATTAACGATCTTTAACGCCTTTTTATTTCCACATCTTGCCGCCGCAAACACCTTTTCGCACGCTTCTGCCCTGCTGTCATTTCCATCCACCAAAAGACCCGGCGCCTCCTGTCTGACACGTTTCAGCATTTGGGCTGCGCTGCAGTAAAGTTCCAGACATCCGCAGTTTCCGCACTCACACTTCGGTCCGTTTACATCTATGCTCATGTGGCCTATCTCACTGGCAATCCCCTTCATTCCCAAAAGCAGATTCCCATTGTCCACGATCCCGGATCCTATTCCTTCGCCTGCAAGGAGATAAGCCAATGTCGTAACAGGCCTGATGTGATCACCGAACCACCATTCAGCCATGGCTCCCGCATTAGCATCCTGTTCAATGAATACGGGTTTGTCAAATTCTTCGGAAAACTCCGATACAAAATTCACATCATGCCAGCCGGGCAATTCCGTAATAACGGCAATCCTTCCCTTCTCACGGAAAAACGGACCCGGTACCGCCATCCCTATAGCCACGATATTCGCATATTTCTTAAGAAAATCGTGTATCTGCTTTTTCATTTTTGAGATGACCGCTCCGGCATCCTGCGAAAGCTCAAACTTTGTCTGGCGGACCTTATACGGCTTACCGGAGATATCAAATACTCCGATCGTAAACATCTGTCTTGAAAACTTGATGCCAAGCACCAGTTTGTCTTCAGCGTTAAGCCTTAATCCGATCGATCTTCTGTTTCCGTTGCCTTTTATGATCCCGACTTCAGATACTATCCCCATCTCGATGAGGATGGCGGTAATCTTTGTTACAGAAGCCTGCGTCAGCCCTGTCATCCTGGCTATATCCGCCCGCGAGCACATCTTCTGCTGAAGTATCCTCACTATTGCAGAACGGTTCATCTCGGTCAGGTCACTGTTATTGCTGCCTGCCACATTCCTGTCTGTCATCGATCCACTTCCGTTTCCATAGACTGTTAAGATTCTGTCCATTAACTCTGTTAAAATAATAATTTCTCAGCAAAATCATGTCAATATTCGGAAAGGCCCTTTAACAGGCATTTTATCAAGAATGCCGGCAATACGCTTATATTTCGTACTGCCGGCAATCAGATAAGTGTTATCGTTTCCCCACTGTGCTGGCTTACTGTATATTGTCCTTGGTCAATACCGTGACACCGGTATCTGTTACTTCGCCTCCGAGAGACTCGCCATTTACAGCCTTAACACAGGCTTTTACTCCTTCGCTTCCCATAACATCAGGGTTCTGAGCCATGGTGCACAGAAGGTTTCCGTCAATGATGAGATTTTTGATCGAGTCAGACTTATCAAATCCTACGCCGACTATTTCGGTACCTGAAGCCTTGATCGCATTTCCTGTTCCCGTAGTTGAGCCTTCATTAGCTCCGAAGATTCCAACCACACCCTGTGTGATATAGTTTTCGGCTATTGACTGAGCTTTTGCGGCATCTCCGTCACAGTACTGTGTTTCAAGAAGGTTAAAACCTGTCCCGTCGAACGCACTTCTGAACCCGTTTTCTCTGTCCACGCATGACTGGGTTGAAGCATTTACGTTTACGATACCGATGTCTCCGCTGTCTATTCCTTTCTCCTGAAGAGCCTTCAGCATTTCTTCACCCGCCGTTTTTCCTGCGGCTTCGTTATTCGTGGCAAAAGTTGCCTCTGCCTCTACGTTTGCAGGTGAATCAACATATACTATCTTAATTCCTGCAGAAGCCGCTTCGTTAAGCGCACCGGAAATAGCATCCGGACCGTTCGCGGCAACCATGATCGCATTGTATCCTCCCGCAACTGCATTGTTCACACACTCAATCTGCTTGGAATCATCCTTTGTGTCAGGCGACATAAAGTCAACGGTAACGCCTTCTGCCTGTGCCTCAGCCTGTGCACCCTCATTTAAAGTAACCCAGTGCTGGTCGATCGAATCCATAGTGATAAGAGCGATCTTAATATCCGCTGCAGCCTCTTCTTCCGCTGCCGCAGAGGGTGCAGGTGTCTCTCCAGGCGCTTCCTCCGCCTTTTCTTCCGCGGGTGCCGGCGCCGGCGCTGGTGCGGCTGCTCCCGCACATCCCGTAAGTGCCGATAATACCATACATGAACCCAAGATCAAAGCTAATACTCTCTTTTTCATACTATCCTCCTTAATTATCAGGTTGTAATTTGATACATTATATCTTTCATGCCGCCTTCCGGCGCGCGCTGCCGGACTGCGTCATAAAATTCCGTTAATCCTTTCGGTTTCTGATCACCGATACGAGAACAGCAGCAACGACCATAACACCTATGACGATCCTCTGAATTCCCACTTGGGCACCGATCATGTTAAGTCCGTTTTCAAGTGTCTGCCATACCGCGGCCCCGGCAAAGGTTCCCAGAAGTATTCCGGATCCTCCGAGCGGAGAAACACCGCCTATAACGCCGGCAGCAACACCGTACATCTCGTACACATTTCCTGCTTCCATGTTTCCCATTCCTGCCTGCGCACATAAGATAAAACCGACCACGGCACCGCAGAATTCACTGATAAGATATGTCTTGACGGTTGTCTTCACCACATCCACACCGGAAAGCTTTGCCGCCTCCACATTCGAGCCGATTGCATATATATGTCGCCCGGTCCTTGTCTTTGATAAAAAGAAATAGAAGACAAGAAAAATGACAAATGCGATCCAGAATGTATTAAACAGTCCAAGGATTTTTCCGTAGTAGAAAAAATTCTGAAAGCTGTCTGCAGCATCTTTTCCAAGAACAACTCCGATATTGTCCGTGTTTCTGTTTCCGTTGACTATATACGCAGCACCCCTTGCAATGAACATTGTTCCGAGAGTTGCAATAAAAGGCGGGAGCTTAAATCTTCCGACCAGCACACCGTTTATGAATCCAATCGTCAGGCAGACCGCCATTGTGATGAGCATCGCCAGCAGAGGATTCACGCCGAGTGTCATGAGCGTTGCCGTCATCATGGCACTCATGCCTGCAACGGAACCGATCGACAGATCGATATTTCCCGTTATCATCACATAGCTCTGTCCGATACCGATAAGGAGGTATTTGGACATGGACCTCAAAAGGTTCAGTATGTTCTGTCCGGAAAAGACCATGGGATTCATGATCCCAAAAGCCACATAGATGACCACCAGGCCGGCAAATGCAGTAAGAGCTGCTCCCATGCCTTTTATTCTCATTATCTTTTTTATCAGTCCGGTCTTTCTTGCTCTGTACATCTTTCGATCCCTCCGCTTATAATCTGCTCTCAAACTGAGTCGCATATTTTAATATTTCATTCTGTGTTGCCGTTTCCGCATCCAGCTCCCCTGTTATACGTCCGTCGCACATTACGATTATCCTGTCAGCTATCCCCATCACCTCCGGCATCTCGGAAGATATGAACATGACGGCGATGCCCTGTTCTTTAAGCCTGTTCATTATGTGGTATATCTCTACCTTGGCGCCCACATCTATTCCCCTGGTCGGCTCATCAAATATGACAACCCTTGATTTTCGCGCCAGCCATTTACCAACGACCACCTTCTGCTGGTTTCCTCCGGATAAAGATCCTGCATCAATATCTATGCCGGGCGTTTTTATCGAGAGATTCCGTATAGCTTCTTCGCACATCTGAGTCTCTTTCTTTCTGTTTATGACTCCATCCCTGCCGCATATCATGTCAAGGTTGGGAAGCGCCACGTTCTCCCGGATGGTGAGCTTAGTGCACAGACCGTCTTTCTTGCGGTCTTCCGGTGCAAGAACTATGCCTGCCCTTATAGCATCCATCGGATTCTCTATCCGCACTTCTTTGTCATCCAGGATTATGGTTCCGCTCTCTTTCTTATCAACACCAAAAATAGCTCTCGTCGTTTCCGTTCTTCCGGCTCCCATAAGTCCGGCAAAACCTACGATCTCTCCCTCATGCAGTGAAAAGCTTACATCCCTCACGCTCCTGCCCGCATTTAACCCCCGCACCTCAAACACCTTTTTCCCTCTGGTGCATTTTATCCTCGGGAATTTCTCCTTTATCTCGCGTCCGACCATGTTTGCAATGATCTCGTCCATCGTGAACGAATCAAAATCACCCGATGTGATATATCTTCCGTCCCTCATGATCGTCACGCGGTCAGTGATATGTGCGAGTTCTTCAAGTCTGTGGGAAATATAAACGATCCCGCACCCCTGGCTTTTCAGTCTCTGTATTATCGAAAAAAGTTCCTTGATCTCCCTTGATGAGAGCGCCGAGGTAGGTTCATCCATTATCAGTATCTTTGCATTTACGGAAAGGGCTTTGGCGATTTCGATCATCTGCTGTTTACTGACCGGCAGGCTTCCGACAGTCTCGAGCGGATCGATATCAACTCCGAGCTCGTCAAGATATTTCCGGGCAGTATTTTCCATCTCGGCATTATCAAGCACGATGCCATTGATATGCTCCCTCCCGAGAAACATGTTTTCCGAAACATTAAGATCCTTGCACATATTCAGTTCCTGGTGGATTATCGCAACGCCGGCATCAAGAGCCTGTTTAGGATTGAGATTCTCATATTCCCTGCCCATGATCCTGATCGTTCCGCCATCCTTCTCGTAGACACCGCTCAGTATCTTCATGAGGGTTGATTTTCCCGCACCGTTCTCCCCCAGGAGCGCCATTACTTCTCCGCTTCTGAGTTCGAAACTGACATCATCAAGTGCCCTTACCCCGGGAAATGACTTTGAGATATGCTCCATTGAAACTATGACTTCGCCCATCATTATGATCCTTCCCATTGCTTATTGATGTTAATTGATTAACTCTGTTAATACATTAACGCTGTAATTATTTGATGTCAATATCAGGATCGAAATATTTAAATCTTTGTTTGGGTTGCACAAATCATAATCAAGAATTTATACACTTTGGCACTTCCTCATTTCCGATATAATTCCGGGCATAAAAAAAACGGGAGTGCATCATGCATTCCCGTTTTGGCCCATGGGTCATTATGCGATCTGCCAGTTTTCTGCCTCCTGCCTTATCCTGACAAAGCCCGCATATCTTCCGCCAAGGCTTACCAGTTCGCTGTGCCTTCCTCGTTCGACGATCCGGCCGTCATCTACCACGAGTATCTGGTCTGCCGCTTCTATCGTTGCAAGACGGTGTGCGATGATGATCACCGTTTTGCCCTTTGAAAGTTCGGAAAGGGCGCCCTGGATCAGGTGCTCGTTCTCAGGGTCTATGCTCGCCGTAGACTCATCAAGGATTATTATCGGAGAGTCTTTCAGTATTGCCCTTGCTATCGATATCCTCTGTTTCTGTCCTCCGGATAATGTCCCGCCGCCTTCACCTATCACGGTATCGTATCCGTCCGGAAGCTCCATTATAAAATCATGGCAGCGCGCTTTCTTTGCCGCTTCTATCATCTCCTCCTCGGATACGTTTTCCCTGCCGAAGCAGATGTTCGCCCTCACGGTATCGTTGAACAGATACACATTCTGAAATACCATGGAGATGTTTGAAAGGAGGCTGTCGAGGCTGTAACGCCTCACATCGGTGCCTCCAAGCGTGACCATACCATGCGTTACGTCATAAAACCTCGCTATCAGATTGCAGATCGTCGTCTTGCCGCTTCCCGACGGGCCTACGATCGCCGTGGTCGTACCCTCCGGGATAGTAAACGAAACATCTTTCAGGACCTTTCTGTTCTCAGCCTCTACCGCGTTGCTATATGAAAAATCTACATTCTTAAATTCGATATCATGATTTTCGCATTTGATGTCGGATCCGCCGGCATCAAGCAGATTGACATCGGAAAACATCTCCATTTTATTGAATGCATTGTCGATGACCGACAGGACATGGGCACTGTCTGCGATAGGTTCAACGGAATTGAATATCGATAGCGACAGGAATGAAACTATGAGAACCATTGACAGTTCCAGCTTCCCCGATAGTCCGGCTGCCATAACCGCGATCATCATCCAGACGCTTGCCGCCTTGAGCGCAAAAATATGCAGGCAGTTATATGGAATGAAACCCCATTCAATCTTAAGCGCGATCTTTTTTGCACTCGAACAAGCATCTTTAAAATCCTTTGCGGAGGCGCCCTCCATCCCGAAGGATTTTACAACGGGCAGTCCCCTCGTGTATTCAAGCGCGGCTCTTGTGAGCCTCTCATTCTCTTCATTAAGAACTTTCGTATTCTCCCTGCTGTGCTTCGAGATCAAAAGCAGGAACAGGAACGATACGAAAACGCCGAATACCGCTATGAGCGCACATTCCGGAATGATAAATGCAAGAAACAGGAGTATGCACAGAAAATTCAGATAACCTCCGATAAATCCGTCCACCATGCGGATGCCCATGTTTTCCAAAGTTGCCAGTCCTGTTGTTATGGCATTTAATATCCTTCCCGTATCGTTCGTCTGGAAATACCCGAGTGATACCCGCTTAAGCGCCTCGCCTATCTTTAACCTGTCCCTTGCCACAAGTTCATAGCCGATCTTTTCATGAAAACGGGCTTTCAGATAGTCGAACAGGAACCTGGCTGCCACCATCAGAAGGATAAGGAAGAAACTCTTCCACGCCAGTTCCGGGGCGATTCCATCCCCCTTCCTGACATCTGCTATGATCTTCCCGATCACATATCCGGAATAAGCTACGGGTGCCGCTACGGCCCATGATGAAAGAAAAGAAAATATAAAACCGATAAAAAGACTTGCTCTGAATCCTTCGCACCAGTCTATGATACGCTTTATTGTCCTGAACATCTTATGCCTCCTTTGCCTGCCCGGCTGCCATGTTTCCTGCTGCCCAGCCCCGCGCGCCTATATGAGCCTGCCACATCCTGTTATACAGCTGGCATCCGTCCATGAGTTCCTGCTGGGTTCCTTCGGCCACGACCCGCCCGTTATCGAGCACCACGATATTATCAGCATTCTTTATCGTCGAAAGCCTGTGGGCGATAACGAGAAGCGTCTTGCCCTTCGTCAGATTGGCGATCGATTCCTGAAGCCTCGTTTCGTTTTCGGGATCGGTAAATGCCGTGGCCTCGTCAAGTATTACTATTGGAGCGTTCTTCAGCATCATGCGGGCGATGGCTATCCTCTGTCTCTCACCGCCCGACAGACGTTTTCCGGCCTCTCCCGCAGATGTATCATATCCGTCCGGAAGCTTTCTTATGAACTCATCACAGCAGGCTGCTTCGGCGGCACGCATCACCTCTTCATCAGATGCACCGGGCCGGCCAAGCCTGATGTTTTCTTTTATGGACCGCGAAAACAGGAAATTGTCCTGGGTCACAAAGCTTACGATGTTCGCAAGGGAGGTCACTTTCATGTCCCTGATATCGATCCCACCGATAGTGATCGAGCCGCTTCCGGCATCCCAGAATCTTGCGATAAGCTTTGCAACGGTTGATTTTCCGCCTCCGCTCGGACCCACCAGTGCCGTGAAGCTTCCTTCTTTCATTGTAAGATCTATCCCGTGGAGCACCTCGCCCTCTTCGTCATCATATGTAAAATGAACGTCACTAAGCTCTATCGTATAACTGTCCGGAAGCTTCTCATTTTCCGGTTCTGGAAGGCTTTCTATATTCAGGAACTTCTGTATCTCCAGCACCGTATACTGCATCTGCCGCAGTCCGTTTGAGAACACCTCGATCTTTGCCATGCTGATGACCATGGACATGGCAAGCATGACTGCAAGCGCCATCTCAGATATCGTCATGCTGCCCTTCCGAACGAGCAGTATGCTTACCGGAACCACTCCAAGAAGCGTTGCGGGCATGAGGGCAAAGGCAAGCTTCATCGTGATCCACGTAGATTCAAGCCATTCGATGACAAAATCCCGGTAATCCCTGATCGACCCTGCAAACTTCTCATAGCTCACTCCGGCCTTTCCGAAGGCTTTTATGACCTCGATGCCCTCCACATATTCCACGATCATGCTGCTCATTCCGGCATTCGCTTCCTGATATTTTGTCATATTCTTCCCGCTCAGCTTAAATGTGAGCATCATAAAAATGAGTCCGAGAGGGAGAGCCAGAAGCGCTCCAAGCGCGGCACGGATGTCCACCGCCGCAAGCGCGATGAAGCAGACTATGGGAAGCAGTATATGTCCGGCACCCTCCGGGACAACATGCGCGAGCGGGGGTTCGATGTCCTCGATCTTATCAACGATCACGCTTTTGATCTCACCGATGGAATGCCTATATACTTCTCCAAGCGGAGCCTTCAGAAAAACATCCGAGACCTTAACCCGGAGCCCCTCAAGAACATTGAATGCCACATAATGAGATATGCCTGTCGATATCCCGAAGCAGATGACTTTTACAAGATATGCAAAAAAGGCGATAAGACAGAAATGCAGCACAAGCCCCCTGTCGGCAGAGCCCGCGATATACACATCCAAAATACGGTAGACGCAGTAATACGGTACCAGCCCCGATATAAGGCTTGCCATGGAAAAAATGACCGAAATACACAGTCTCCCCCCGCTTCCTTTGGCATAAGAAAGCAGTGTCTTAAACCACTTCTTCTCTTCTTTTGTTACCTCTTCATTCATGATCATTCCTTCTTTCTTTTTTGTTAACACTTTGCCCCGCGCGTTAGCTAACCCCTAAAACGGCCTCACCGCCTGATCCTGATACGGACCAGACGGTGAGCAATCGTTTATTATTCAATTTTTGGAGGGTTTACAGATTCATGAGCTTCTTCCATCCGGGCAGGAAGAAAACTTCCAGTACTAAGAGAGCATCAACCGCATCCTTATAAGAGTAGTTGTGGACAACAGGTTCAAAAAGCGCTGTCAGATACGCCGTGAACAGGAGATGCAGCTGCTTTTTTTTGATCTTCGGTGCGTCCACACCGGATTTTCGGAGTCCCTCAAGATAATCCAGGAATCTGTTCTGTGATTCTTCCGTGATATCATGCAGGAAATTCTCGTATCTGCTTCCTTTTGACCTTGCGATCAGAAGGTGAAAATCCTCCATGTTAGGATAGACAAGATTTCTCATCATATCGATATGGGAGTCCTGCCAGGTGACACCTCTTCCCTTCTTCACAGGTTCAGCATATCTTTGCATGTGCTCCTTTGCCCATTCCTTAAGTTTAGTCTCGGCGGGCGAAACGAGCTGGCAGAATAGGTCTTCCTTATCCCGGCAGTGCCTGTAGAGTCCGGCAGCCGTCAGGTGGCAGCGATCGGCAATGCTTCGCATTGATGCCTTCTCATAACCCTTTTCCAGAAATTCTTCCCTGGCTGCTGCCATGATCTTGATATGATTAACGGTCTTGTCTCTCGGCATGTATCATCCTTTGTCTGCACGTTTGCTAACATCGTTCGCTAACATATATAAACTAACATACCGCCTATCCTTTGTCAAGCCCATCATTTTATATTTCATATTTTAACGGGTTCTGCTTTTTTGAGGCGTCCGCTTGCCGCACGCTCTTTCGTATCATCCGACTCGTCATATCCGTCGTACGGTGCGTTAGGGTCGTGGGGCTTCTGCTTTTTCATGCTGTTGCAGACCTGATCTTTATGGGCGAACACAAAGTCAAGATCATCCGACCATCCGGTATGGCCCGTTATGACTTTCGGCGAGAGCCCTCTTTCCCGGAGCAGCTTCTCGAGCTTTGCAAGCGACATCTTTGAAAGCTCATTATCCTCTGCGAGTGAATTTATGAAGCTGTATCCGCCGTCCGCTCCGAACCATATGGTATCACCCGTAAACAGATACTCATTATCTATCAGGTAGACCATATGCCCCCATGTATGCCCGGGAACAAGGATCGCTTCCACCCTGATATCATTGATAAAAAATACATCCCCGTCCCTTAACAGTTTCCGTTCATTATCGCATCTTACCATCGGGAGCTTATACAGGCCGAAAATAACCTTTCGCCGGACCTCGCCGGTCATGTACCGATTTTCGGTCTCTCCGATATATAGCAGGGCATGCCTGAAAAGCCCGTCGCTGTCACGCTCAACCGCCCCCACATGGTCAGTATCCTGATGAGTTATCAGGATATGCCGGACAGCGGCCGGCTCGATCCCGAGCCAGCCCATCTTTTCCTTAAGCCTGCCGTAGTTGTATCCGGCATCGATCATGATCGTCGTTCCGTTTTTGGTGTAAAAAAATATGTTCGCGATCCATTCGCGGACGCAGGCCACACGGTCATCTATCCGCCCGGTGTTCAGGGGCTTGAATATCTCCTTGCCCCTGTATCCGATGGACATTACGACTTTTTGAAAATTAGATGCTCTTTTTGACATTCAGCGCCTCCGCAAAATGATTTTCATCATCCTTCACTTTACTCCGGTCAATATGGCAGAGCCGGAAAGTCCCATCCATGCTGCTTCCCATCTGCTCATGAACATTCCGTCAGTCGTATCTATGAGCCTGACTTCACTGTAGCCCATGTCTTTCAGCCTTTTAACAAATGCGTTCATGTCGCCGTATTTGCCCTTTGACATGATGTCGTGTATGGCGAAAGTCCCGCCCTTCTTCAGGATGCGCAGGGTTTCAAGCAGTATCTCCTGACGGTTCCGGCTCGGTATATTGTGATATACATAGTTGCTCGTCACCGCATCAAATGTCTCATCCTCAAACGGAAGCTTCAGGGCATCCCCCTGCATGAACGAGGTATTGTCCACTCCCTCGGCCGCGGCATTGTTCTCGCACAGGCTTTTGCTAAATGAGGAATATTCCTTTCCCCATCTGTCGATCCCCGTAAAAGAAGCCCCCGGATTATTTTTGGCGCAGGCTATCGTAAGCGCGCCGCTCCCGCAGCCGACATCCAGTCCCCGGCCTCCGTCAGGTACCTTCACATTGGCTGCCACCCCTTCGATGATCTGCTTTGACATCTGTCTTTTTCCGTCGTACGAGAATGCTCTGTACATAAGAAACATCCACAGTGTTATGAACGCGAGCACGGCCATTGCGATCATAAATACCGTTACAAGTATCTTCTTTGCGGGTCCGGATATCGGCAGCACCGCAAACAGTATGCCCAGTATCAGGCATACGCCGGCCGCGCGGCCAAAACCCGCCACCAGATTCTTCGGCATCCAGTTTCTGTAATCAGTTTTCATATTTCATCATCCTTCTTTTTGGTTTCCTCGGCTTAAGTTCCCGGGGGGCATTACTATTTTGGCCCCTCAGGGATCATTTTGGTTTTCTTGCGACACAGTGAAGCCTTAGAAAGCCTCTTTTTTCACCTGTTTCGAGTTTAAGGCCGGCACGCGCGCAGAGCGCTCGTACTTCATCGATGCCGTATACGTGGACATCACCGTGGCCACAAAGATTGATGATCGGCATTTCCACATGGTTCATAAACCATCTGACGGCTGCCGACTTTGCGGTCATGTCCCGCAGTATCAGCCTTCCGCCGGGACGCAGAACGCGGCAGACGCTGTTGAAAAAATCCTGTACATTCGGATAATGGTGGAAGCTCTGGCAGCATATGACCGCATCATATGTCTCATCATCGAACGGGAGATTTTCGCAGTCGCCCACGACAAGCTTAACATCATCCATGTTCTTTGCCCTGGCGGCTTCAATCATCTCCGGCGTGATGTCTATTCCGGTGTAATGCCTGTCCGGATAACGCTCGTGAAGGAGCGTCAGCATCGGAGCGGGGCCGCATCCGCAGTCCAGAAGGTCCGAAAAAGGTTCCTTCTCAAGCTCGGTCAGAACGTCCGGATAGTCCTTCTTGCACATCTTATAAACGCCGCCTTTATCTGTTTCATATACCTTCGCGGCCTTTGCGAATTCCCTTCGCGAAAGTTCCTTATATTCTCTGTCCGTCATAATTAACACCTCCGCAATTTACGCCCTGCTGCCATCAGGCATTGACTTCCCACATCGTCCCCATGTTCTTAAATCCCCCTTCGGGCATGCAGGCGCTGCAGTTTCCGCCAGATGCGCATCCGCTGCAGTCAGAGCATGAATGTCCGGCAAAGTCCACCCTCCTTATCACACCGGTCCTCTCTAAAAATACGAGGTCACGTTTTACGTTTTCAACCGAAGTATTAAGTTCGGCAGCGAGCATTTCAAGGGTCCGTGATCTTCCGTCTTTTAATAATCTTATCAGTTCTTCCATTTTAAGTTCACCATATGAGAAGCCCGATACGGTAGGCTATCCCCGCCAGTATCAGTGCGACAGCCGTGTAGTAAAGTGCGATCCTTGCAGTCCACTTGACCGAATGTGTCTCCTGGTAGGTTGCCGCAAGCGCAACGATACAGGGCATGTTGAAAGTCATTGCAAAAATGAGTGCAAGGGCTTCGGGCTTCGGAACATTCGCAACAAGCAGTTCATTTATATTCTCGGCAGCAGCGCCGCCAACAACCGAGCCGACCGAGATCGTTCCTGACCCGGTAAAGATGGTACTCAGCACTCCGAGTGCACCTTCCTTTCCGAGGCTTGATGCGATGAATGCCATGAACGTCTGCCACCCCATTCCGAACAGTTTTGTGACAGGTTCTATAAAATGACCGACCTTATAAAGAATGCTCGATGTTATATCGCCCGTAGACGTATATGAGAGCAGCCAGAATGCAAGCGCGACTACAAGTACGACTTTGAGTGCCCTCAGGAACGTGTCTTTGGTACGTCCGAACACATACCTAAGGAGTGCGCCCCATTTGGGCCTGTGATAAGGAGGAAGCTCCATGATCATTCCGTACCTGTCTTCTGCCTTAACGAGCGAGCGCCCGAATATCTTGGCCGTAAGCCACATATGAAGCAGCATGACGATCAGGATCACCGCAATGATCACGGGCATCCATGCACCGAAGAACACGGTCGAAAGCATCGGGATGACCGCCCATGCCGCTCCGCACGGTACTGCCCATGCAAGCGCGATCGTGAGCACCTTCTGTCCCCAGTTGTCGATGACCCTTGTTCCTGCCGCACCGCCCATCGTGCATCCGAAGCTAATGAGGAACGGCATGACCGATTTTCCCTGAAGCCCGAATCTGGCCATCGTGTTGTCGAACACATATGATATCCGCGCCATGACGCCGATCTCCTCGAGCATCCCGAATACCAGGGTTACGCCAAATACGAATCCGAGCATCTGGACTATGAAAGAAACGGAACGGATCAGGACGTCGCACAGAAGTGCGGAAATGAACGCGGGACACCCCGCGCCTATCAGTGCTTCACTCAGAGGATCCGGGATATTGGATATCAGCTGGCCGATGCCCATGAGCGGAAGCGCCGGAATGAATGACGCGATAAGACCTAATAGCACGATGAGCACGACCACCGGCTTTCCCCATATGCGGTGGGTGATCAGCCTGTCAAATCTGCCGAGAGAAACCCCGCTGCTGCCTTTCTGCGCTGTATCGCTCAGGAGTTCATCGATCCAGCCGAATTTGCATTCTCCCGTAATGACAACTCCCTTGTCAACGGATGATATAGCTGTGTCGAGGGCTTTTTTATCCTCATCGGAAACAGCCGCTTTTATCCTTGCTATGACGGGCTCATCACCTTCAACGGCCTTTGCCGCAAGCCATGCGCCCGAATATCCCCTGATGATATTGTCGGGGATGAGCGACTTGATCGTGCCATAGGCATCTATCTTTTCGTATCTTTCAAAAAGCCCCGAAGCGTCAACTGCAGTCTTTCCCCTGACTGCGCGCTCGAGGGCATCATAAAACTTATCGTAGGATTTTGTATCGGGTGCCGAGAATGAAACAACGGGGATGCCGAGCTTTTTTTCGATCCCCTTTGCATCTGCCCGCTTTCCCATTTCTTCCGCCACATCGCTCATGTTCAGAACGAGAAAGCACGGAACGGTTATCCCGGCGTAGTCGGCCAGCATGTAAAGGCTTCTCTCAAGCTGGGAACTGTCCGCAAGGATACACACGACATCCGCCTTTCCCGATGCGATATAGTCGCGGGTGATCATTTCTTCGTCGGAATTTGCAGACAGGCTGTATGTCCCGGGAAGGTCTGCGACAAGATAATGCGTGCCGTTATGTTCAAAGTTCCCCTCTTTCTTCTCGACCGTCTTGCCGGGCCAGTTGCCCACATGCTGCTTCATTCCGGTGAGTGCATTGAAAAGAGTTGATTTTCCTGAGTTAGGCTGCCCGAGCAGCGCGATCACTGTTTCTCCCTTTTCCGTCATTTAGCCGTACCTCCTTTAACTTCTATCATTTCACACTCCGACCTGTTGAGTGCGATCATCGTGTCACGGGAATAAACGAGAAGCGGTCTGTTCTTCTCGTTCTTGATGACCGTCACCGTGCATCCCGGAGTAAGTCCTATGGATGTAATCCTGCTCATAAAGCGCCGGTCTCCTCTGAGGGATGTGATGATCCCGGTGGAATCCTTTTTCAGTTCCGATAAACTCATCTTCATATCCTCCTATTTTCTCGAAAATGAAAGCATGGTATAACCTGCCTGCGCGGTTATATTTATAAGCTCAGCCTCACTCTCCTCATGTTTGGAAAGGAGCGTTACTTCCTTTTTGCCGACATCTGCCACGGCCCATCTTCCGCCGGTCTTATTGAAAGCATTCTCGATCCTTCTTGCACAATTGCTGCAGTGCATGCCGTCAACGGCAAGGACATATGTGTACGGATAGTTGGCCCTGTTCCTGTCTGAGACTTTGACCTTTTTCTCTGCCGCATCCCTTGTGCCGCAGCAGCTCGATCCGTACCTTATCCTTTTTACGGTTCCGTATACGGCAATCCCTACAATGACAAAAAGTACCGCTATGACCAAAATGTTCTGCATATCTTCTCCTGTTCCCGGACGGCCAAGTCCGAACGTATGTTAGCATTTGCTAACACTGCCTTTTAAATATAAGCCCCTCATATTTGGGGCTTATGTCAGAAAGTCATATCCCAAACCATGTTCTCCATGCCGGTCCGTAAAAATCCTCAAGCGTCCGGGCGTAATGCATTGCCTCATCCTGCGAAAATCCGTGTGATACCGCCTGAAAAACGGATTCTATGTAAGCCGTGACGAGCAGATGGAACTCATTCCTGTTTATGTCCTTTACGTGATAGCCGGCCGACTTAAGGCTTTCCATGTAACGCAGGGTCACTTCCTCTTCAAGCTTTGCTATGTCATGCCTGAAATTTTCATATTTTGTGCCGGAAGACTTCGTGATGATCAGCACGAACTCGTCGTGATGGTCATATATATATTCCATGATCCGGACCGTCTCATCATGTCCGTTCATCTCAAATGACTCATCCGCATTTCTGAGTCCTTCAAAGTATTCATCCTCTATCTGTGAATACAGTGAGTAAAATCCGCCAACCACCGGTTCCACCAGATCCGCGAACATCTCCTCCTTGCTGGCGAAATGCCTGTAAAGCCCGCTGACCTGGATCTTCGCATCGGCCGCGATCCTGCGCAGGGATGCGTCTGCAAATCCGTACTCAAGAAACTCTTTTTTTGCAGCCCCGACTATTCTCTCATGGCTTTCAGTCTTGTCCCTTGGCATAATTCATAAACCTCTGCCGATAGGTGAACGTTGTTCTCTCATTGCATAAGAGTACACCGTTCTCTATCCCCTGTCAAGTTTTTTGTCATACACGGTAGACCGTCCCGGCCGTGCCGTCCACCATGACGGAGTCTCCGTCCTTAAGAAGTGCGGTCGCATTGCCCGTTGCGAGGACGCAGGGGATCTTATACTCTCTCGCAACTATGGCCGCATGGCTAAGCGTCCCTCCGGTATCCACGACAACCGCCGATGCCAGTGTAAAGAGCGGTGTCCACTCCGGATCGGTATAAGGACATACGAGCACTTCTCCGGGCTCAAGCCTTCCGAATTCGTCCGGCGATCTTACTATCTTTACCCTTCCTCCTGCAGATCCCGCGCTTCCTCCGACTCCCGATATTTGGTTTCCGGATGATGCAAGCGTCTTATCTATGCACCTGTTCCAGTAGGCAACGGCAAGAGGCCTTGCTTCTTTGCGGCGCCCGATCAGCCGTCCTGCATCCGCAACGCCCATTTTGCAGACATCATAAAACTCATCCGCGAACAGGTACAGAAGGCTGTCGTAGTCCTCTCCGAGCTTTTTTGCACATTCCCAAAGAAGCGTCCTGCAGTATGCAAATATGCTCTCCCAGAGATACTGGGTGGACTCACGTATATAGTGGTAATGCCTGACCGCTATCACCTTCTTTTCAAAAGCCGGATAGTTCCTGCCAAGAGTATTCTTAATCCTCATCATCAGCTCTTCAAACATTGCCTCACCCTCTTCCTTTGTGGGGATATGAAGGCCGGGATTGCGGACAAGTGTTCTCAGCGTGGCGAGGAACCTGTCGGGATCTTCATTCCATGAGCGCGATGTAAAGCAATAGCAGTTACTGTCGGTCCTGTTCCCGTATTTTTCCAGAAAATCGGAAAAGGCTTCTGAAAGGCCGGCGTGCCTTTCAGTCAGGTCTCTGAATCCAAGCTTCATGACATCATCAAAAAGAGTGCCGTCATTGCGTATCATTTCGGCAAGGCCGGCCATTTCCCGGTTTATGTCGGCCGTGACATAGGACAGTCCTTCCATCAGGTCAAAAGAGACAAGGTCCTTATCGATTTTTTTCAGTTTCCTGTCTATCCCGATATTCTCGATCACCTGCGGGAAGATCGCATATCTGAACCTGGCATAGGCCGTATCTCCTATAAGGTCATTCATGCGCGAAAGCGCTTCTCCGAGTTCGGCCACCGTATTATGCTCTGTCTGCATTTCAGCCTCAAGCCTTTTGGTACATTCATCCAGACATCTGTCGGCAGCTTTTATATTAGCCTCATCATCCTTTAGGGCCATTATGTTCTTTATGATCCCGAATATATTCCGGTTAAGCCCAAAACCGCCGATGCCGAATGAGGATATGCCGTCTTTGTCGATCGGCACCATCTCCTTCATATCGATCCCGAACTGCGACAGGAGCCTCTCCTTCTGCCTTCCCACGTTGTCGCCAAAATCATGGTCGAGCGGCAGATAAGGGCGCGGCATCTTCTCCAAGTTGAACAGCACGTTCTCCCTCATCCTGCCGGACGCCGCTTTTATCTCAGGGAGTCCTTCAAAATCCGCATCGGTAAATATCCGGCCAATGGAACCGGTGGGCGTGGTGATGCTTCTGGCCTGCAGGATATAGATCGTGTCAGCACATACCGCCCATTCGATATCCACCGGATGTTTGTAGTGGGCTTCTATCCTGAGCGCTTCCTTTATGAGCCTTGCCGCCGTCTCATCCGAAAGCACACGTTCTTTTCTCTTTTCCTCACTTACGCCGATCTTTTTCGTGCCGTTTTTGTCATAAACAATCATGACTTCCTTGGTGCCGATGACTGCACTGACCAGCCTCCCCGAACGATCAAAACGGTATTCATCGGGGCTCACTATTCCGGACACTACCGCCTCCCCGAGTCCGTAGGATGCGTTTATGACGATCTCATCCGTACCGGCGGAAGGGTCTTTGGTGAAAAGCACCCCTGCGCACTCGCTTTCGATCATCTGCTGTATGACTACAGCAAGCGCAACCTTCCGGCCCCCGTATCCGTTCTTTTCGCGGTAGCTGACCGCCCGGTCTCCCCAGAGGGAAGCATAGCATTCCTTTATCTTTTCGAGCAGCTGCTCATCCGACCTCACATTAAGGTACGTCTCCTGCTGCCCTGCAAAGCTTGCATCTTCAAGGTCTTCCGCAGTCGCGGATGAACGCACCGCCACGGGAACTCCTCCCATTGAACGGTAAAATGAAAGTATCTCTTCCTGCATGTCATCCGGGATCTCACCGTTTAATATCCTGCTTCTTATATCCGCGGCGCCTGCATGTTCCGTATCTATCGAGTTATATTCCATAAAGCGGCCGTATGCCCCGGCCGAAAGGACTGCGCCGTACGGAATGGGAACCCCTGCCGCGGTCATCTCGCCAAGGTTGGCTCCTTTGCCGCCTGCGGAAGAAATATCATCCTTTCCTATCCTGTCAAATTCCAAAATATATTCATTCATTTTCCGTCCGCCTTTTTGTAACGACACTGTTTACGATCCTGCCCCCTATGATCATTGAAAATACAAGTGCACATATGTCAGATACCGGCCTTAAGCATACAAGCCCCCTGTATCCGAAAAAATACGAGAGAAGAAGCGCCGCCGGAATCATAAATGTGCCGTTCTGTGCCACGGTAACCGCCGTTGCCGCACCGAAGCGTCCGATGTTCTGAAGCTGCATCCCTATCAGGATGTAGTAAGCCATGAAAGGAAGGCTTACCGCCTGAGAGCGGAGTATATCCGCCACGACAGCAGCCACCGCGCCCTCCGAGGAAAAAACACCTGCCAGGTCATTTGCGAAGGCAAAGATCACGGCGGATGATACGCAAAGAAATACCGTTGAAGTTACCAGGGCGTGACGGAAGGACGTCTTTATCCTGCCGTATTTTCCCGCTCCGAAGTTTATGGCGCATATCGGCTGAAAGCCCTGTCCGAAGCCTATCACGAGCGCATATCCAATTGAGATGATGCGCATTGCAACCGTCATTCCGGCGATTGTCTCCTCGCCGAATCCTCCGGCTATGTTGTTGAGAAGCACGGAAGAAATGCTGCTGATGCCCTGCCTGCAGAAATTCGGTGCGCCGCCACAAAGGATGTCTTTGATAAGATCCGGTCTCGGCCTCATAAGCGATATCACAACGGCCGTATTCCCGGCCTTTCCCATCCTGCCAAGAAGGATCGCGGCTCCGCACGTCTGCCCCACAAGACTTGCAAGTGCCGCACCTGCAACACCCATATGAAAAGCCAGTATGAACACGGGATCGAGTGCCATATTGATGAGCATTCCGGCTAAAAGCCCGGTCATGCTGTCCTTTGCCGATCCCTGGAGCCGCAGCACGTTATAGAGCACATTGGCGGCAAGCATAATCGGAACCGACAAAAGAGTGATGCGAAGGTACGCTACGGTCGCACTCATAAGGCCCTCTCCGGCTCCCGCACCCAGAAGGACGGCGAGCTGCCTTACAAAGATAAGCCCCGGTATCATCGCGGCACATCCGAAAGCAAGTGCAAGAAATACGCCCACCGATGTCATCCTGTCGGCTTCTTCAGCGAGTCCCATTCCGATATATTTTGAAACATGGTTGCCGGTACCATAGCCGAACCAGAACCCTATGGCCTGAACAACGGAGATGAAGGCGAACACTACCCCGACCGAAGCGGTAAGGTCGGTACGGTCAAGTTTTGAGATGAAGAAGGTATCCGTCATGCTGTAGACGGAGCTTACCATCATGCCGATCATCGATGGCACCGCAAGAGACCATAGCAGCGGATAAAGGCTGTCCTCGGTTATCCTCCTGTATTTTTCCGAATTAACGTTCATTTTCATTTTACAGCGCTCACAAATGCATCAACGGTGCTCTCACAGAAAACCTTCAGTATCTGCGGCAGATACGTGCCATCAAGGCGCGACGCATTTGCGATCAGAACGCCCTCCGTCCGGACCGCGGCCAGAAGTCCTTCCGCGTCAGCTTCAACCTTGTATCCTCTCTTCCTCCACAGTTCAAACAGGTTCTGCAGATAGTCCATATAGTGTTTCCTGATGCGGTCCGCAGTTTCCGCTCTTAAGCTGAAATAAAAAGACAGGGTGCCGCTTTTCTCATCATCAAACGCGAGATTTTCGGTAAGGCGCATCCCCTCCGTGTACATCTGCTCCGCAAGATATGCCACAGGATCATCCGATGACCCTTCCGCCTCCTTGGCCATGACGGCAAGCTTCTCCCTGATCCTGAACTCGGTAATGTCAATGAGGAAATCATACTTGTTCTTATAAAACGTATAAAATCCTCCCTGTGAAATGGATGCCGCACTCGTGAGTTCCCTGATCGACACTCCCTTTATGCCTTTTTCCCTAAAAAGCCGAAGGCCGGTCCGCCTCAGCCTTTCCTGTGCCTCTTTACGTTCTTCATCGGTGAATGCCTTTCCCATCGTCTCCCTCCGGCACGCCATGCTATAAATCCATGCAGCAGAAAATCATCTATGAACATTTTACTTATATGTTCATAGATATTGTGCAGCAAAAGATCCGAAATGTCAACGGCTTTTATCCGTCTACCATTCGTTGACCATTTTGCCCATATTTATCAGGTGGTCTGCTATCCTTTCGGAGTTCGACGCCAGAGACATGTACTGGGAACCGACTATGGCAGTGCATATTCCCTTGTTAAGGCGTAAGATGTGATTTTCTTCCATCCTTGAGGTTATCCTGTCGATCTCATCCTCGGTCTTGTGAGCTTCCGCAAGTGCCTGCTTGTCTTTCATAGTGTAGGCCTTTATGATCTCACCGAACAGCTTTTCAATGTGCTCCCTCATATACGCGATCTCGGAAATGGCCGATTCCGAGAATCCCTGATTTTCGGATTTCAGCGTGTCGGCATATTCCATGATGTTTTCGGCATAGTCTCCTACCCTCTCGAGGTCGCTTATCGTGTGGAAAGTGGTCGAGACATATTTATGGTCCTTCTCGCTGAGCGGAAGCTTGGACAGTTCTACGACGAATTTCACAAGTTCCCTGTTTATGAAATCAAGCTCCTTCTCGTTTTTATCAAACTGATCCTGCTTTGAAAAATCAAGATTGCATATGGTATCAAGCGATGTGGTGTAATTGCGCATGGCGATATCCGCCATGTTGATGATCTCTTTCTTGAGCTGCATGGCCGCGATGGGCGGCGTCTTCAGCATGTTCCTGTCGACGTAATACAGCCTTCCCTCAGGTTCCTTGGCATCATCTTCTTCCCTGTCGGGAATGAGCTTCGTTACGATGCTGACGAGCATATCGGTAAGAGGCAGCACGAGCAGTACCGTCAGGGTATTGAAAATGGTATGGAACATGGCGAGCTGTATCTGCGGAACGCCCGGGAACAGGCGGGCGAATATTTTTCCGTAATCGATGCTCCCGCCGCTAATGAGCGACAGCAGGAATCCCATCACCATAAAGACGGCCACGCCGCCCACGTTAAAGAGCAGATGGATGAGCGCGGTCCTTTTGGCATTCTTGCTTCCCCCGAGTCCGGCGATCAATGCCACTACGCACGAGCCTATGTTGGATCCCATGGTAAGATATATGCCCTGGTCGAGCGTGATGAGTCCGGTGACGACCATGGTGATGGCTATGGATGTCATTACCGAGGAGCTCTGGATAATGGCTGTAAAAGCGGCTCCGACGAACACGAGCAGTATCACGTTATTGATTCCCGCTAAAAATACCTTTACGGCGTCCAGCGCGGAAAATGTCTCCATGGACGAGCTCATCATGGAAAGTCCCACGAACAGCATTCCGAATCCGGAGAAGATCCCGCCCCAGCGCTTTATCTGATCCCTGTCGGAAAAGAGCGATATGAGCGCGCCCACTCCGGCAAAAGCCGAAAAGATGACGGTTGTGGATATCCTGTTGCTCCCGGTCATTCCAAGCGCTACTATCTGGCCCGTGACCGTGGTACCGACATTGGCTCCGTATATGACCGTCGCGGCCTGCGCAAGTGACATGATCCCGGCGTTTACGAAGCCGATGATCATGACCGATGTGGCGCCCGAGCTCTGTATGGCGGCGGTCGTGACCGCACCAATCCCGACGCCTATCAGCTTTTTTCCCGACACTTTCCTGAAAAGCGCCCTCAGTTTGCTGGAGCTTACCGCCTCAAGGTTGGAGCTCATGGTAGAGCATGCCACAAGAAAAATTCCTATGCCCGCGAGCATCGATAATACCGCGGATACCACTGCTGCTGAATTCATTGTCCTATCCCTTCAGTGATCATAAATATCAGAAATTCCTTCCCGATCCCGAATGTGAATGTCCGCTCGAGCTTGAATAGCTCGAGGAATATGAAGACCTGCCCGACGACGAAGAACCCGATGAGGACGAGCTTGACTTCACTACCGGATCGTACTTCCTGCTCGTATGGCTCGTTACATATCTGTCCGGCCCCGAGATATCCATCGAATCGGCGATAAGGTACATATCCGCATCTGTTTTGATCGCGGGGGTTTCCATCTTCGATCTTGCTCCCGAGAGCGAAAAACCTCCCGTTGTCAGTCCGCCTATAAGTCCGAGTATCGAGGCGAGCGACCAGTACCATCCCGTGCGGGGAACACGCCCCGTTTTATACATAGAGCCGAGCTGGTCTAAATAGCCGTCGAACGCCTTATAAAATTCTCCGTTGCTTCCTGCCCTGTCATTAATGTTACCTAGTATCCTCGAACGGTTGACTTCCGTCAGGTTGGAAAGTCCGCCGCCCTCACCGTAAAGGCAGGAGACCCTCGTGTTCTTCTGTCCGTCGTTAAGGATTACGAGCACCAGGCCGTCCTTTTTGTCTCCCATGCCATAACCGTTATATGTGTAATACTTTTCGGCATACTCATCCACCGTCATCCCTATGGCGGCGGCAGCGCTTGCGGTATGTATCACGACATCCGTGCCGTAACGGTCCGAAAGCTCTTTTGCATGCTCCTCGAGCCGGGACGCTTCATCATCCTCAAGATAATGAGCCGTATCATCTATATGCCTGCCCGACATATCGCGGAATATGCCGCGTTTTCCGTCTTCGAGCCAGTCGGGGGCAAAGGGATTGCCCCGTCTGTACATATTGCTGAAGTTTTCTATCCAGTCCGCCACGCCTTCACCGTACGTCCCGGCGGCCATATATTCATAAAGCTCGTCATCGATCGCGTTTGCAACTTCCTCTGAATAAAGGCCCATTGTCACGCTTCCCATGCAGCTGCAGTACCAGCCCCTGTCATTGGGATCCATGCATATGAACAGTACGGCACCTTCGTGTTCATCGCCTGTTCCGTAGCCGTTCATCTCGAAGTAGTCGGCGGCATATACATTTCTTTCGAGACCGTAGGTCGAAGTGTCCGTAAATATGACTATATCCTTGTCAAGCTCATCCCTTATCTCCCACAGTCGGTCTGACATGACATCGATCTCGGCCGGCGTGAATATCCCGGCATCATCTTTGATGCGCGGTGCGGTTTCGTCATGAAACAGTTCAAAATGTGAAAGGTCATTGACATACCATGCCGGCTTGCCGGGATCTGCGCCCGCTTCAGGCCTTTCGCCATCGGAATCCGTATCCGGCCTTTCGGCATCGGCAGACGCATCCGGCACTTTGTCATCTTCCGTTGTAATCTCCGGCTCCGCAATCACATCTTCCGGAGCAAGCTTCGAAACCTCATCTCCGGCAGTATCCTCCGCGGAAGCTTCATCCGCCTGCGGCTGCTGCCCCACCTTTCCGTCAAGGTAATTGGTCAGATACCTCTTTGAACTGTACAGAACTCCGTATACCCCGTACTCATCCATATATCCGAATATCCGGCTCTTAACGAAGTCATAATAATCCTGAGGGATCCTTCCCTCGGCTCCGCCGAAAGTCACAAACTCGGCTTTTTCGTTCTCAACATCACATATCAGTATGATGCACGAACCGTCTTCCCCATATCCGTAGCCATTCGTTTCGTAGCAGCTCTTTGCACATTCGGCAAGAGTACTCCCTTCGTAATCAGCCTCCGTCACGGACAGGAGCGCTATATCGGTCCCGTATGTCTTCATGAATCCGATGCATTCACTGTCGAGATCATCACGTTCCGCATCGGAAAGCTCTCCGGTCTGATCATACACGCGGTAATATGCTTCGCTCCACTCTTCTTCGGCCTGAACGGTAAATGCCAAGGCAGGGGAAGCCGCAAGAGCCAGCGATATGAACAACGGAACAAACAGTTTTCTCATATCCTACCTCCCCATCAGATACCATGCCACAAAAGCTCCGACCACCGGAACAAGTGCATAGAGCGCATGAGTCACGTAATACCGTATGCAGACATTCCTGTCGGTCGGAAGCGTTCCGACCACCTTCCCGGTCTGTCCGTTCACTGCAAATTCATATTTCTTTTTATCAAATCTGATCTTGAACCGGTAAACGGGAAACAGCAGATACCGTGCTTTTATATCAGCCGTCAGATGTCCGCCCTGCTTCCTTACGCTTGTATATCCGCTTATCCTCGACTGCACGGCAGATTCAGCCGTTTGGAACATTCTTTTCTTTGCCCGGTCCGCAATGGAATCTCCCGCCTCATCAAAGCGGTCCGCGACAAACCCGGCCAGATAGCGCATATCAAAATCGACAACAGACGACATATCAAAAGGCTCTATGGAATCCATGAGCTCATCTTTGATCTTGCCGCTCGCATCAACGGGAACGTTCTCGAAATTCATTGACACATCGCGCTCCGCATCATATTCGGAAGTCGTCGTTACGATATAATCTCCTTCACGGCTGCTCGAAACCTTTTCGCCGCGGTATGAAAGACTTCCGGAAATGTTTCCCGAGAACACCCAGAAGGGCACATAAACCCCGGTGATCTTTCCCATAGTGCTCTCGGAAAAGAACTTACGGGGAAGGAGCACCTTGTCACGGTAGTATTTCTTCATATGATCCGGAAGGCTCTTTGCGTCGATCTTAAACGGTATAAGCCCGTCGGGACGGAGTTTTCCCGATACCTTCTGGGTCAGCACGACATTGCTGCCGCAGTACGGGCAGCTCATCGACATCTGTTCGGGCGGCGCGATAAGCTCGGCGCCGCATGATTTGCAGTGATAGATCGGAACATCCTCGGCATCGGGATCTTGAGCCTGATCGCCGAGGCTTGCAAAATCAAAGCCCTCGAGAACTTCCTTTTCCGAGTCCGATGTTTTGGGGGCATCGGAAGTTTCTTCGGACTTTGGTTCTATGTCCATAGTGGTTCCGCACCATTCACAGAGCATTTTGCCGCTCGCGGCATCGAACTTCATCGGTGCACCGCAGGCAGGACAGCTTATCTCGTTTACGTTGTTCTTAGCCATAGTTTCCGTTTTCCGATACTATTCTTAAAGTGTCCAGCGTGATGCTTCTTCCGAAAGTGCCGCTGCGGTCTTCGAAAGTTCGCGTGCCTTCGTGTCAACGTCTGCCGCACATTCTTTTGCCCTTGATATGCTTTCGGCAGTCTCCTGAGTGGAATTGGCATTTGCCTCTGCAATGGAAGCAAGGCCGTATACCGCCTCATATACGCTCTGCTTTGATGAATCTATTCGGTCGGTTGCATCTCCGACATCCGATATGCCCTGTATGCTTTCATCCAGTCCGCCCCTTGCGGTTCCGAACTCGCTCATCGCATCGGCAAGCAGCTGCGTCTGCTGTTCGGTTATCTGCTTGGCGACCTTGATCTTGGCAACCGACTGCTCCGAATTGGTGACAAGTTCTTCGATGATGCTCTGTATCTCGGATGCAGCCTGGTTTGATTTTTCCGAAAGGTCTGATATCTCGGTCGCGACGACCGCGAAACCTCTTCCGGCCTCACCCGCCCTTGCGGCCTCTATGGACGCATTGAGCGATAAGAGGTTTGTCTGCCCCGCAATGCTCGTTATAAGGTTTGCAGCTTCCTTGATCTTGTCTGCGGATTCGGATGTGCCTGAAATCGCATCGGCTATCTCATCCGTAACCTGTGTGACCTTGAGGTTTGATTCCTGAAGCTTTTTCAGCCCGTCACCCGCAGAATGAGTGGATTCCCTGACGCTGTCGGATGTTCCCCTTATGCCGTCAAGCCTTGTCTTGGATGCGCTGATGAGTTCGCTCATCTCCTTGACGGATTCGGTAGCCTCACTCGTGCTGTCCGCCTGTTCCATGGCTCCCTGCGCGATATCACGGCAGGCCGCATCAATGGTATCCATTATGTCCATCGTCCTGGTCGTGTTCGTCGTAAGCTCTCCGACCGTATTCTCAAGGGTCGATGCTGATTCCGTAAGGCTGGAGACGACACCGGTGAGTATCGTTTTGAGATTGGCGACCGCCTTTGCTATCTGCCCTATCTCGTTGTCGATCTTAGTAAGCTTTGCAGTCTCACCCTCGTCTACCCGCAGGTTGAGCTGTCCCATCTGATCCACGATATCGGTCACGGATTTGAGGGGATTGATGAGCCTTGTTATGAAGATGAAACCGAAGACGGCACCAAACAGAATGCCTGCCAAAGATCCGATTATGAGCTTGATATGAAGTGAATTGGCTTCACTGTTGACACTCTTTGAATCTGTCATGAGGACTGCCTTGAAACCGTTCCGGAGCGTATCATATACATATACGCTGCCACCTTCCGTGACATATCCGTCATCTCCGGCAAACTGCAGCGGGAATGCATCTCCGTCAGAAAGGGATGGATGGTTCAGCGTGGTATTTTCGGCCGTAAGCAGAAAGCCCTTCTCGTTTGCGGTGTTAAGGTTTCCGACTATACCGTTAATGTTCTCGAGGGATATGTCCATTCCGACTATGCCTACCGATTTTCCTTCATAAAACAGCGGTATGACATACGAGATCATATAGACGTCTATGTTCGAATTGTAATAAGGGCTCATCCATATCGGCTTTCCGTAGTTTACAGGGCCGTAATACCAGCTTACCGCCGTATCATCCTTGTCAAACTCCGTAAAATCGGTGGGCGTCAGCTGATCGTAATCTCCCGAATCGTTCAGCTGCGCGAAAATACCCGATGTCGGGTAAGCAAAATCCGGATTGTACCGTACATAATACGTTATCGCACCTGCCGTGTTCTTCGCACAGTCTATCGCGGTCTGGCGAACGCTCTCGGTAAGCGCATCAACGCCGGAAGGCGAGGAGGTAAATGAGTTCCAGTCAAGATTATCCATGACGGCATCGGCAAGTATGGAAACGCTTGTCTCGACCCTGCTCATCTCCGTATCAAGCTCGTCAGACGTTACCATCGTCTTGTTCCTAAGGCTCTGCTCAGCCTTATCATGGACAAGCTTGTTGGTGCTCACCGCTGCAATGGCTCCGATGATCACTGCGATAACGATAACGTTCACAAGAGTGATCACGAGAAGCTCGGTCCTCAGAGACTTTGTTTTTCTGTTCTTCATTTTCTGTCACCTCACGTCAGGGCATGGCCCGTTTTTTAATAATATATTCATAATACCGGTCACGGTCCGTAAGACCATGACGGTCATGACTTCATTCTCCTGTCTATCCTGTTGACGAGCTTTATCCCGCCCTCCTGGAATATCTGCACGATGAGCACGAGAAGGGCAACGGTGATCATCATGACTCCCGTCTGGTACCTGTAATATCCGTAGTTGACTGCTATCGCCCCGAGGCCGCCGCCTCCGACGAATCCTGCCATGGCGGAATATCCGAGTATCGTCGCAAAAGCTATCGTCATCCCGAGCAGCAGCGAAGGACGCGCTTCGGGAAGGAGCACCTTCCATATGATCTGCCAGTCGGTCGAACCCATTGCCTTTGCCGCCTCAATGACGCCAAGATCGACTTCCTTTAATGATGATTCGACCATTCTCGCGACAAACGGTGCGGCCGCGACAACGAGCGGCACTATGGATGCCGTCGAGCCTATGGTGGTTCCGACGACGAACCTCGTGAACGGGAGTATCGCAACGAGCAGTATCAGGAACGGAACGGACCTTACTATGTTGATGATAAGGCTGAATATCATGTTCACGGGCTTATTCTCGCGTATCCCGCCGTCACCCGTCACATATACGAGGACGCCGAGCGGTATGCCTATGATGTATGCCGCAAGGGTTGATACGACGACCATGTAGAAAGTTTCACCAATGCCTCCGACTAGCAGTTCTATGAGTTTTTCATCCATTGTCCGACTCCTTCTTTATGCTGACGGCTTCCGCATGAACTCCCTTGCTCTTCAGGAATTCCTGTATCTGCCTGAGTTTTTCTTCATCATCCGGCTTCTCTATGAGAAGCTGTCCGTATGCGGCACCGCCTATGTCCTCGGTGCTCGCGCCCAATATGCTAAGCTCCATGTTCGTCGATAGGACCAGCTGCGACATTACGGGCTCATAAGACGACTGCCCGTCAAACACTATCCTGATAAAATCCTTTGTGGGCGTGCGCACATCCGATGACTGTTCCGGCATCACGAGCTTCCTGGCCGTATCGGACCTGGGATTTCTGAATATCTCTCCGACGGTACCGCTCTCCTCGACAACGCCCTCGCTCATTACCGCGACCCTGTCGCATATCTGCTCCACGACCCTCATCTCATGCGTTATGATGACGATTGTGACTCCGAGCTTTTTGTTGATGTCCTTGAGAAGTTCGAGGATGTTCCTCGTAGTGAGCGGATCGAGCGCGCTCGTGGCCTCATCGCAAAGGAGCACCTTCGGATCCGTTGCAAGGGCTCTTGCTATGGCAACCCTCTGTTTCTGTCCTCCGGACAGCTGTGCGGGATATGCTTTTTCCTTGTCCCTAAGGTCGACGATGTCTAAAAGCTCCCTTGCCTTATTCCTTGCATTTTTCTTGTCAACCCCCGCTATCTCGAGTGGATAGCATATGTTGTCTATGACATTCCGCTGGGACAGAAGGTTGAACTGCTGGAAGATCATTCCGATGCTCCGCCTTGCCTCCCTCAGTTCCTTTTCGGATGCCTTTGTCAGGTTGAGGTCTCCGAACCATACCTCGCCCTCGCTCGGGCGCTCAAGGAGATTTAAACATCTGACCAGGGTGGATTTTCCCGCTCCGGAAAAACCGATTATCCCGAATATCTCCCCGTCCTTTATCTCAAGGTTCACATGGTCGGCGGCGGTGACGGCACCTTCCTTTGTCTGAAATATTTTTGTTACGTTTTCGAGTCTTATCATAACTGCTCCCGATCATTTGATCTTTGCCTGTATGGCATACAGATATAAGATAACATTTTTAGGCATATGCTGCAATAATGCCGCGGCAGATGCCGCGGCATTTTATGTGCATATTTGTTGGACCTCTGACAGGTCTTTGGACCGAAAAATGGACCACTGACTTAAGTCCCGGGGGCCATAACGGACCAGAGGCTTACGTCATAGGGGTTCAGAATACCGGGACTACGGCTCCTTTATATGATGAGTTGATGAAGTCCCTGATGTTGTCCTGAAGAATTGCATCCACGAGGGCTTTTGTCTTCTCGGTGTTCTCGTTTCCTTCCTTGACACAGATTATGTTGGCGTAAGTGTCAGCTGCGAGTGAATCGGATGCCTCAACAGCGATGGGGTCCGAAAGTCCCGCTTCTATCGCGTAGTTTCCGTTGACCACCGCAAGATCGACGTCCTGTATGGCCTTGGGAACCTGTGCCGCCTCGAGCTCCTCGATCTTGAGGTTCTTGGGATTATCCTCAATGTCGATGACCGTTGAAGATATGCCCGAGCCTTCCTTCAGCTTGATGAGTCCGTTGGCTTCGAGAAGAAGAAGCGCCCTTGCTTCGTTGGTAGTATCATTCGGTACGGCGATGCTCGCGCCGTCCGCAAGATCCGCGATGGATGCCGTCTTGCCGGCATACAGGCCCATGGGCTCAAAATGGATCGGGGCAACGCTCACGATGTGGGTCCCGTTCTCCTTGTTAAAATCTTCAAGGTAGGGAGCGTGCTGGAAGAAGTTCGCATCAAGCTCTCCGTCCTCAAGGGCCGTGTTGGGAAGAACATAATCGTTATATATAACGATGTCGAGAGTGTATCCGCTTGAAGCAAGGTTCTCCTTGACCTTTTCAAGTATCTCGGAATGAGGCGTTACGGTCGCACCGATCTTGATGACCTTATCATCGGCCGATTTGCCCGCACATCCCGCAAGAAGCGCCGAAAGCGCCAATACAGCAGCTGCCGCAGCAACCAGGATCCTTTTTTTCATTTTTTTATCCTCCTTTTTACGAGGCATCGGGCGATGCCTTATTTATATCTGATCGCAGGCATGATCTATGATGCCTCCGCCGATAACGTTCTTATCTTCGTCATACAGTACCGCCGACTGACCCGGGGCGGCTGCCCTGACCGGTTCATCAAACTCTATGACGAGCCTGCCGTCTCTTACAGATGCCCAGGCCGGAGCTGCTTCATGATGATACCTTATCTTCGCCCTGCACCTTATCTTTTCTCCCTCGGACAGCCCGGAAACGCTGAGGAAATTGACATCCGTGCAGATCACATTGCGCCTAAGCAGCGCCTCCTCATCCGACAGCACCACGATGTTCTTTTCAGCATCGATCGCGCTTACATACAGGGGATGGCCCATCGCGATACCGAGGCCTTTGCGCTGGCCGACCGTATAATGGATTATCCCCTTGTGCCGGCCAAGCACCTCGCCGGCCTCATTTACAAAATAGCCCTCAGTGCATGCGGGGGCATCGGAGTTTCGTTCGATGTATCCGGCATAATCATCATCGGGAACAAAGCATATCTCCTGGGAATCCGGCTTATCCGCCGAAGCGAGCCCGATAGTTCCTGCTATGTCCCTGACCTCGTCCTTTGAAAGCTCCCCGAGCGGCATCAGCGTCCTTGACAGTTGTTCCTGTGTGAGCCTGTAGAGCATGTAAGTCTGGTCCTTCTGCTCATGCGCGGCGGACCTTACCGTGTATCTTCCGTTCGGAAGCTTAACTATCCTTGCATAATGCCCGGTGGCAACATACTTTGCATCCAGAAGGGATGCATATATCTCCATCCTGTCCCATTTGACATACCTGTTGCAGATGATGCACGGGTTGGGCGTTCTGCCGCGAAGGTATTCTCTGGCGAACGGTTCGGTGACTGTTTTGCGGAATAAATCCGAGCAGTTGAACGAATAGAACGGGATCCCGATCTTCCTCGCCGCTTCCTCGGCATCGGATACGTCGCAGCATCTGCTGTATTCTTCGGATGACCAGGTCCTAAGCGTCACCCCCGTGACATCATATCCTGCTTCTTTAAGGAGAAATGCGGCGACCGCGCTGTCAACGCCTCCCGACATCCCCGCTATCACACGTTCCATAAACGCCTAGCCTTTATTTGCCACAAGGTCAGCGACCGTCCTGCTGTCCAGAAATCCGTTTATTACGTCCGCAAGCTCCTTCCAGACCGGGAAAGTAGCGCAGTGGTCATAATTATCGCACTCTCCTCCCTCGATCACGGGACACGATACCGGATCGAGCGTTCCTTCCGTGACCCTCAGTATCTCCCCGAGGCTGTATTTATCCGCAGGCCTTATCAGCCTGTATCCGCCCCCTTTTCCGGAAGCCCCTTCGACAAGCCTGTTCCGTACGAGGACTGCCATTATGCTTTCGAGATATTTCAGGGATATCCCCTGAGAATTAGCTATGTCCTTCAGCGGGATGAACTCACCTTCTTCATTTTCTGCCAGGCAGGCCATGACGCGAAGCGCGTACCTGCCTTTAGTCGATACCATCATATCCTTTCTTTTATTGTTCCTTTCGTGCGATATGTCTCTGCGTTCATAACTATTGCAACCATAATATACTTATATACCCACCATGTCAATAGGTAATATATGTTATTCCCTGTAAGAGTTTACGGCATCTATGACTTTCGATATCTCATCCTCTTCCATATGCTCCATCATCGGAAGCGTAACGATATGCGCACAGATCTCTTCCGTGATGGGAAAATCACCTTCCTTATAGCCGAACTTCTCCCTCATGCACGGCTGCAGGTAGGGCGGAACCTCCCACGATATGTCGGATGCCACATCTTCGCATTTAAGATGTTCCATAAAGCCCTTCCTGTTACCTGCCCTGACGATGAACTGGTACCATGTATGCTCACACTCTTCTGCGGTGGCAGGAAGCGTGATGGCGGGATTTTTGATCTCATTCAGATATCTTCCGGCAATGTGGCGCCTGTTGGCCAAAAGCTCATCCATATGTGCAAGGCGGACGCGCAGAAGGCCTGCCTGGAGCTCGTCAAGGCGCATGTTGTACCCTATCTCGATGTTGTGGTATCTCCTGTCGCTCCCGTAATTCCTGAGCACCCTGACTTTCTGTATTATGTCCGGATCCGTGGAGACAACCGCGCCGGCATCTCCGAACGCGCCGAGGTTCTTGGTCGGATAAAAGCTGAAGAAGGAAGCCTTTCCGAAAAGCCCCGTGTTCTTTCCGTTATAAGGCGCAAAATGCGACTGCGCACAGTCTTCGAAAAGGTCGAGTCCGTGCTTTTGGCATACCTCAAGGATCGGATCCATCCTCGTTGCCTGTCCGTAAAGGTGAGTCACGAGCACAGCCTTCGTCCTGGGTGTTATGGCATCTTCTATCCTTGCGGCATCGAGCTCATAATACTCATCAGGCTCAACGAACACCGGCGAAGCCCCGCACTGCATTATTCCGAGCATGGTCGCTATATAGCCGTTAGCCTGGACTATCACCTCATCTCCCTCTTTTATCCCTGATGCGGTAAGTCCGAGGGTTATGGCATCAAGGCCGTTGTCGACTCCCGCGCACGAGCAGGGGCCGAGCTTTGCCGCAAACTCTTCCTCAAACGCGGCGACCTCCTTCCCGAGTATGTACCATCCGCTTCGCAGCACCTCGAGTGCCTTTTCCTCATATTCTTTCTGATACAGCGAAAAGCCTCTTATCAATTCGTTTACCGGTACCATATCATCTGTTCCTTTCCGGCCGGACAGTCCGTGCCTTCTCATTTCATGTAGATATATCCGCATCTGACCCTTGTCTTTGAAAATCCCATCTCTTCTATATAGTCCTTCCAGTAATCCGGCATCTCGTCGAGATTGGGAACATGGTCATCCTCAACATCACCCGATGCGTCATATGAACCGTACTGCTCATCGAGCACCATTATAACATCCGGGACCGCCTCGGGATTGAATTCATAATATTTTTCGAGCTGGGCGTTGTCATAGGCCGTCGCCCTCCATGTCGTCGGATATGCGCAGTCAAGCGGTGTTGCGGCATATCCCCACGGAAGTATCTTCGAGAACAGGACGTTCCCGGCAGGGTTGTGGCTGACATGCACGAAGCTTCCGGCGTCACTTAAATATCCGTCTATCACCTCATATACATCGTCATACATGGCAAGGTGTTCTTCGGTAGTGTACAGTCCCTTTGCTATGCCGTGCGTTATGGCTTCGCGGAGCTTTCCTATGGGGGCGTCCCTGTAGACGTTCACCATCCGGAGCACAAAGGTCTCGGCGAGGCAGAAAACGCACACCGCGGCAAGGACGGTGGCTGCTGATCTTCTGAAAAGACCTGTCGGTGCTTCATTTCCCGTTGCAAGATCATAGATGATGCACGGGCCGGCAAGGGTTCCTATAGAAAATCCTATAGCCATGACATACAGAAAATCGCTTGAAGAAAAGCTGTATATCAAGGCTACAAGGACCGCAGGGACCGCCGTCAGTAAAAACAGGGCCGTATCCTTCTTTTCAGAAATGAAGTATAGCGGCAGCATGAACAGGAAGAAGACCGCCTGGATATATCCGGTATGTCCCATTGCCCTGACCGCCATGAGGATAAAGAGTACCGTATCGGCCGCTGCCACTATCTCCCAGAGGGGATGCCGCTTAAGCCGCCTGCCAAATGCCGCCGTAACAGCGATCAGCGCATATGAGCAGTATGTGAGCGGACCGAACACCTCCATAAGGCTCCGGTGCGGTTTTCTGATGTAGTATCCGAGCGTGTTTGAGTGTTCCCTGTCTATCAACGCATACGGAAGCGTCTCGGCAAGCCTTCCGATACCGACGCGGACAAGCAGATATATCCCGAAGACCACAGCCGGTATAAGTATCCCGATAAACGTGTAAAGCAGTGCCTTCCTGACAAAAGCGGGATCTGCCGCATCCCTTAACCGTTTTTGTCCCGATACGATCAAATATAGGAGCGCCAAAACGGCAGCTGCAGCATAGCCGGCCGAAAATGCAGGCATGCACAGGACCGAAAGCGCCACGAGCACTCCCGCAAAGACCAGCTGTCCCCTTCCGTTTTTCCCGCGGCTGTCATATATGAGTATCAGCGCAGGGACAAGGAACAGATATGAAAGCATGTAGTAGGAAAAAGTCGCATTGTTAAGATGCGCATAGCACATGATGAAAACAGACGCCGCGCCCGCAGCATATGCAGGCCTATCCTTCTTTAAGACGTTATAAAAAACAAGGGCCACACATGATGAAAGGAGAAGATACAGTATGCGGAAATACAGAATGACACCGTCATTCCCTCCGGTAACCGCGGTAAATGCGGCATAAAACGGAAGCATCACGAGCGATGACAGTTGAGTCCTGTACCACTCGTCAGCAAGAGGCACCGCACCCCGGAAGAACCGGTCCGCGGTCGATACGTAAAAGCTCTCATCCGACCAGCAAAAGCCCAGAGGTGACCTTACAAAAAGACATATGAAACATATTGCAAAGACAATATACGGATAATTCTTTTTCAGAAACTTCATCATAAGCTAGACGGCAACGATGACCACTCCGAGCACAACGAGCACCATGCCGAGTATCTTCTGCCGTGAAACGGATTCCTTTAGTATCAGCCGCCCGAGCACAGTCACGAACACATATCCGCTTGCCTCGAGCATCGCTCCTACAGAGAGCGGCAGCACCCTGTAGCAGAACACCGTGATAAGCGATGCGAGAAAGAAAATGCCGTATGCACATATCACCCTGACGTTGAGATATTCATATATCCACGAACTGTACTGCTTCCCGGCGGCGGTCTTCAGCAGTATCTGTGACAGTGCCGATATGAATGACGAAAACAGGAATATGAATATATAAGTAGTCATCATTCCTTCTTACCTGCCTCTTTTACCGTGTCGATGATGTACACGGGCCTGTTCCTCGTGGCATCAAGCGTGCGCCACAGATATTCCCCGAGCACTCCGAGCATCAGAAGTATTATGCCGGTCGAGAACAGCACAAGGCACATGAGGGTCGACCATCCACGCACGGGCGTTCCGACTACGAAGAACTCTATCAGTACCTCTATTATCCAAATGAACGCGAGTATCGCCATCGCGACTCCGAATCCCGACATGAACTTTATGGGGAAATACGAAAAGCTCATCATCGAATCTATCACGAGCTTGAACTTCTTGGAAAAAGTCCACCTTGACCTGCCCACTTCCCTGTCCTTCCTGTGGAAATAGACGTTGTCCGACTTGAATCCCATCCAGAGCACCTGAAGCGACAGTGATGAATTTTTTTCGTCAAGGCGAAGAAGCACCTCTATCGCCTGGCGGTCGAGCAGATAACAGTCAAATCCGCCCTTGGGCATCTTCTTGTCTATGGTCTTTCTTACGATCGAATAATAAAGGTTCGCAAAGAATTTCTTTACCGCAGGTTCATCCCTCTGCTCCCTGACCGCAAGGACGACCTTATTGCCCTCCTTCCACTTGTCATAAAGCCTCACGATGAGCTCCGAATCTTCCTGAAGATCTGCCTGCTTGGTTACCGCACAGTCGCCGCTGCAGTTTGCAAATCCGGCAAGGAGTGCCGCATGCTCCCCGAAATTGCGTGACAGCCTGACAAGCTTGACGTTGCCGTCGAGCTCGCTGATGGCGTTCATGACAGACCATGAGTCGTCCCCCGAGCCGTCATCAACCATCACTATCTCGTAATCGCCGAGCGTGGGCAGTATCTTCTGCTTCATGTCCTCATAAAGCAGCATGAGTGTGTCGGCATTATAGTATACTGGAATTATTATCGATATCCTGCTCATGTTTCATCCTTTCAGATAAGCCTTTACCGCTTCGTATTCCTCTTTCGGAAGGAATGGGAACATATCATCATTTGCAGCGGAAGTTATCGTTCCGTCCTCGTGGACCTTTGAGGAAAGCTTCGGTTCGAAGTTCATGTTCTCGTCAACGACGGCCTCGATAATGACGGGGCCGCTGCCCTCGGCGGCAGACAGTATCTTCTCCTTTATCCCGTCCTCGCTGTCTATGCGCACATACGGTATCGAAAACGCATATGCGACCTTGGAAAAATCAGGGAACGACACGCCGTTTCCGTCGCACACTCCGATGAGGGGGCGTCCGGCGAACAGGTTGTGCTGCGTCTGCCTGATCGAATGGTATCCGTTGTTATTGAGTATCACGATCTTAAGGTTAAGATCGTTGTATCTTACCGTCTGCAGCTCCTGTATGTTCATCATGAAGCTTCCGTCACCGTCAACACAGAATACACGTCCGCCGCTTTGCCTTCTTGCCACGGCAGCGCCTATCGCGGCGGGGAAGCCGTATCCCATCGCGGCGCATCCCGAATTCGTAAAAAGCCTCTGGTCCTTTTTTATGACGGATGTCTGAAAGCCGATGACACATGCACCGCCGTTTCCGGTCACGGTCACATCCCCTTCTTTGAGGCAGTCAAAAAACGCCTCATAAAAAACGTAAGGGTTGAGCTTTCCCGTATGCCTGTAGCTATCAAGCACCGCAGGATATCTTCCGTCAACATCCTTTGCGCGCATGAGCCACTCCGAGTGTTCTCCCGCTGCCTGTACGTTTTCGTCCATATAGCGCACTATGTCGCGCATGACATCACGAACGTCGGCATGTACCGCCATGTCGGTCTTTACCGTGGGCTTTTTAAGCTCATTCTCATCTATGTCAACCACTATCTTATAGGCATCGGCAGCAAACGCATGCCGGTTATAGCTTATGATCCTGATGTTCATCCTGCAGCCGAGCACGAGCAGGAGGTCAGCAGACTGTGCGACAAAGTTTCCGCCCCGAAGGCCGACGGTCCCGGGCTTTCCGCAAAAGAGCGGGTGGTCCGTGGGCATTACGTCATGCGCATTCCACGCGGTAAGCACGGGTATCGAAAGTGCTTCGGTGCACCTTATGAACTCGTCCCTCGCACCGGCGACATTTATCCCGGTCCCGGCGAGGATCACGGGACGCTTCGCCTCCCTGATCTTTTCTATTATCTGCTCCGTGAGCGAACTGTCATATACGGGATTTTCGGAATCATCCGGATCGTACCCCGGAAGATTTTCGGTATCGACATATGCCGCCTGGATATCAAGCGGGATGTCGAGCCATACGGGACCCTTCCTCCCGTTATTGCTGAGATACCATGCCTTCTCGAGATGGTATCTTATCGTATCCTTATCAGTCACCATGACCGAATATTTCGTCATATTCCTGACCGTATCCGCGATCTGGAATTCCTGGTCGCCGAGCTGGCGGAGCGGAATATGCGCAAACTCCGTTGTTGTCTCGCATTTAACCTGTCCCGAGACAACGAACATCGGTATGGAATCCTGCCATGCGCCCACGACTCCGGTTATCGCATTTGTCCCTCCCGGACCGCTCGTTACGCATACCGGCGCTATGCGGCCAGTAAGCCTTGCATATCCTTCCGCCGCTATGGCGCATGCCTGTTCATGATGGTTGTATGTGCAGGCTATCCCCTGCTTATGTCCAATCGCATCATTAAGATGCATCGCACCGCCGCCTGTTATCATGAACACGTCCGTAACACCGTGTCCGACAAAAAAATCGGCGATGTATTCCGCTACTTTGACTTTCATAACACGTACCCCAATATCTCCCCGCATGATGCCGCAGCACCTATGCAGCGAAAAGCTTTGACGGCTTTTTCGTCGGCAAATCCGAATCCGTATGTCACCCCGATAAAAGGCATCCCTATCTCGGCCGCACCTACGGCATCGTTGTCGCTGTCTCCGACCATGACGGCTCTTTGCCTGTCAGTAATGCCGAGCTTTTCCATTGCATTTATTATTATATCCTTTTTCGTAAGCTTCCCTTCAAAGTCAGACCCGCATATGGCATCGCATGCCTTGTCAAAGCCGAAATGTCCGAGCAGGCTGTCGGCATAATCCTGCCTCTTGTATGTTGCGACCGCCGTTTTGATGCCTGCCGATGACATGGCATCTATCGCTTCGAATATGCCATCATAGGGCTTGGCAAGAAGGACATCGCCTTCCTTGTACCTGTCGCGGAAATGTGCCGCGGCCGCTGCGGCCTCTTCTTCATCCATGCCGTAAACCCGTGCGAACGATCTTTGCATCGGAGGTCCTATGAAAGTGCGGAGCACTTCATCATCTATCGGGCGAAGCCCCATCTTATCAATAACATATCTTACGGAACTGAACACTCCTTCCGCGGTATCAAGGAGCGTGCCGTCAAGGTCGAATATGACCGCATCATATTTTCTCATAAATGCTCTCCGTGACAAAGACCGGCTCGACCCCGAGCTTTCTGATGGACTTTACCGTATCCTCATTGATGTTGTCGGCCTCTTCCCTGCTGTATGAGTATTCCATGTTCGGATTGACATAGTTTGAAACCGATGTTTCCCTGTATCCGTCAAAGCCTGCGAGTGCAACGCTTCCCGCACCGGCCTTCTTCAGAAGGCGCAGCAGCATGATGAGCGGATTATCAGGCATGAGCGCCTCCTCATCAAGAAGTGCACCGTAATTCAGCGTATAATCGAATTCTCCGCATGTCCTGGTGATATTTGATGTCGCGATGAGCTTTGAACTCTCCTTCTGACCGATGAGCGCGGAGCTCAGCTGCACATACCGCTTGGCATTGCTCATGAACACATAGTCCGTTTCATAATCTTTCGGGATGAAGTTTATCGCGATTGTAACACACTTATTCCCCGCAAGGTATTCTTCCACCCTGTCCCTCTGAGCGTATATGTTCTTTCCGGGTCCCATGATGAGCACGTCGGCACCCGAAAGATCGGCAAGAAGATCTTCGACCGAAGGCGAGTCGGCACAGTGCTGTTTCTGGTATTTAAAATACAGTTCCCTGATGAGTTCGGCATCGTACAGGAGTTTCTTCTCCCCTTCGAGATTATCGAGTATCTCGTTTATGGACTTGACCGACAGCTTGCCGGTATCCATGAGGTAATTCACATAGTTCGGGTGGCAGTCATGGGATGCCGCAAGGAAGAACTTGAACGAATACCCCCATCCTATCCTGCGGTACAGATCGAGTATCGTCACCTCTATCGCCTCAAGTATCTGGCTATTGTGATAGCTCCTTCCGTGAACTTCGTTCATGTGCATGACAAGCAGCTCTATCGGGGTGTTCCCTGCACTCTTCCCCATGCCGTAGAGCGTACCGTCAACGATCAGCATCCTGTCCTTCGGAGGATCGTCAATAAGCTCTATGCAGTTTGCATAGGCAAGCTGGAAATTGTTGTGGGCATGGTATCCTATCCCGATCGATCTCTTCAGCGAAGAGCAGGCTATGTCAAAGTAATGCCGCAGCTGCCCTTTATGCAGAAGCCCGTAAGTGTCAACGAGGGAGAACGCATACGGCTCGAGGCCGTTCACAAGGCCGAGAAGCTCCGCAAATTCCTCATCATTGTAGCTTGTTATCGAAACCGCCTGGGCAAAAACTTTATATCCCTTTTCCTTGACGGTGTGGCAGAAGGCTATCGCCTCATGCATCTTCTGTTTTTTGAATATGACCCTTATGCCGTCAAGAAAACTCTCACTGCAGTTCTTCAGATTGCCGGCGGAGCACGTTCCGTAATCTATCATGCCTACCGCCATGGAATTTCCTTTGTCAAGTTTTCCGTACAGGATGTCGGCGCTCTCGCTGTCAGGAAAGATCGTCCTGTTCTCATCAAACGGCCTTCTCTCATCAAGGAAGCCGGTCTCGATGATATCGATCCCGGCGCTGACAAGGCGCTCAAAAATATTGACTATGCTGCTCCTGCCAAACTCCCAGTCGTTAAGGTATCCGCCGTCACGAAGGGTGCAGTCGAGAAGTTTTATCTCATTTTTCATCGGTGACCTCTTTATCCGAAGCTGATGCCGCCAAAGACGCCGTCTTATCTTCCGGCTGCCCTCCGGCATCTGCCGTTACTATAAGTATGATGCCGCATATGATAACTGCCGCACCGGCTATCTTTTTTATCGTTACCTGCTCGTCAAATATGAAGTATCCCCAGATTATGCCCCATATAACGGTGACGCCACGGTTGGCATAGGCGCTGATGAGGGGCATATGCTTTATTATCTGCTGCCATGCGCACGCATACATGAACAATCCGAACAGGACAGCCCCATACAGCAGCAGGAACTTAAACGACAGGAATTCCTCGCCCGCGGCATACTTTGACGCCACGCCGGTAAGGGAATATACACCAAGTATGATATGCAGGATTATGAGATACTTTATACTATTTTTCATACGATCTTCTCTTTCTGATATTGCGGCAGAGTATGAGGCTGTCGGAGCCGGCAGCAGATGCACACATTCCGTCTTTTTCCTCCCGGTCCCCTATCATGAGGGTCTCTTCGGGTGATACGCCGCAGTCTGCCATTACGGTAAGCAGTCCCTTCGGCGAAGGCTTCAGCTCGTCTATCCTCGGATCATCGGGATCGTATATCCCGTCAGCTGTCACCGATAAAGCGGCAAGCTTATCCGCCGCAGGATAATCGGAAAGCACCACGACTTTCTTTCCGCGCTTTCTGAGCTCATCCATAAAGGCTATGAGCCTTTCATCCCTTTCCTCATAAAGGAGTGACAGCGGCAGTTCATATATCCATTTTCTGACGGCGGCATAAAGCTTTTTCGGATCCATCTTTACATCTTGTGCCGCCTGATTTATCATGTCGGGCTCATAGGCGCTTTGGCTCCTGTCCTTTACGGCTCGGAAGCGCATGATCCCTAAAAGCTCCTTTATTCCAAACGGGTGCAGCATGTAATATCCGATAAGGCGAATCCCCATCTTCATCCTAAGCCGCCTCTGGTCGTAAAGGGTCCCGTCAAGATCGAAAACATATAAGCTGTAGTCGTTAATGTCTCTTCTCATGAACTTAATGCCTACATATCAAACAGCGTGGGAACTGCCCAGTAGGACGGCATCGGGATGTCAATGAACGTGAGTGCGAGAAGTATGAGCACAAGGATTGCGATATAGACAAGAAGCGATTTCTCCTTGTAAAGCTTCTCAGGCTTCTGCACTGCCGAGTCCGGCTTGAACGCTATATACAGGTAAAAGCAGAAAAGTCCGAACACGAACGGCATCGCAATGATGTATTCCATCCTGTATTTGATCATGAACACTCCGATGAAGAATGTCGCGCACATCGCATAGAAGAACGATGACACGAGAAGGCTCGTCTCGGTATAGGCGGCAAAGCTCTTTCTGTAAAGGCCCGCAACCGAAGGGTCTCCGATCATCCTGTATTCCGCGAACCTCTTTGTCGCCATCAGGAAAGCCCCGGCGAACCAGTATCCTATCAGTATGCTTATCGGGGGCTGATAATCCTGCGTGATTATGAACCATCCGAGAAGGAGGCGGATCATGTTGTTCACCGATTCGGAAAGCACGTCGAGGTAAGGTATGTCCTTGGTCCTTATCGGCTTAACGTTATATAAAACTCCCATGATGAGGAGCCATATCTCCATATACATAAAAGGCCTTCCGACAAAGAAGGAAAGCACGAGTCCGAGTATTATGAGCAGCGCGTATTCGAGGAGGACGTAAGAAAGCTTCATGTTCTCGGATACGACAGGCCTGTTCTTTTTGGTCGGATGGTATTTGTCAAAATCCGCGTCAAGCCATTCGTTAATGACATAATTGGCCGATGCGATAAAGCATGTGGCGAAAAATCCGAGAATGAACTTTATGATGACGCTTCCGGAAAAAACAAAATCCGTAAGAAGCACCGCTATCACTATTCCCGGAAGAATGAAAGCATTTTTCACCCAATGGTCGGGACGCGCTATCTTGATATAGTTCTTCATAAGATGACTCCTTTACGATCTGCCGCATCCGGCACCGTTCATTCATACTCGGCAAAAATATCCGAGAAATGTTTAGCGTTCTCCTCAATGTTTCCGCCGAAAATGCTCGATCCCATGACGATCACGTTAGCGCCTGCCGAGAGCACTGTGCCGATGTTCTGCCTTGTTATCCCGCCATCGACCTGTATGTCGGCGACTATCTTGCTGTCCGAGAGCATCTTCTTAAGCTTCATGATCTTGCCGGTGCAGAAATCGATGTACTCCTGTCCGCCGAATCCCGGCTCGACCGTCATTATTAGGAACATGTCGGCAAGACCGAGGTACTTACCCAGCACTTCAACATCCGTGTGGGGCTTTATCGCGATCCCGGCCCTCTTTCCGCGGCTGTGTATGCGCTCTATCGTCTTCGCAAGCGGAACGCATGCTTCCTGATGCACCGTTATGATGTCCGCGCCCGCATCGATGAACCTGTCGACATATCTCTCCGGGGCCTCTATCATCAAATGGACGTCAAGCACCTTTTTTGTGATCTTCCTTATCGATGATAAGACCGGAAGTCCGAACGAAATGTTCGGGACGAACATTCCGTCCATCACATCAAAGTGAAAATAGTCACATCCCCCCGCCTCGGCTCTGGCCATCTGTTCGCCGAGTGAGGCAAAGTCCGCCGCAAGAATGGAAGGTGATAATATGATCATTGTCAGTGCCTCCTGTTCTTCTTCAGTCCGTCGTATATATAAACGTAGTTATCATATCTTCTTTGGGATATGAGGCCATCATCCACCGCAGCCTTTACGGCACATTCCGGCTCATGTGTGTGAGAGCATGGCATGAAACGACACGCCCCGCGGCCGTTAAACTCCTCGTAATATTCCGACAGATTCTCCGGACTTATATCGAAGAGCTCAAAGGAACCGAAACCCGGCGTGTCAATAATATATGTATCATTCATGAGCGGAATGATCTCGGAATGTCTTGTGGTGTGCTTTCCCCTTGCAAGCTTTTCCGATATCTCCCCGGTCTTCTGCTCGGCATTCCCCGTAAGACAGTTGATGAGCGATGATTTTCCGACACCGGACGGGCCGGCGACCACGGTGGTCTTCCCCGCAAGCAGGGCTGTAAGCTCATCTATGCCCTCTTTTTCCTTTGCGCTCGTGACGATGATCGGGCATCCGCATCCTCTGTAATCAGAAACGATGGTACTGACCCATCCGTCATCCGCAAGGTCTTCCTTGTTGAAGCATATGCTCACCTGCAGGCCGAATGTCAAGTACTGCAGTATCATCTTGTCAAGCGTCACGAAGTTCGGCTCCGGCTTTGTCAGTGAAAATATGATGAGCGCCTGGTCGACATTGGCCACGTTCGGCCTTATCAGCGTGTTCTTACGCTCGTGTATCGCGCAGACATTTGCTTCCATTTCATCTTCGGAGATGATATCTATATCGACTATATCGCCGACGAGCGGCTTCTCGCCGTGAAGCCTGAACAGGCCCTTGGCACGGCACGTATATGTTCCCTCATCGGTATGGACGTAATAAAATCCGCCTACACCTTTGATTATCCGTCCCGGCATCACTCTTCTTCGGCCGTGAACGTTACGGCAACAGGATTAGTCGTCTCCCATGTCCCTTCGGCGGACAGATATGTTATCGTCACAACGCCGCTCGGTATATCGGTTATGCCGCTCTTGGATACGGTATAAGGGAACGTTGTCGTGCTGTATCTTCCAAGTTCTTCTCCGGCAGGTGACAGCAGCACTATGACTGCCTCGCTCCCTTCCATGAAGTTAGCGGGTGCACCGACATCCACGGAGCACGAATACGTTTTGGTCTTGCGTCCGAGGCTGATCTTTAAGTCGACCGCGGTCCCCTTATCAACCATGCCGCCTGCGGCGGGAGCCTGCGAAATGACTTTGCCCTTTTCAATGGTATCCGATTCTTCCTCGGCAACCGTTCCGATCGTAAGGCCTTCCTCTTCTATCACAACCCTTGCTTCCTCTTCGGTCTTGCCCGAAAAGTCAGGCATCGTCATCTGTTCAACATTCTTTCCCGAGCTGATGACGACCGTTATGGGGCTTCCCTTAGCCGCAGTGGTCGCACCGAGCGGGTTCTGGGATATGACCATTCCCTTCTCAACGCTGTCGCTTTCCTGCAGCTGTTTCTGCATCGAAAATCCTTCCTCGTCAAGCCGGACTTTCGCCTCGGCCTCGGTAAGGCCCACGACATCCGGTACAGTGACACCGACGACCTTGCCTGATGATACGACAAGATTGAGCACTGTTCCGCTCTCAACCTCGGTGTTTCCGGGGATGTCCTGTGATTCTATGTAATCCTTGTCATATTCGGTTGATTCCCTGTAAGTGGCCTTGGCCGTAAGACCTGCCTTCGTAAGCGCGTCGCTGGCCTCGGCGACCGTCATTCCGACAACGTTCGGAACAATCGTCGTACCGGATGAAGTCTCGATAAGGAGCTCCTCTGAATCGTCCGAACTGCTTCCCGAGAACATCCCGAATACCTTTCCTATGACGACTACCGCGATAATCGTGATGATTATCGCTGCCACGACCAGAAGTATCGTCACCGCTTTTTCCATCTTAGGATCGACATCATCATCAAGACTGTCATCATAGTAATCATCATCCCTTGAGCGGTATCTTTGAGGCGGAGCGGAGTTCTTTCTCGGCTTGGGCGTACTCTCCGGCCTGACCTCTCTCTTCTTTACGCTCTCGCGCGCCGGTGCGCTTCTCTCACTCTTTTGCTTTTTATTCCTGACCCCGAATACATCCTCGTAGTCTTCATCATCAAAGCCTTCATCTTCATCGATCTCTTCCCGCACATACTGGGGCGCATGCGGCTTTTCTTCAATGATGACGGGCTGGGGTATGACCGCGGAAGTCTGTTTCCTTATCTGCTGCTTCTCGGAATCGGATATGTTCTTGGTCCCGCCCTCCGAAGCAGGCTCGGCAAATACCACGAACTCATCATCAGGATTCGTGAGCGAATGCTTGAGGTCACGTATCAGCTGTCCTACATTGGCATAACGCCTGTCGGGATTTTTCTGGCAGCACTTGGAGATTATCTGCTCAACGCTTATCGGAACATCCGGCACGTATACGCGCGGCGAAGGCATCTCCTCCTGTATGTGCTTTATGGCTACCGCAACGGTAGTCTCTCCGTCAAACGGGACATGGCCCGTGATCATCTCAAATAAGGTGATGCCGATCGAATATATGTCGCTCTTGGCATCCGAATAGCCTCCCCTTGCCTGCTCGGGCGATGTATAATGCACGGAGCCCATGGCATGCGAAGTAACGGTATTGCTCGTTGCAGCCTTTGCAATACCGAAGTCGGCCACCTTGACCTTGCCTTCCTTGGATATGATTATGTTCTGGGGTTTGATGTCGCGGTGTATGATGCCGTTATTGTGTGCCGCCTCGATGCCCATCGACACCTGGATGGCGATGCTGACGGCTTCCTTTGCGGTCAGCCTTATCTTCTTTTCGATATAGTGCTTGAGGGTGATTCCCTCAACAAGCTCCATGACGAAATAATACATCCGGCGCTCTTCGCCGACATCATATACGTTCACTATGTTCGGATGCATGAGGCCCGCTGCGGCCTGTGCTTCCGCCTTGAACTTCGAGACAAACCCGGAATCGGATGAAAACTCCGGCTTAAGAACCTTTATCGCAACAAATCTGTTAAGCTTATGGCACTTGGCTTTATAAACATCAGCCATCCCGCCGCTTCCGATCAATTCGAGTATCTCGTATCTATCCCCTAAAAACGTTCCGATCTCAAGCATTATCTCTCCTCCACGGCCTCAATGATAACAACCCCTATATTATCCTTACCGCCGTTGTGGTTGGCCATCTTGATGAGATTTTCCGCAATATCCGGAACATCTACCCCGGTCTTGACGATCCTGAGTATCTCATCATCATCAACCATATTTGTCAGCCCGTCGGTGCACATCAGGATGATGTCCCCGACATTAAGCTCCACTTCAAAGAAATCGATCTCCACTTTGGGCGCAGCACCTATCGCCCTTGTAATGATGTTCTTGTCGGGATGCGCCTTGGCCTGGCTCTCATCGAGCGATCCCTTCCGAACCAGTTCGGCCACGAGCGAGTGGTCCTTCGTTATCTGCGTGATGTTCTTGTCGATAAGGTACAGCCTGCTGTCACCGACATTTGCAACATAAAGGACGTCATCGGCGATCGTTGCCGCAACGACCGTCGTTCCCATGCCGGCAAAATCCGGCTCTCCCGATGCCTTTTCATATATCTCCATGTTGGCCACGGTAATGGCTTCACGGAGTATCTTGACGGGAGACCTGTCCTCGCACACCTCGACTTCCCGCTCTATCGCCTTGACAGTATATGCCGAAGCATAGTCACCGGCCTGGTGTCCTCCCATTCCGTCGGCGACTATGAACAGATTGCTGAGATTTCCCAGCGGATGTTCACACGAATAGACGGTATCCTGGTTGAGTTTCCTCTTTCTCCCGATATCCGTCATTGAATATGTCTTAAACATTCTGTTCTCCTAAAGCGGCATCATTAATGAAGCCGCGACGCAGCTGGCCGCATGCACCGCTGATATCGCGCCCCATTTCCCTTCTTATAGTAACATTTATATTGTTTTTTTCAAGTTTATTTTTGAGCGTTTCTGCGTATCTGCGGCTTGCAGCCCGGTATCCTGCCCCGTCCACAGGATTGACCGGAATGAGGTTTACGTGGGCCTTAAGCTCGCGGGATATTTCCGCGAGGCCTTCCATGTCATCATCGCCGTCGTTAAAGCCCTCTATAAGGCTGTATTCGAGCGTGAGCCTGCGTCCCGTCACATCCCTGTAGTACCTGCAGGCGGATATCACCTCATCAAGCGCATATCTGTTCGCTATGGGCATTATCTGCCTTCTCTTCTCATCGGTCACCGCATGCAGCGACAGCGCGAGCGTTATCGAGTATTTCCTGTCGGCAAGCGCTCTTATCCCCGGGACAAGCCCGCAGGTGCTCGCCGTAATGTTCCTTGCGCTGATCCCGGCACCTTTGCCGTCAGTCATGATATCGAGAAAATCGGTGAAGCTCTCATAGTTGTCGAGCGGCTCCCCGCTTCCCATCACGACTATGTGGCCGATCCGCTCGTTAATGTCAGATTCTGCCGCATATACCTGTCCTGCCATCTCTCCGGCCGTAAGATTTCGGACTAGTCCGTCCATTCCTGATGCACAGAACCTGCAGCCCATCCTGCATCCGACCTGGGAGCTTATGCAGATGCTCCATCCGTATTCATACTTTAAGAGCACGGTCTCTATGACATTCCCGTCCGAGAGCCTGTTAAGGTACTTGCGCGTTCCGTCGATCTTAGACTCGAGCACCTTTACGGGGACAGCCTCGTATATGGCAAACTCCTCGGCAAGCCGCCGACGCAGGTCCTTCGGAAGGTCGGTCATGTCCTCGATGCTGCGGCATCTCTTTTTGTGGATCCAGCCGAATATCTGTCCCGCCCTGTAGGACGGCTCTCCCGCAGATCTCACCCATGCGGCTATATCATCGGGCTTTTTTGCCCGCAGATCCGACTTTTCACTCATCTTTTCACCAGCTTTCCGATAAAGAATCCGTCCGTGCTGCCCCAACGCCCGTAAAGCTGGAGATACCCCCACCTTGCACTTTCATCCCGAAGCCCCGCCGGAAGAAGATCGTAAAAATCCGCCGGCACAAGGCCGCACTTTTCGGTCAGATATTCCATGTTCTTCTGATTTTCGTCAAGGGAGACCGTGCAGGTCGAGAACATGAGCACCCCACCCGGCTTGACATATCCCGCGGCATTTTTCAGGATGTTCCTCTGAAGCCGCACGAGGGACTCTATCGAATCCTCCGTAAGGTTATACTTAATGTCGTTCTTTCTTCCCATAACCCCGAGTCCCGAGCACGGAACGTCGGCGATCACTACATCGGCCGACTCCTCGAACTCCTGCACATGAACGGACATATCGCAGACTTTTGTCTCAATGTTTGAAAATCCGCATCTTTTTGCGTTCTCGCGTATGGCCTCCGCCTTCTTTTCAGACAGGTCGCAGGCCGTCACGTGCCCTCCTCGGGCAAGATCCGCGGCATGGAGTGATTTTCCGCCGGGGGATGCACACACATCTAGCACCGTGTCATATTCCTTTATGCCGGATGTAAGGCCCACGAGCATAGAGCTTATGTCCTGTATGCAGACGAGTCCTCGCTCTACCGCCGGAACGGTGCCTATCGAATCGTGATCACTAAGCACTATGGCAATATCACATATGTCTGACCTTTTGCCCCGGCAGAGCGCAAGCGCTTCATCCACCGTGCATTTGGAAAGGTTGACCCTGGCCGTCACCGGCCTTACGCTCACGCTGAGCGACAGTACTGTTTCCGCTTTCTCTTCTCCCTGCTCCCTGACAAGCTTGTCTGCTATCCATTCCGGGCATGAATAATTCACGGAAAGGTATGGTATCAGGCCGTCAGAACGCTTCGGCCAGCTGATGCTTTTGCGTTCGGAGGCTATGCGCCGCAAAATGGCGTTGATGAAGCCGGAAAGCTGCTTGACCTTTGTCATCTTGGCGATCCTTACGGTCTCCGATACGGCCGCATGGTCCTTTACGCCGTTCATGTATAGGAGCTGGCAGACGCCCATGCGCAATAGGGTCCTGACCTCCTTTTTCATCTTGGATACCGGCAGTGAACTGTAAATGTTGAGGACATAGTCGATGGATATCCTCCTCTCGACTGTGCCCTCAATAAGCCGTTTCAGAAAAGCCCGCTCAGAGCTTTCCAGATATGAATGTTTGTCAAGTACCGCCTTCGTCAGATCGCCTGCCGGCGAAGGGGACTCGAACATCAGAAGCGTATTGTATGCTATATACCGAACATCAGTCACGTCTGCCCCTGCCTCCGCGCGCTATCAGTATGATGCGGATGAGCGACAGTATGGATGCGGCGGCACTTGCGACATATGTCATCGCTGCGCTTTTTAATACCTTCTTTGCACCGTACATCTCAGGCTCCGCGAGTATCCCCATGTCAGGCAGCACCGAAAGCGCCCTTGCCGAAGCATCAAACTCTACCGGGAGCGTCACCAGCTGGAACAGGACACCGAACGCGAAGAGCACTACTCCGATGAACACGAGCGGCCTGAAAAAAGAAATGAACAGTCCGAGGATCACTATCCAAAGCCCGTACTTGGATCCGAAGTTTGCTGCGGGAAGTATTGCGCTCCTTGCCCGGAGCGGCAGGTATTCCTCATTATGCTGCATGGCATGTCCGCATTCATGCGCCGCAACGCTTATCGCGGCCACGCTCGTGCTGTCATATACCGTCTCGGACAGATTGACGGTCTTCGTTTTGGGATTGAAATGGTCCGTCAGGCTTCCCGCGACGCGCTCCACCCTGACGTCATATATGCCTTCCTTCTTCAGTATGGCTTCTGCCACCTCACGCCCAGTCATTCCCGACTCAGCCATAACCTTCGCATACTTGTTGAAAGTAGACTTTACGAGTCCCGAAGTGATGAGGCACAGCAGGGCCCCGATGATGATGAGGATATAGCTTGCCCCGAATCCTCCGTTTCCGTACCTGTATCCGTAATTGAAATAATCACCATATTGCATATGCGTCACCTGCTTTCATCTTCCGCATCTCTTCCGAGACGCTCCCCGGCGGTAATGCTCCTTCCGAGGAGAAAATCATGTACCGTCATTTCTTTTTTTCCTTCACTCTGAACTTTCGTTATCGAAAGTGCCCCCTCGGAGCACGCAACGACGATCTCATCCTTTGTAACGTTCACCACAGTCCCCGGGATGCCTCCGCCGGTGCCTGCATGGCACTCCTTTATCTTCAGGAGCTTTCCGCCAAGATACGTAAATGTCCCCGGCCATGGGGTAAATGCCCTGCAGAGCCTTTCCGTCTCTTTCGCGGTTTTGGAAAAATCAACGTATCCCATCTCCTTTTTGAGGATCCTTGCATATGTTGCCTGCGCCTCATCCTGAGGTGTATACGTCTCCTCACCTTTCTCGATCGTATCGAGAGTTTTTGCCAGGAGCAGCGCCCCCTCATGCATGAGCTTTTCAAAAAGCGACTCACCCGTTTCATCCTCCGCGATAGGTACCTTTACGGATGATATGATATCCCCGGTATCAACGCCCTCATTCATGCGTTGTATGGTGACCCCGGTATAAGCTTTCCCATCTGCGATCGCCCACTGTATCGGAGCAGCCCCGCGGTATTCCGGAAGGAGCGACGCGTGGACGTTTATGCATCCCCTCGGCGGGATCGCAAGGACTTCCGGGGGAAGTATCTGTCCGAATGCCGCCACCACGAAAATATCCGCACCGACCGATCTAAGGGCTTCGGCTTCGCCCTCGTCCCTGACGCGCATCGGTTGCAGGACGGGGATGCCGTACTCTGTCGCACAGACCTTTACAGGGCTTGGGACGGCCTCGCCGCTCCTGCCCTTCGGCCTGTCCGGCTGCGTTACGACGGCAGCGACCTCATGCTTTTTGTCTTTTATCAGCTTCTCAAGAATATATGACGCGAAGTCCGGCGTTCCCATAAACAGGATCTTCATTGCTCTTCCTCGTTTTCTTCCTGCTCTTTCATGAGCTCGGCAAACTCTTCATTGGTGAGCAGCGGACCGCTGACCTTTTCGACATACATATGCCCGTCAAGGTGCTCGATCTCGTGAAGCAGGGCGCGTGCGAGAAGCCCTTCTCCCTCCACGGTGTACTCGTTCATATCCATGTCATATGACTTCACCCTGACATAGTTCGGCCTTGTAACCCTGCCGACCTTCCCGGGGACGCTTAAGCACCCCTCGTAATCCGTCTGCTCGCCGTCCGTCTCCAATATCTCAGGATTGATGAGTATGATAGGCTGGTCCTGATAATCCCCGCCCGCATCTATGACGGCGATCCTTTTAAGGACCCCCACCTGTGGCGCGGCCAAGCCGACGCCCTCTGCATCATACATCGTGTCGAGCATGTCATCTATGAGCTCCCGGGTCCTTGAATTAACTTCCCTGACGCTCTTGCATGCCTTGGTAAGACACGGCTCTCCGATTTCCCTTATCTGACGTAGTGCCATATATCCTCCTCGCCATCAATAGCTGTTCATCGGGTCAAGGTCAAAGCTGATCCTCCACCTTCCCGCCTCACTGTTGTCAAAAAATTTCTCTGCCTCATCCTTTATGGCCACCAGCACATCAACATCCATGCTCTTGACATAGATCATTCGCCTGTATATGTCCTTGAGCTTCCCTATCGATGCGGCCGTAGGGCCGATGAGCACCGCAGTTCCCATTATACCATTCCTTATTGTCCCTGCCAACGAATCCGACATCCTGATGCACTCATCCTGATCGGGGCTTTCTATAAGGACCGCGAGCATATGCCCTGCGGGCGGATACATGAGCATCGTCCGAAAGCTCATCTCCTCCTCATAGAACGCTTCATAGTCCTGCGTGAGCGCGGCGGATACCGCATAGTTATCCGGCCTGTATGTCTGGATTATCACATTTCCCGCCATGCGGTCACGGCCCGCGCGGCCCGCGGCCTGCACGAGCAGCTGGAAAGTCCTCTCGCCGGCCCTGTAGTCATTGGCGTTTAACGACATGTCAGCCGCCAGTATCCCGACGAGCGTCACGTACGGAAAATCATGCCCCTTTACTATCATCTGGGTGCCCACGAGTATGTCTGCTTCACGGTTCGCAAAGGTTGACAGTATCGATTCATAGTCGCCCTTCTGTTTTGTCGTGTCTGCATCCATCCTGAGAACCGAAGCATAAGGGAACATCTTTTTTATCTGCTCTGCCACGGCTTCCGTCCCGACGCCGACTCCCATCGCACCGATGAGGCGGCTTCCGCATCTGCCGCATGTCCTGACGTCACTCTGCTCGTATCCGCAGTAATGGCACTTGAGCCTTCCGTTTCCGTGCCGTGTCAGCGACACATCACAGTGCGGGCATTTGACCGGCTCCCCGCAGGCCCTGCACGACACGCTTCCCGATATCCCCCTCCTGTTAAGGAACAGCATTACCTGTTCGCCCTTTTGGAGCCGCTCCTCAATGCCCCTTTTCAGCGCTTCCGAGAACATCGTCTTGTTCCCGGCCTTAAGCTCCTGCCTCATATCCACCACGGATACTTCCGGCAGGGCCGCGGATTTTGCCCGCTCTGACAATTTATAGAGTTTATACTGCCCGCTTACGGCCGCATGGTATGATTCGACTGACGGTGTCGCGCTCCCGAGCACAACGGATGCGCCGTGAAGTCCGGCCAGCTTTATGGCGACTTCGCGTGCATGGTATCTCGGTATCTGGTCGCTCTTATAAGTGTGTTCGTGCTCCTCATCCATGACGATCAGCCCGATGTCGTCAAAGGGGGTAAACAGAGCCGATCTGGGGCCTATCATTATATCGATCTCATGCTTTCTCGCGCGCTCGAACTGGTCGTACCTTTCACCGTCCGAAAGGCGCGAGTGCAATGTCGACACCCTGTCCCCGAACCTCCTGTAAAATCTCATCACCGTCTGGTAAGTGAGTGAGATCTCGGGAATGAGCACTATGACCTGCCTGCCCTCGGAAATGACTTTATCTATCATCTCCATATATACTTCGGTCTTGCCGCTTCCGGTAACTCCAAAGAGCAGATATGTGCCCCTGTGCCCCCGGCGGTATTCATCACAAAAATCATCAAGGACTGCCTGCTGTGCAGGCGTCAGGCTGACTTTTTCCCCGGACCCGCCGGCGTTCACGGTATTACGGTAGACTCTCTCACTGACTACCCTTATGATGTTCATCCCGCAAAGCGCACGGAGCGTAGCCGGGGAAATGTTGAGCTTTCCGGTGACGAGCTTATAGTCTATGCTCCCCTGCTCCAGAAGCTCGGTAAGAAGCCTCTGCCTCGCGACGCTCCTCTTCTTTTCGAACTGAGCGATGAGCTCCTTTGCCTCATCTTCTCCGACCGCCAGCTCCACGGTACGCTTCACGACAGACCTCACATTCTTTTTGACCGGAAGCACGGTTGAGAGCGCACGGTTCATCGTCGACCCGTATCTTTCCTTCATCCAATAGGCGAGCATTATGAGCTTCTGCTCCACGAGGGTCTCATCACCCGTGACCGCCGTTATGTCCTTTGTCTTTGAAAGGTCGTAGGAAGCCCTGTCGGTAACATCGAGCACAAAGCCCGCAATCTGCCTGTTGCCTTTTCCGAACGGGATGAGCACCCTGCTTCCGACGGTGACGGCAGAACGCAGTTCCTCCGGGATGCGGTAGGAAAACGTATGGTCAAGGTTTTCGTGAGATATATCAACGATTATCTCTGCAAAAAGATCATTCATAAACGGTAATTAAAAAGGCTCCCCCCGGTTAAGAAGGAGCCGTATGTCAGTTATTGAGTCTGTCAAAATGGGATTCGAGCATCGCGACCACATCATCGACGCTGACATTTTCCGGAACTATGACGGCAGTCCCGAACTTAACATCCCACCTGAAAACAAGGTTATAAGGGTCATTCTGGATCATATAGCGAATATCGTCTCCGTCCATCTGTATGATCCTGCCGCTGACTTCCCCTTCTATGCTCTTCAGCAGCATTATGAACCCATCAAGTTCATCGCGGTAATCGTGCTTTATGAAGATCCTGTTGTCTTCTACCGACACGATCTCATATCCCATCATCATCTTCCGTCACTTCTTTTTCTTATCGTCGGTCTCGCCGAACAGATTCCTGTACCATGAAAGTGCCTCGATATATGCATCATACACGGGACCTTCCTTGATATTGTAAAGGATCATCAGCCTTGAAAGCTCCGACCACGAAGCGATCTCATAATTCTCCATGAAGTCGAATACTTTCGCCATATCACCTTTTTTATTGACAAGCGCTTCGGTGATCTCCTTTGACACATTGACCATCGCAAGGGCTTCACTCATAGGCTTGTCAAGTATGATGTCAAGCACCGAGAACAGTCCCATGAGGAACAGTTCGGACGAAAGTGCAGCCATCTCAAACGTCGGTGCAAGGTTCTCCGCGAACTTGGCCCTAAGCAGCGACAGACGCGTGATCTCATTGGGCTTGTCGGCACACAGTTCGTGTGAGACCACGGCATTGATCCATTTCTTGAGTTCCCTCTGACCGAGCATAGCGGCAGCATGCCTTATGGAGGTGATCTCCGAATTGATGGCCATGTGGTTGACCATGCGGAGGAGCTCGATAACAAGGGCTGTATCCCTTCCTATGATGTCGGCAGCCTTCTGAAGGTCAAAATCAGGATTGTTGACTATCTTGAGAAGTTCGATGTAATTGACCTTTAAGGGCGCGACCTTCGTGGAACCCTTTGTGACCGGAAGCCTGTAGAAATCGCCTTCGTAAAGGGAATATGCCTGTCCTTTTGAAAGCTCTTCAAAATCTTCGGTAGAGTCAACGTTGACAGCGATGAGCTTAAGTCCCGGATAAACCTTCGTGAAGAAGTTCCTCGCTGCGACCATGTTGATCTTTTTATAGTCGAGCATTATATAGTCGAGGAGCTTAAGGATCGGAGCATACTCCTCAAACTGCTCGATGGGAAGGTTCCTTATCGCAAGTTTGTAGCCCATGAACTTGAGCTGCTGCAGCCTCTTGATATACATGGTCTCGGCGGGTACCGTCCTGTCAAACAGGAGCACGACCTTTTCATGCGGCATCGAGCAGCTCTCCTCTATCGGTGAGAACATAGATATATTCGACAGCTCCACGAACACTTCCTGATTGTCGGAAAGCGTTCCGGCGCCTAGGCTCTCAACGACCTCCAGCCCGAGGATCGAACCGGCACCGTCAAGCGCGCCTGTCCCGAGCATGGACGGATTGAGAAGATAATTCTTCTTCTGCGCGAACAGCGAATAAGCACGTACCGCAGTATTTTCATCAAATAAAGGAATTAATGTCGCTAACATTTTTTACCCCTCCTTACTATGTATAATAATATCAGAAATCCTGTGATTTTCCAACTGTTAATGGTTCAGGCCGTTTTCTCTTTCAGAAATCTTATATATGCCGACTTTGTCAGCGGCCTGGAGAAATAAAAGCCCTGTATCTCGTCAACGCCCATCTGGACGAAAGACTCCACCATCTCTTCGGTCTCGACGCCCTCCACGACAACGCGCAGGTTCATGTTCTTCAGCATCTTGATGAGGTTCTTGATGATAACATGGTTGCCGCCGTCCTCTTCCATGAGCACGAACACCCTGTCAAGCTTAACTATATCAAGCGGAAGCGAGGCGATCCTCATAAGGTTTGAATACCCGGTCCCGAAATCATCGAGAGAGAACGAAAAACCGTATTCGGAAAGTGTCGATATGTTCCCGTAGAGCTTTGACTGCGAATAGACGCCGGCCGTCTCGGTTATCTCAAGATTGATCTTTGACGGATTGACTCCGTACTTTTCCGAAAGCGCTATTATCTCATTTGCAAGGTCGCTTCGAAGGCACTGCATCGCCGACAGGTTGATCTCGATATAATCGATCCCGAGCGGTGCAAAATCAGGAGATGCGATGAACTTTATGACCTCCTCGAGCACAAAGCTCCCGAGCGCATGGATCGCTCCGCTCTTTTCCGCTATCGGGATGAAAAGGGCAGGCGAAATATACCCGTATTTGGGGTCACGCAGACGCAGCAGCGCCTCCGCGGATACAAACTTCTTTTTTGCGGTATCATAAATCGGCTGGTAGAACACGGAAAAATAATGATTGGCAAGTGCCCGGTCGATTATCGAGGACATCTCCTTCTTCATCGAAAACTCTTTGGTCTCCGTAATGCTCGAGGCCGAGAGCACTCCCTTTCCCCTGCCGGCAAGATCGAGGTCCGATATCAGCATGAAGAGCGAATCCACATCCGATACATCATCGGGACAGTTCACGAGACATGTGTTTATCTCGAGCTCAAAATCAGCGATCTCAATGCGGATGTTCTGGCGGAGCGAGCGGCATATCTCATCCGCGATCTCATGGGCAAAACCGAACTGCTTCTTCGAAAGCTCGACCGCGAACTTTCCATCGCCGTTATAATAGCACATGAACTGAGCATGGTGTCTGCGCATGATGCGCAGGATCTCGGACGAGACCGGGGCCATCATCCGGAGCATGGCATCATATCCCACGGTACGAAGCGCATACGAGAAGTTCGAGATGTTGATCAGCACGATCTCCATCTGTTTTCCGCTCTTGAAATTCGTATCCATGTCTTCCGCAAACACTTTGAACGAATGCATTCCAGTAGCCACGTCTATCGAATCCTCAACCCTTCTGTTGATCAGTATTAGCGTCAGGAGGCATATCGTGATCATGAAGCACAGAACGTGGTGTTTCGGGAATATGACGCTTACCGCTATCCCTGCCGCAACGATATATATCGGAACGGAAAGTACGGTATATCTCCTTGCATCAAGCGGCCTGATGTTCTTTCTCATGAGCACCACGGTAACGACCGTGTAAAAGACAAATATCAGCCATCCGACAACATATGCCCAGTGATATACAAGTTCCCCATCCGGTCCGATCTCGAGCGCTATCGGCCTGAAACAGTTTATCACGATGAATGCGATATGAACCGCGAGCGGAAGGGCGCACAGCACGATCAGGTACTTGGCCCGAAGTACTCTGTGCCACAGGTCGGTGGTCGCTATGACATACAACAGAAAGAGCGGGGAAATGAATGACAGTAGCAGGAAATATACAAGATTGAGCCCGAGGAATACCGTATGCGAAGGTGCACCGAAAGACGCATACTTAACCCTTGCAGCATCGGCAAGCGATGTTACGAACGCACATACGACTATGAGTTCCATTATCCTGACCCTGTACGTGCCGTGGACGCTCGTGCGGAAGTAAAACACGATAACTATAAGCAGCAGAATGGCCGCACAGTAATCATATGAAGCTATGTCAGTTCCCATTACAGCACCTATCCCATCAGGATGAACCTGATAAGTTCCTTTTTCTCCAGGGGCCTGCAGAAATAGTATCCCTGCATGTAATTGCAGTTAAGCCCCATAAGCCTTTCCTCCATCTCCTCATTCTCGACGCCGACCGCAACGGAGTCGATCTGAAGATCGGAGATCATGGTAAGGCTCCCTTCAAATATCGCGGTATTCTCGGAGCGTAGCCCTTCCCTGACGAAATGCCTGTCGAGTTTTATCCCCGAAAGAGGCATTTTAGCTATACGTTCCACTTCAAATATACCCGCTCCGAAATCATCCATGTATATTATGAATCCCACCTGAGAGAGCGCATCGATGTTGTCCTTCATCCTCACGAACAGCTCTTCGCTCGCGACATCCGTGATGTTGAAGCAGATATTCTTGGCCTGAACGTTATAATTCCTTATCGTTGACAGGAGCACAGGCAGAAGATCCGGCCACATGCACTGTGCGGGCGACAGGTTAATCTCCACGAAATCAAATCCGAGCAACAGAAACTCCGACATCGATATGAACCTGCATACCTCTTCGATGACGAAGGTTGTGATCGCATGTATGGAATTGGTCTTTTCGGCTTCTCCGATGAGAAGGTCCGGGGTTATCTCTCCGAACTCCGGATCATTGAGGCGCAGAAAAGCCTCCGCCCTGACAAATCTCTTATCCTTTACGGAATATACCGGCTGAAAATGCAGGCTGAACAGCCTGTCCGTAAAAGCCCTGTCGATGACCTTTGATATATCGCGCCTAAGCTCAAAACGTTTCTTATCGAAGAGCTTTTCGGCATACCGAAGCTCTCCGGTATATGTCTCCACCGCGAGCCTGTTGTCAAATGCAAGCAGAAAATCAGGATTGTCGATGTCCTTAGGCATGCCTATGAAGCATACGTTGCTCATGACCTTTACGAGCATCTCGCCGACTTCCACTTCCCGGGCAAGAAGCGCATTGATCTCCTGCGATATCGTAATTGCATCATCCTTGTAACGCTCATCGGCAATGACTGCATATCTTCCGCCGCCAAGGTAGTATATGTCCACATCAAAGTGGCCCGATACCGCCCACTTTTCGAGCCTTTTGGCGGTATCGATTATTATGTTCTGGACCGTAAAATACCCGAGCATCTCGGTGAGGGCATTGTAGTTCGTCATGACCGACAGCGTGACGGTTATAGGTTCCTTCAGCGTCCAGTATTTATTTATGTCCTGAACGTATGCGTTCATCGAATACAGTCCGGTGGAACCGTGCATCCTCTCCTCCGGAGACAGGACACCGAATATGATCACGAGGAACGAAGCGCTCGTGATGAACAGCTGAACATTGTGAAGGGGCCAGAAGGCCTGGTAGATGCTCGCTCCGATCATCATTACAAAGACCAGGAAGACACTGAACAGCTTGACGAATCCGAACAGCCTTCTGTACTTTATCAGTTCATAATAGCCTACGACCGTGTACATATAGGCAAGAGCGTAGAGAAAGTAAAATACCGGTCCTCTCTGATATTTCCCGGCGGCATCGATAAAAAATACGATCTTTGTGAACGGATTGACGATGATAAACAGGACCAGGATCAGTCCGGCCGGGATATTATAAAGAAGCTGCAGGCTCCTTCTCTCGCCTATCTTATGCAGTATTCCTATCATGGCAAAAAGATAGCCGCAGAAGATCACGGAAGTCATCGTCGTACCCAAAAGACATACGGTATTGGCGATGTACTTCCATATGATGTTGCCGCTTCCCATGCCTTCAAGTATAAGCCCGGCGGCGTCACCCGAAGTCGATATGATGATATCGATAAGGAGCGCAAGTGCCCACCTGTTGACCCTGCCCCTCGTCATTTTGCGTACAAAAAGCGAGATGAGGAGCAGCGCCTCAACTACAAGAGCACAATAATCAAAGTATATGTAACTAATCAACTTTCAGGCTTTCCTTACTGATCTGTAGTATTTTGTCTTTCATTTCGGTCTCTATGCGTGCCAGTTCGGTCTCTGCCGCCTGTCTCTTGGCACGCCCGTCAGCCTGTATCTTCATGACCTCATCAAATGTCTCTATGAGCATCTGGTTGGTTGTGGTAAGCGTCTCTATGTCTACGATCCCCCTCTCACTCTCTTTTGCCGATTCTATCGAGGCAACTTTCAGCGCCTCGGCGTTCTTCTTGAGAAGCTCGTTCGTCATGTCGGTGACCTCGCGCTGTGCCTTTGCGGCATCGGCCGAATGGTCAAGTCCTATCGCAATGACCATCTGGCTCTTCCAGAGCGGTATCGTATTGACGAGCGTCGACTGGATCTTTTCGGCCATGACCGTGTCATTGCTCTGTATGAGCCTTATCTGCGGAGCCATCTGCATGGATATATTGCGCGTAAGCTCAAGGTCATATATCTTCTTCTCAAATCTCTCGATCATGGAAGCATAATCCCTTGCAGCCTGGGAATCTTCCTGCAGTCCCGTCTCCTCTGCCTTTGCAAGGAGTCTCGGGAGCTCGGTCGACTTAGCCTCCTCGAGCTTCTTTTTGCCTGCGATGATGTAAAGGCTCAGCTGCTTGAAGTAATCGAGATTTTCCTCATACATCTTGTCAAGCATCGCAACGTCCTTAAGTAGAACCTGCTGATGTCCTTCCATGGCCTTGCAGATCTTGTTGACGTTCACCTCTGCCTTGTCATATTTTGCCTTGAGGGATGTGATCTGGTTGCCGGTCTTCTTGAACAGTCCGAACAATCCGCCCTTCTGATCCTCAACCGAAAATCCCTTGAGCTCGGTAACAACGCCGGTAAGCATCGAGCCTATCTCCCCCATGTCCTTTGTCTTGACACTCTTTAAGGCACCTTCGGAAAAATCAGCGACATTCTTCTGTGCGGCAGCTCCGTACTGAAGCACGAACTGGCTGTCCTTGATATCTATCTGCGACATGAACTGTTCAACGGTCTTCATGTCCTCAGGAGAAAGATCCGTCTCGGCAGTCTCGACTATCTCTGCCCTCGGGGGTGTGGCAAGAAGATCTGCCAAAGGGTCTGAAGGCTTGGGATCTGCCACAGCCACGGTACCCTCCACTGCCTGTCCGTCAATTACCTGTGCATCGATAACTTCACTCATTGTTTATCTCCTTTCAAATTTTCCTCCATTCCGGTCGAAAGCCCTTTCTGGGCAAGGACAGTCTTTAAAACCTGTGCATCGGTCGTCACATCGAGCACCGAATCCTTGAACAGCCTGTTGAGAAGCTTTCCGAGTGCGGAATTGATCGTATCAAGAGTATTTTCTATATCGTTCTTGGCCGAGAGTATCTCCCTGCCAGGCTCGCTCACCCTGTCATATTCGCGGTATGCATCGACGAGCTTGACTGCCGTCGGAAGGTAATAATCCATCAGCTCATGTATCTTCGACATCTGCTCGGGATGCTCTTTTATGCTCATGAATATCTCACGCAGGAGGCCCTCGAGCCTGTCAAGCTTTGCCGATATCTCAACGCCCGGGATGTCATCGTTGAGCGAATGTATCCTGGCCATGTATTCATTGCCTTCCTTTATCATCCCGGAAAGCTCGGCAGAATCCTCGGGCGACAGTGTCGGAAATTCCTGCTCGTCCTCGTATCTTCCGGTCGTGTCTATGATATTGTCCGATCCCCTTGTTTCAAGCTCGAGATAATGGTTGAACACCTCGTCGGTCAGTATGAACACCGTATTGTTCCGGTCAAGATGTCCCTGCGGGAACAGTCCGAGTGCGAGGAACTTCTTTATCTCCCTGACCACTTTTCTCTCAGTCTTGTTAAGAAGAAGGGCGAGTGTTTTTATATCTATGTAGGTCCGGCTGCCGATGACCTCCACATAGCGCTTGGCACTGTCGGATATTCCTCCGCGCCGAAGCCCCAATGCAAGCATCCATCCGAATCCGGCAAGAAACACTGCGGTGGTCACTACGGCTCCGGCCGAAAATCCTCCCGTCAGCATTGCAGGGAGGATGCTCGAAAGTGCACCCACGGCCGTCACTCCCGTGCCTATCCCTCCGACAACGGTAAGTGCGGTGGACCCGCCCGATATGCTCTTATACGGATACGCAAGCTGCGCCGGGAGCTTTCTTTTTGACACCTGCTTTGCTCTTCGTGCCTCTTCGCGCTCCCTTCTCTGCTTCTCAAGATTCTCGCGCTGGCGCTGCCGTTCCGCATGGAGTCTCCTCTGGGCCTCAGCGGTCCTCGTGCTCCCCGAAAAATCTTCATTCCTCTGTGATAGCGGCGTGCCCCGGGAAGCTCCCATTGCACTGTTCATCCTGTCACCGACTCCGTCGAGAAAATTGTCAACGGATCTTACTATTACATCGTTAAGGCCTGACCAGTCGTTGTTTTCCAGGCCTCGGTTTATCGCGTTTTCAAATTCCTTTCCGAATCTGCCCGCATCTTTTTTATCAGACATCAGAAAACCGCACCTTCCGTCCACATTTACGCATACATAGTGTATTTTATCATACTTTCACATTTTGTAAAACAAAAAGGGGCGACATCTGTCGCCCCGTGAAAACATCCATAAAGGATCACAGAAGCTTCATGAAATCCGTCTCAGGCATCGGCCTCGCATAATAAAATCCCTGGATGACGCTGCATCCCATATTGTTCAGGGTGTCTGCCTGCTCCTTGGTCTCCACTCCCTCGGCGACCATACCGAAGCCGAGCTTTTCGGTCATGTTCACGACAGAGGATATTATGATGTTGCCCCTGTCCATATTCTTTTCCCCGCGCAAAAAGCCCATGTCGAGCTTGACTATGTCTATAGGGGCATCCTTGAGGAGATTGAGTGAGGAATAACCGCTCCCGAAATCATCCATATTGACCTTATAGCCCATATCCCTTATCATCTGGACGCGCTCAAATATCTCATCGGTGTTGCCCGCATAGGCGCTTTCCGTTATCTCGAACTGTATGTATCCCCTCGCCTCGGGCCATTCCTTTCCGATCTCGTCTATGTACGGGACTATGCCTTCATCGAGCAGGCTTATCCTCGAAATATTGACCGAAACGGGAACCGCACCCCTGCCGTCTTTTATCCAGCCGGCGACCATCTCGAATGATTTTTTCCATACGTGCCTGTCAAGTTCGAGAATATATCCGTTCTTCTCAAAAACGGGTATGAACACTCCGGGGCTCACCATGTCTCCGTCTGACTTTATCCATCTCGATAGCACCTCGGCGCCCACCATCTCTTTGGTCCTATGGTCATATTTAGGCTGCAGGTAGAGGACGAATTCACCGTTTTCCATGGCGGTCTTCATCTTCTGGGTGACCTCCGCCTCGACGGACATGCTCTCCGACATCTCATCGGAATACCGGGTATATGTGTTACGGCTTCGGTCCTTTGACGTCCTGTGGGCATATGTCGCATACATTATCGCCCGGCTCAGCGTGACCGACCTGTCATTTATCTCATACATCCCGAACTTAAGCGAGAGCGGGAATTCTATTCCGATATGTCCGACGGAAAGCTGAGTGGCCTCCCTGAACTTCACAAAGTTCTCTTCCGTGTTCTCAAACAGGCAGGCGAAGTTACCTCCCCCGAGCCTCGCACACAGGCCCCTTTTATCCGCGAATTCCTCCAGTGCCTTGGCTACATACGAGATCACAAGATCTCCGCCCGTGTTGCTGTAAAGGTCATTTATGCCCCCGAGACCGTTTATGTCTCCGGTAACGAGCATATAGTTCTTTCCGGGATTGTCCGCAACAAGCCTCGCTGCGGCCTTGGAAAAGCCCCTCTGGTTATAAAGGCCCGTAAGCGAATCTATGTCGAGCTTTATCTTCATGTCATCATTGAGATAATGGACGCAGTCCTCTATGCGCGAAAAACCGTTCGCCACCGCACATACCATCTCATAGCAGCTCTGGTAGCCGCATGCCCTGCAGTCAAGGGTTTTCTTGACATCCGTGGTTTTATGCATTGTGGCAAATATCTCTTCTACAACATTTTGCGGCACAGAACATTTCTGGCGATAATTCTCCTCACCCTCCCACTCAAAATCCATTTTGTTGAGATGGGAAAACTTCGCACAGAGCTTTTCATACCGTTCATCGGGCGACAGGCCGCCGTCATCCTCATCCGCCATGCACTCTGCATATATCCTGTCGTATTCGGGCACGGAGCGGAACATATCGAGGTCCGCCTTGTTGATCGCCGGTCCGTCGATACATCCTGTTCTGCAGATGTCTATGCTGACCATCGTCGGATGTTCGGCCTTATCCGTCATTCCCGGTGAATCGAGTATCCCCGCGAGCTTTGCGTCGATCCCGTTGTTTGTCTTGAACATCAGCTTCGGGGAAAAGTATCTCGACACAATGAACGCGAACGCATTGTTCTCGCAGATCGCTGCCCCCATGCCTTTCCATTCGATATCAAAGCCCGCATCGTATGCCGAGATATCCGTATCGCCTATGTGTTCGAGAAGGCTCGAAAATCCTATCAGATAATTGATATTGCGGCCCGAATTGAATGAACTGAATTCATCATAGATGGCGGTGCAGGGTGACAGAAGCGCAAACCTTCCGGTAACGTTCATGTATTTTCGGTAGTATATGGCCGCACACACGCCCGGCAGCTGGACAGGGATGAACCTGCCGAGAGCGTTCGGCGAATTCCTGGATATATAATTCGAAAAGCCCGGGCATGTATGCGCAAAGAACTTATCGCATTTTCCGGAACTGTCCATATTATTTCTCAGATAGTCCACATGCATGAACAGGCTGATGTCACCGCCCACGGCTCCGTCATAGATCCCTTTTATTCCTATGGACTTCAGGAAACCGAACACCTGCCTTGCCCTCTTGGGTCCGTATGCGATGATGAATGTGGGATCCACGATCACGGAAACCTGCATCCCTTTTTTCATTTCCTTCAGCATATCCTCAAGGCTGTCGGTGTACGTTCTCGCACCATGGGCGCATTCCTTGATGCATCTTCCGCAGTGTATGCAGTTTTTATCCGAGACGTCGACGCTTATCCTGCCCTCATCGTTCGTGGAAACATTGGCTCCGACCGATGGACATACATGAACACAGCGGTTGCAGGCAACACAGCTGTCATTTGTCTTTATCATCCCGTCATTGTATCTTCTCATTTTCCACCTCCCCTGCCGTCCGGCAGGGCCATGCCCGGTCACTCAAATACAACGATCATCATGATCTGGTTGAGATGCCTGAACCCATACTGCTCACCGTGTCCGGAGACCCCTATATACTCTCCGTAAGATTCGGCAAGGCTTCTGTTATAATCCATCAGTTTCCCGGTTTCGGCAAAATACCTCATCCTTGACAGGCAGTTGACCACGAATGAAAATGAATGCTCCCGAAACTGCCCGCTGACCCTCCGGGCCGTATCCGCCCATACATCTTCGACCGGCTCTATCGGTTCAAGGAGCGTCACCCTTGTCTGTTTGTATATCCTTGAGTAAAAGCTCATGCTCCCGTCCTCAAAATGCTCGCGTACGCCTATGACTCCAAGGTCACCGTCCTCCATCCTTCCCATCGGATGGAAGAATGAACTGGCGGCAAGCTCATCCTCGGGAATATGCATAGCGCTCGCGACAACGGAAGTTGCGCTCTTATGGTCAAATTCATATACTTTTCTCGCATCACAGTCCACATCGGTGGCGGTGAAGAAATGCCCCGTTTGCCTGAACATGTTTTCCTTTATGATCCCTATCCTGCCGTTCTCATTATGGATGAAGACAAAGACACAGGCATCCATATAGAGTATGCCGTTTAAGGAAACCGCAGGCGGCCTGTCGGGGTTTTCGGCGGAAGAAGCCGATGCACCGCAGAGCGGGATCAGGCTGTCACCCATTGTCTCATAGAACGTATCCATCACGAGCTCTTCGCAGAATTCGGGAGATGCCGTGAATTCAAGACATACCGTGTTTTCTTTTTCAATTTTTGAAAGCGCGCTTACTATCGCGTCAGATGAATGTTTCGGGTATCTGCCGGCCTCAAACAGCACTCCCGCGGACACGGTGATCCCGGATGTAACCGCAAGCACGCAAAGACCCGCCCTCGCCACGCCGGAGGGCGAATATATCTCTCTTGATGTGGTGCCGATGAGAACGGCGTTGGGGAATGAGTTGGAAAGCATCCTCGAATACCATCCGAAGTTGGCATTGTCGGACGCAAAGATCACGAGAATGGGGTTTATCAGCTCACCGTTTTCGGAAAGCTGCTCCACTATCTGGGGGTACACTTTTGATCCGACCTTATCCTCGGCCTGCGCGACATAGAACCTCTTCATAAACCCTCCAATAATACGCTTCTCCTTAAACTATGATTATACCATATCAACTGTTATTTACACAAGCATCAGAGCCTTGACCTGTCGACTTTTATGAGGGCGAGCTCGCAGTCCCCGAAGACCTCGTCGATGCATGCATCTCCGAGCCTCCAGAACCCGTTCCTGTTTACCGGATAATGGGATATCTCAGCCGGTCCGACAAGTATGTAGTCTATATCGTAAAGTTTTATGAAATTCCTGCAGTATTCCTCGTCACCCGATGTATAAAAATACGATACACGGTCCGCCCTCTCCCTTATCGGCTCGGGATTGTTGTGCCACATCCATTCGTGGACGAACCAGCCCGCGGGCGTGCACGTTCCGGTATATACGGAAAGTGCGCTCTCATGGGAATAGCTGGGGCCGGATGCTTCAACTATATTTATGTTCTCGCGTTCATCTTCCATTATGAGATCAGCTGCCCTGAGCTCGAATCCGTACAATCCGTCAGGCCTTAGACATTCAAGCGATGAGATCCCGCTGCGCATCCCGGCGTCAAAGACATTTCCGAACCACTGGTGAACGGAATACGGCATGTATCCCGCCGCAAGCAGCGTATAGGCCGCTATGCAGACGGCAGCCATAACCCCCCTCTTTGCTCCGTGTCCTATCCTCCACAGTATATACGAAAGCAGGATCCCAACTATCACGGCGAACAGCACATATGCCTGATAAGTCAGTTTGAACATGGTATTGAACCTGCTGTTGTCACCTTCGTAAATATCCTTGACGTATATGACCTCGGGAACCGCGACAAGTCCCATCGTGCAGAGCGTGAACGCCGTCAGGCAGAGTGAGCATGCATGGTTTACCCTGTCATTCCGTCTCTCCCTGAAAAGGCATATTAGAAGCGCTGCCCCAGCGCATGCCGGGATCAGCCAGAGCACAGCGAGCTTTCCTGCCGGCGAATGGCGTGAGCACAGCCCTATTCCGGATTCCATCTTCGTAAATGAAAGCGTGAACGGAAGTATGAAGGCGACCGAAAGCGCCGTGACAGCCGCTGCCTTGATGCCTATGGCAAGCAGAGCTTTCAGGCCGGCTCCGTATTTCTTAAGGTCGGAAAAGACTATGACTGCGCCGCATATCACGTAATATATCGCAAAGTCCCAGTAATTGCTGCCTTTGAAAAATCCAAGGAGCATTGATATAAGGATCAGGGGCCGGATGCTCCGCTTTATGTCCCTATCCTCTTCCCTTTCCGCGCACATGCCAAAGAGCACCGCAATAAGCGGAAGTACAAATATAAGATTTATCACATGCGCATGAAGGTCACCCAATATCACCGAATAGGCCGGGAACTCATTCTTGCCGTTATCAGCATCTCCCGCCTCGGTGTTGATATATACCGTACCGTCCGAAAACCAGTAGGCGGCAGACGGTGAGGTTCCCAAAAGCTTCTGCACGCCCGAGAGCAGTACCCCGAAAACGATCCAGTGACCGTTTGCACCGAAGGCTGCGAGAACTGCCCCTGCAAGTCCTCCGAGTACCGAGCTCCTTCCGTTTCCGTCTTCACCCGTAAATGATGCGGCAACACCCGATACGATCTCAAACACCATAAGGAAAACCGATCCCGCAAAAGTCGAGAGCATCAAGTTATATCCGAATTCGGGAGTGGTTCCTGCCAGTCTGCACATGTATACCGCGGCGGCCTGCCCGAGGTAATAATAATTCAGCTTTTCGCCCGCGAACCAGATGTCATTCGGAAATGCCGCCTTCTGGCGCCATATGGCCTGCATGAACCCGAAATCCATGTAGTTTTCCGTTCCGGGGTCCACACCGGGATTGAATCCTATTATCCAGAAAAAAGCAAGGAAGATAACGGAAAAGACCGCGAATCCCCGAAGAAGGCTTTTAAGGTCATCCTTTATGGCCTGTTCGGAATTGCCGCTTATCTTCCTCAAGAAGAAGGCGGCCACGGCAAGTACAGCGAAAGAAATGTATACTATAGGATCGGCAAAGCGGCATATCCCGAGAGCCGACAAGGTCCACGCAAGGTAAAAGCACAGGAACAGCCCCGTCCCGAAGCTGAGTGCAAAGCCACCGTCCGGGAACTTAAGACATCCCGACGGAAAAAGCGGGCGCAGAAAGAACGATATCGAAAATACAGCTGCGAGCCATCGGATGGCCGCAGCTGTTCCGGTATCCTTCATGAGAAGAAAACATATTAAGACCGCAGTTATGACTGCAAGACTAGAATAGTCCGAAAAGCTTTTCCTGAAACGCTCCATGCAGCTCCTCGTATGTGGTATAGCTCATGTCCGGATTGTCCGTCCTTGCTCTCCATTCATCCCTTATGGCATCACAGAGAATGGCTGAATTCGGATCCGAAAGCTTCAGTATCGAAGGGAAGATGAAATAGATCATATACAGTGAAAGATCGACTTTCAGGCCTCCCGGCAGCTTTCCGCCCGTCGCATACTCAGCAAAAACATTTTCGGCGAAAATGTTCGCTACCTCAGCGGCAGCGGTTTCGATATCTTCCCTGCCCTTGACATACTGGAGCATATCCTCGAAGCATGCCCTGTTTTCATCAAAGAAAGATCCGAACCTTTCCTCGTATGTTTTCTTCTTGAGCTTCTTAAGCCTTGCCCTGAAGCCCTCAAACATTGATGCGGTATGATCGAACATGAGACACTCCTATCAGTCCGTTATAGTACCGGCCGTAACGGCCAATTAAGATCCGGCTCTGCCGGATGAGTTACTGCTCCTGTCCGTAGTATGCACCGGCCCCATGCTTCCTGTAATAGTGCTTATCCTGAAGTTCCTGCGGTGCGGGAGCTATATCGGGATTGATCGTTTCGGCACGGTATGCCATCTTGGCAACTTCCTCGAGAACGACCGCATTATGGACCGCCTCATGAGCATCTTTTCCCCACGCAAAAGGTCCGTGGTTCTTGCACAGGACTGCAGGCACTGCCGTAACATCCCTGTTCATGCGCCTGAACTCATCGATGATGAGAAGGCCCGTGTTGGTCTCATATGCGCTGTCTATCTCTTCTTTTGTAAGACATCTGACGCAGGGAACATCGCCGTAAATATAATCGGCATGTGTGGTGCCATAGCACGGTATGCTGCGTCCGGCCTGGGCCCAGCTTGTCGCATAGCTTGAATGTGTGTGGACTATGCCGCCGATCTCGGGAAATGCTTTATACAGTTCGAGATGTGTCGGCGTATCACTTGAAGGCTTGTACCTGCCTTCCACCTTATTGCCGTCAAGATCCATTATGACCATATCCTCGGGAGTAAGCTTGTCATAATCGACGCCGCTCGGCTTTATCGCAAACAGGCCGCTCTCCCTGTCTATCTCGGAAACATTGCCCCATGTAAATGTGACCAGTCCGTACTTGGGAAGGAGCATGTTGGCTTCGTAAACTCTCTTCATTAATTCTTCAAGGCTCATAACAGTACCTCCACGGCCGCGCGCTCTATTGCAAGGCCATCCATATATGTCTTCATGAACGCGTCAAATCCCTTCTCGTCCTCGGGATCGGGCTCTACCGTGCTTCCTGCTGCATCCGCGAATATCTTGCGGTTAAGGAAATCTTCAAGATTCTCGCCGTCCTGCCTTCCGTCCGCGAAGGATGCGAGTATCGCCATGCCCCAGGGACCTCCTTCGCCTGCGGTCTCCATTACGGAAACCGGAGCATGTATTGCAGCGGCCAGGAACTTCTGCCCTACTCCCTTTGTCTTAAAGTATCCGCCATGACCATACATCTTGTCAACCTTAACTCCTTCTTCGCTTATCAGAATGTCAAGGCCGGACTTGAGTGCAGCCAGCGCGGAATAAAGATGCATCCTCATCACATTTCCGAGAGTGAACTTGGAATCGGCAGTCCTGACAAACAACGGAGCACCCTTGTCAAATCCCGTGACAGGCTCACCGGATACATAATTGTAAGATATCAGGCCTCCGCAGCTGCTGTCTCCGTCAAGGGCCTTGCTGTAAAGCTTTGTGAACAGCTCATTCATGTCGATGCCGTATCCCATCATCTCACCGAACTCCTTGAAAATGTTCACCCATGCGTTGATCTCGCTCGTGCAGTTATTGCAGTGTACCATTGCAACCGCAGCTCCGTCGGGGGTCGTTACCATATCTATCTGCTCATAAACCTTTGAGAGAGCCTTTTCAAGAACGACCATCGCAAAAACGCTCGTTCCGGCCGAAGTATTTCCGGTGCGCAGGCCTACGGAATTTGTTGCGACCATTCCGGTTCCCGCATCACCTTCGGGAGGACATACAGGTATGCCTGCCTTAAGGTTTCCCGATACATCAAGTCTCTTCGCGCCTTCTTCGGTCAGAGTTCCCGCATCCTCTCCGGCTGAAAGGGACTTCGGAAGCACATCGCCGAGCTTCCACGAAAATCCGCACGGTGCGATGAGCTTATCGAACTTCTCCATCATCGTCTTATCATAATCTTTCGTGGAAGAGTCGATCGGGAACATTCCCGATGCGTCTCCGACACCGAGCACCTTCTGCCCGGTCATCATAAAATGGACATAGCCGGCAAGCGTTGTGACGAACGCGATATCCTTGACATGGTCTTCCTTACCCAGGATTGCCTGGTAAAGATGTGCTATGCTCCATCTCTGGGGAATGTTGAATCCGAACTCGCGTGTGAGTGCCGCCGCGGCCTCTTCAGTTATCGTGTTCCTCCATGTCCTAAATGGCACAAGAAGCTCACCCGCGCTGTTAAACGCAAGATAGCCATGCATCATGGCCGAAAATCCTATCGAAGCGAACTTGGAAGGAACCACATCATATTTCTCCCGTATATCCTTTAACAGGTCGCTGTAGCAGTCCTGCAGGCCAGTCCAGACATCATCGAGCGTATATGTCCATATGCCGTTCTCGAGCCTGTTCTCCCATGAATGTCCTCCTGTAGCGAGAACCGTTCCCTTATCGTCAATGACAACACCCTTGATCCTTGTGGAACCGAATTCGATACCAAGGTATGATCTTCCTTCAGCTATAAGGTTTTTTGCATCCATATCATTTCCCTTTCTTTTTCTTAATAAGTCCCTACAGATCCCTTTCGGTAATGACGGTAACGGAGCGCTCCTGTCCGCTGATCATGACGGTCGGGATCAGATCCGTATCCGAGAAGATGCCTTCCGTGACATACTGGTACTTCTCTGCTTTCTCTCCGGCCTCGAGCTTCCTGATTATCGATTCGACACGCGGCCCGTGCATCGGATTGCATTCACCGATGCAGGATATCTTTCCTGCAGCCACGGCCGCCCTTGCATCCTCATTGAAGCCGTCGAACGATACGATCATCGTCTCGCCCTTTAAGATGTCGCTGCCGCACTTCCTTCCCGACGCCTCGAGCACCTCTATGGCGCCGAGTGCCTCACTGTCATTCTCACAGTATACCACGTTCACATTACCGTGTTTCTTTAATATTTCAGACATGGCTTCTTTGCCCTTGCTCTTGGTAAATTCACCTTCCTCATGGGCGGCGACGTTCCAGCCATAGAGAGAAGCCATATCGTCAAACCCTTTTGTACGCCCTATCTGCGCGCTGCTTCCAAGGGTTCCCTGTATGTCTGCTATATGTATCTCATTGGGATCGATGCCTTTAAGATTGAAGAACTTTGACATCCACATGCAGACGAGTTTGCCTTCAAGTTCGAAGTCCGAACCTACCCAGCACGTGAACAGGCTGTCATCCGAGACATCGACCTTTCTGTCCACTATGATAACGGGGATGCCGGCCTCCTTAGCCTCGGAAAGTACCGTGTCCCATCCCGTTTCAACGACGGGAGCTAGAACGATATAATCGACCTCCCTCTGGATGAAGCTCCTGATGGCGGTTATCTGATTGGTCTGTTTCTGCTGGGCATCCTCAAAGATAAGCCGGTACCCGTTCTCACGTGTAAATACCGACTTCATGGACTCCGTGTTCACGTTTCTCCAATAGCTTTCGGAGCCGACCTGCGAAAATCCGACGACCACAAGATCGTCTTCCTTTATATCACTTTCAGGGCCTGTATCGATCGGCCGGGCAGAACACCCGGCCGACAGATAACATAGGCTCATGATCATGACGGTTAATAATGGTTTTAATACCGGTCTTTTTTTCATGGCAGCAGCTGTCTCTTATTTTCTTCTTGCCCTGAGTGCGGCAAATATGCTCTGGATTACGATGAACACGAAAAGAAGAGCCGCCGTCAGTATGTTCGGCCATGAGCTTGCAAGCTTGCCGTTGGTCTTGACTATCGAAGATATCGTTCCGTTTATCAGAACTCCGAAGAACGATCCTATGACGTTTCCGACACCTCCGGTAAGAAGCGTGCCTCCGATGACCGCGGATGATATTGCATCCATCTCAAGCCCGAGTGCCTGTGTTACCGAGCCTGCCATTGTATTGAGGCAGTAGCATACGCCGCCTATCGAGCACAGTATCGACGAGAGCATATACGCACCCATCTTGATCTTTTTGACGTTCAGGCCCATCATCGCTGCCGACTGTGCACTTCCGCCAACCGCATAGAGCGAGCGGCCGAACTTCGTGTACCTCAGCATTATGAATATGACCACAAGAACGATGAGTGCCACTACGACGCCGGGACGTACGTAAGGAACCATGTACTTCCCTTTGTTGTTCGTATAACCGCCGAACGGGATCGTGACTTTTGAATTGGCCCATTTATAAAACGTTGCATTGATCTTCTCTGTGATCGAAACCTGGTCCGTACATATGACGGCTGTCATGCCTCTGCAGAAGAACATTCCGGCCATCGAGACTATGAAAGGCTGTATCTCAAGATATCCTACGAGGAATCCCTGGAATATCCCGAACACGACTCCCACGAGAAGAACTATTATGACCATGGGTACGGCACCTATTCCCTTTGACATGCCGACCGCGAGCATCATGCAGTCCATCGCGATGAGGGCTCCGACCGAGATATCGATACCGCCCGTCAGCATTACGCATGTCATTCCGCACGCAACACAGATCAGTCCGGCATTCGTGATGAGAATGTTAAGGAATGTCTGGAAATGCGTGAATCCCTTGGATCCGTATGCGATACATCCTCCGGCATACAGAACGCAGAACAGGGCGATCGTGATCACAAGCAAAATGGTATTGCTGTTAAAACTCTTTTTTGCTTTTGTCTTTGTGTTCATGCCTTCACCCCCTTTGCTGCCCTTGCGGCAGAAAGCTTTCTGACATATGCCTTAAACGGCGGTGCCTCGATAACGACTATGAGTATGACTATGACTGCCTTGTATACGGGTGCCTGTATGGATGAGACGCCGAGCGCATAAAGCGTTGTCGTTATAGCCTGTATCGTATATGCACCGATTATCGAGCCGGCAAGATTGAACTTACCGCCGCCGAGGCTGTTGCCTCCGAGTGCGACCGACAGTATGGCATCCATTTCAAGATAAAGTCCGATATTGTTCGAGTCCGCCGAAGTTATACGCGAGCTTGCAACTATTCCGGCTATCGATGCGAATACTCCGCAGAGCATGTATGCAAGGAATATGAGCAGTTTCGAATTCAGTCCCGCGATTCGGCTGGCCTTGGCGTTGATACCGACCGACTGTATGTACATTCCGAGTGCCGTTTTCCTAAGCACTATGGAAACGACGATTATACATATTGCCGTGATTATTATCGGCGTCGGTATCGGCCCTAAGAAAGCTCCGATAAAAGCGAAGGAAGGGTTTCTGACATAGACTATAAGGTCGTTGCACAGAAGAAGTCCTATGGCTCTTGCCGCCGAATACAGAATGAGCGTTGCGACCATCGGCTGTATCGACAGATGAGCGACCAACGTTCCGTTGAAGGCGCCACAGACAACGCCCATGACTACTGCCGCAAGCAGTCCGACTATGAGGGGCTTTGCAAGCGTCGTCGTTGATGATACTCCGTAGCCCGCAAGGTTCATGCACATGAAGCTCGCGCACAGACTCATTACCGATCCGACAGAGATGTCGGTACCTGCCGATGCCGAGACAACGAGCGTCATTCCTATGGCAAGTATTGCGATCTCGGAACCGCGGTTTATGATATCTATGACACGGCCGTAAAGTATCGTGCCGTTAGTTGTCGTGTCGCGGAACGATACCGCAAAGAATGAAAGGGGATTGATCCCCGTTGCGGCATCATGGATGATGTTTACCGCCATTACGAGTATGAGTGCCAGCACAGGCAGAAGGAGCGGCCACGTTTTGATCTTATTCCATGTTCTCATTATGACTCACCTCCCGCTATGGCTTTCATGACATTTTCCTGAGACAGGTCATGGTCAAGTTCGCCTACCTTCGCGCCGTCACGCATGATGACCATCCTGCTGCAGGTCCTCAGCATCTCTTCTATCTCCGACGAGATGAATATGACGCTCTTTCCTTCAGCCGCAAGCTTTACTATAAGCTTCTGTATCTCAGATTTCGTACCTACGTCGATGCCTCGGGTAGGCTCATCGAGAATGAGAAAATCAGGATTCGTCGCAAGCCACCTTGCGAGGATGACTTTCTGCTGGTTGCCGCCCGAAAGCTGCTTGACGAGCGTATCCTTGCTCGAAGTCTTGATCTGGACAAGATCGATGTACCTGTCTGCGATCTCTTCCTGCTGGGCGCGCGAGAGAAGCTTGAACATGCCGCGCTTTGCCTGAAGCGCGAGTATGATGTTCTCTCTGACGGAAAGGTCCGCGATAATGCCCTCCGCCTTACGGTCATCGGGAAGCATTCCCATGCCTTTGTTCATGGCATCTATGGGCTGGTTTATCTTGACCGTCTCTCCGTTTATCTGAAGCGTGCCGGTCTGGGCCTTATCGGCACCGTAAATGCAGCGTGCGAGCTCACTTCTTCCGGAACCGAGCAGTCCGCCGATCCCGACGACCTCTCCCTTATGTATGTCAAGGTCGAACGGCTTTATGGTCCCGGCATGCGAAAGTCCCTTTGCCGATATCTCCATCGGCTCCTTGGAATAATCTTTCTGTTCCTTCTTGATCTCGGCAAGATCGTCAAGGTCCTTGCCCATCATCGCCGCGACAAGCTTCACCCTCGGAAGCTCGGCTATCGGATATTCTCCGACGAACGCACCGTTTCGAAGCACCGTGATCCTGTCGCATACGGCATAGACCTGTTCAAGGAAATGCGTTACGAATATGATGCCGACACCTTTCTCCCTGAGCTTTCTCATGAGATTGAAGAGCTTCTCAACTTCCTCATCATCAAGAGAGGATGTCGGCTCGTCGAGTATCAGCACCTTACAATCCATATCTACAGCCCTTGCTATGGCCACCATCTGCTGTATGGCAAGGGAATAATTTTCGAGATTCTGTGTTACATCGACCGATATGCCAAGGTCATCCATTATCTTGGCGGAACGCTTGTTATATGATTTTCTGTCGATGGTATGAAGCTTTGTCAGGGGCTCACGTCCGATAAAAAGATTCTCGGCAACGGAAAGGTTCGGACAGAGGTTGACCTCCTGATAAACCGTCGAAATGCCTACATTCTGGGCATCCCTGGTAGAGCGGTTCTTTACCGGGCCTTCTATGCCCTGAATGTGTATCTCGCCTTCTTCAAAATCATTGATACCGGTAAGACACTTTATGAGCGTTGATTTTCCGGCTCCGTTTTCTCCCATCAGTGCATGGATCTCGCCCTTGCGCAACGTGAAATCCACATTGTCGAGAGCCTTGACGCCGGGGAAGGTCATCGATATGCCCCGTGCCGTCAGCAATACATTCTCTTCCATGTACTTACTCCTTTCTTCCTCATTTTAAAAACGGGAGCTCCCGAGAATTGCGGGAGCTCCCGAGGATATCGTATCTATACCCTTATCGGCTGTATATACAGCCTATGATTCTTAGTACTGAGCAGCGATAACGTCGTCAGTAACTTCGATCATTGACATTGCGTTGCCGTCAACTGAGAAGTCAACGATCTGATCTGCAAGAGCATACCAGTTATCGGGAACGAGGATCTGCTTCTCAGGTGTCTCGCCTGCTTCGAGCTGCTTGATAACGCCTTCAACTGTAGGAGCTGCAAGAGGGTTGCACTCGAAATCAGCTGTGATCTTGCCGGCCTTAACATCTTCAAGACCTGCTGTACAAGCATCGTAAGAGATAAGGATGACATCGTTGCCGGGGCCGTATGTAACGCCTGCGTTATCCATAGCTGTCATAGCACCGAAAGCTTCGTTATCGTTCTCACAAACTACTACGTTGAACTTGCCTGCGTAAGATTTGCAGAAGCTCTCCATAACTTCCTGTCCGCCTGCTTCCGTGAAGTCACCGGTCTGCTTGTCAAGTACTGTCCAGCCTTCTCTGTCAGCGATCTCCTGGAAACCGTCTGTACGTCCGATCTGAGCTGATGAACCGATAGTACCCTGGATGATAAGAGCGTTGATCTCGCTGATGCCCTGCTTTTCAGCATAAGCCTTGAGCCATTCAGCTGCTGCCTTACCTTCTGTAAGGAAGTCAGATCCTACCCAAGTAACATACTTGTCGGAATCGTCGATAGTTCTGTCGATAACGATAACAGGGATTCCAGCATCTTCACACTCTGTAAGGACTGTGTCCCAACCTGTTGCGATGATGGGGTCGATGATGATGTAATCAACACCCTGCTCGATGAATGAACGAACCGCTTCCTTCTGAGCTGCTTCGTCATTGTCGCAGTCTACAAAGCTGAGGTCATAGCCGTTCTCTGCTGAGAAAACATCCTGAGCTGACTTTGTTGAAGCCGTACGCCAGTCACTCTCATGTCCAACCTGTGCAAAACCAACTTTGATAAGTCCGCCTGCATCTTCTGCGGGAGCTGCTTCTTCTTCAGCGGGAGCTTCCTCTGCGGGAGCTGCTTCCTCTTCTGCTGCGGGTGCCGGCTCAGCTGCGGGTGCAGGAGCGGGAGCTGCTGCTGCGCATGCTGTAAGGGCAACCATTGCTGCTGCCATGATAGCTGCTAAAACTTTCTTTCTCATTTTAATTCCTCCCTAGAATTTTTATTCGGGGCGTAAGGCCTATCCTCCGCCCGACAGTACATATGATAAGATCCGTCCGAAAAAAAAACCATGAACATAAATACGTCCATGGTTGAAAATTTTATCTGCATTTTCTGCCCGGGTGGGATTTTTTATCCGGCAGGTTGATATTTTTACGGGCTCATCGGAAGCCTTATATCACAGGCGGTGCCCTCGTTATATGTGCTGTAGAGCGCTATTCCGTAGCGTTCTCCGAACTTGAGCTTTATCCTCTCATTCACGTTGTAAAGGCCGTATATCGCGCTGTCAGAATGGTCTCCTCCGACAAGGCCCTCTGTCACTTCGGCAAGCCTCTCGGGCGTCATTCCTATGCCGTCGTCGCTCACGCTTATGATGATGTCATCATCTTCCGCCCTGCCGCAGATCACTATCCGGCCTCCGCCTCTTTTGTTCTTGATCCCATGGTACAGCGCATTTTCGACGAGAGGCTGTATCGTTATCTTCGGTATCATGCACTCACCGAATTCATCCGGAACGTCTATCTCATATTCAAGTATGTCCTGATATCTGAACTGCTGTATCTCCAGATAGCTCTTCGCATGGATCAGCTCCTCACGGATAGTGATCATGTCGCGCCCTCTTGAGAGCGAAGTCCGAAAGAACGCCGAAAGGCTCTTTACCATATCAACGACTTTCTTCTGGTTCCCGCCTTCAGCAAGCCATATGATCGTATCGAGGGTGTTATACAGAAAGTGCGGATTGATCTGTGACTGCAGCAGCTCAAGCTCTGCTTCCCTTATCCTGATCTGCTCTTTCGTTATCTGCTGGAGCAGTTCATTGATCTTATCGATCATCTGGTTCATGGATCCGGACAGCATCCCGACCTCATCGGCCGTATCGTTAACGCTCCTGGCCGTAAGGTCTCCCCTTGATACGCGGCCGGTCACTTCAACAAGATCCGTGATGGGCTTTGTAAAACTCTTTGGAAGATATACCGAGAATCCGACAACCATTACAGTGAGCACTACCAGGGCCACGAGGCTCCCGGTCATCGCCCGGCGGTAAAACAGGTCCATTTCGGCCTTCTCCGCCTGCATCGCCCTGATCTCATAGAACACATACTTGAATATCTCTTCCTTTATAAGGTCCGTGACTATCTGGACGTCATTTTCCCATATCTCGATGTTCGCATCATATTCGGATTCCGCCGAAAGGTTCTTCTCTATCCTTTTTTCGTACTTCCGGAGATTGCCAAGGTACTTCTTGACGCTCTTTAATCGGTCAAAGTTCTCGCCCTCGCGCGTTATCTGCATCAGGCCGTCAACTATCTCATCCGCTTCATCGACCATCTCGGAAAGCGACGATTCCTCGGGCGTCTTGTTCCCGACGATGACGAGATATGTTTCATAGTCGTAATCTTTTTTAAAATCAAGGGAAAAATCACCGGCAAGAACTGCCGAGCTGATCATCTCGCTGTATTTGCTCGATGAACGCATCATCACATAGAAATATGCGATCAGAAGGAGCACGAGGGGTATGACAAGAAGAAGATACGATATACGTATCTTCGTGGACAGTGAAGTATTCCTGAACCTGTCATATAGTTTTCTCACCGATATGCCCCTCCCTCTGAAGGTGCTATCCTTCGAACTCGTCGGCCTCCCTGCCTTCGCGGTATCTCGTAGGCGTCATACCGACGGTCTTCTTGAACATGTATGAAAAATAGTGGGGATCCTTGTATCCGACCGCTTCGCTTATCTCACTCGAGCGCATGGATGTGCAGCGGAGCATTTCCTTCGCCTTGTTCATGCGGTATTCGGTCAGGTATTTTATGAAAGTCTGTCCGGTCTGCTGCGAAAAGATCGTGCTTAAGTGGTTCGGGGATACGTTAACATGGCTGGCAAGCTGGTTCAGGGACAGATCCTCGTCCTTAAAATGCTCTTCGATATAATCCACGGCAGCATCGACGATCTCCATATAGCGGTTGGTCGCGACCGAATCGCGGCGGCTTATCGCATCCTCGATGACGGAGGTTATGTATTTCCTGACGCCGTCCACGCTTTCAAGGACATCCTTTGTAACCTCTTTTATTCCATCCGCCTGTTTTGCCCCGGAAAGCTCCTTGACGAAACCCGACACGGCAAAGAATACATCCATCGCGATATACTGCCTGAATATATATGAATTGAAAGCATCCTCTCCGACGCTCTTTACGAACTCTCCGACATAGAACGGGATCTCGTCCCGGCTCCCGAGCTTTAAGAAATTGCTGACATTGCTCTTGTCAATGCGCTTGGCATCTATAGCACTCATGTCGAACATGTCTTCTCCGGAAGCCCTGCCGGACAGCTGCCCGGCCTCGAAGAATGCGCTCTCGGATGCAAAAAATCTGTTTGCGAGCGCCCTCCCGGCATCCTCATAAGATTCATTCAGGCTCGACAGACGGTTGACGCTCTTTCCTATCCCGCCGTAATATCTGACGTGGCCGTAATCCGCAAAGACTGCCCTGAACCTTTCAATGACCTCATTCTGCTTTGAAATGAGCGCATCAGCCGAGTCAGCCATGATGAGTATCGCCTTGCCCTCAAGATCGCGGTCAAAGCACAGGCAGCCCATCTCATCATTGATCTCGCCGATTCTCTCTTCTATGGTCACGGAACTCTTTGAATACTCCTCGATCTCATGATGATCCGACTTGATGAACAGAAGGATTATGTTATACCACACCGCGGAAAGGTCCATCCCGAGCTTTCCGGCACGCTCGATGAGTTCGGTGACGGTGCAGCTGCCCGATACAAGATATCGGAACAGGTCGCTTCTGTCCCTCCGGTCATTCTCCTCCATCTCCTTACGGAACTGTTCCTTGAGCGCGCTCTCCTCTTTATTCCTGGTGATCTTTTCACGAAGCCCGTCAAGTTCCCCGAGAAGATCGTCACCTGATATCGGCTTCGTCAGATACTGCGCCACACCTATCGAGATCGCCTGCTTGGCATAGTCAAACTCTTCATATCCGGAGAGTATCACTATCTCGGTATCGGGCAGTTCCTTCCTGATGATCCGTGACAGCTCGAGCCCGTCCATGAAAGGCATCCTGATGTCTGTGATCACGACATCGGGCTTAAGCTTTCTAATCAAAGGAAGGGCAAGCTCCCCGTCGGAAGCTTCCCCTAGGAATTCATAGCCGTTCCCGGCCCAGTCTATGTTGTTTTTGATGCCCTCGCGGACAACAAACTCATCCTCGCAAAGAAAAACCTTTATCATCGTTCCTCTTCTATGTGTTCCTTCCCCATCGCAAGTATGGTGGACACATGGTCATCCGCAAGGGCATAATATATCTGCCGCCCTTCCCTGCGGTTCCTGACGAGCTTGCTCATCTTCAGGACCTTCAGCTGGTGTGAGACCGCGGACTGTGTCATGTCAAGGCTGTCCGCCAGTTCCTGTACGCAGCGCTCGCCTGCGAGAAGCTCATACAATATCCTTATCCTCGATCCGTCGCCGAAAACCTTGAAAAGGTCGGCAAGGTCGTCCCAAATGTCCCTGTCGTTCATAAGCATGATTATATATTCATATATGAAATAAAGCAAATTCGGCGTTCATTGTCTAAGCGTACGTATCGCGTTCAGCACCGCGATGATCATGACGCCGACGTCCGCAAAGATTGCAAGCCACATGTTTGCAAGCCCGAATGCCGAAAGTATGAGGCACAGAACCTTGATCCCTATCGCGAAATAAATGTTCTCGTACACGATCCTCATGCATTTCCTGCCTATCTTCACTGCCTTTACGATCCCCATCGGATCGTCATCCATGAGCACGACATCGGCGGCTTCAATGGCCGCGTCGCTCCCAAGCGCTCCCATGGATATCCCCACGTCGGCACGTGTGAGCACCGGGGCATCATTGATGCCGTCACCGGCAAAGGCAACGAGCCCGTCGGATGAAGACCTGCCGGACAGTATCTCCTCGACCTTCGTGACTTTATCCTGCGGAAGGAGTCCGGCGTGGTATTCCTTAATGGAAAGCTGCTCTGCAACGTTTGCCGCGACCTCCTCATTGTCGCCCGTCAGCATTATCGTTTTTCTGATCCCAATATTATGTAAACCTGATATGGCATCTTTTGACGTTTCCTTTATGACATCGGATATATGTATATGCCCCGCATATTCTCCGTCGACCGCGATATGGACTATGGTCCCGGCATCATGGCAGGCGGCGGGTTCTATGCCACGGGTCCTCATGAGCTTTTCGTTTCCGACGAGCACGGTGCGTCCCGACACTTTGGCGGATACTCCCTGCCCCGCAGTTTCGCTGACATCCGATATGATGCCCCGGTCGATGTCTTTTCCGTAAGCGCTGACTATGGAACGGCTTATGGGATGCGTCGAAAAATCCTCCGCATGCGCCGCAAGGTAAAGCATCTCATCCTCATCCATCCGGTCCTTATGTACCGCAACTACCTCGAACACTCCTTTTGTGAGCGTTCCGGTCTTGTCGAAGATGACCGTTCCCACCTTCGAAAGGGCCTCGATATAGTTAGAGCCCTTGACGAGAACTCCCGCTTTCGATGCCCCGCCTATCCCGGCGAAAAATCCGAGCGGTATGCTGATGACAAGTGCGCACGGGCAGCTGATGACAAGGAAAGTCAACGCCCTGTAAATGAACGTCGCAAGGTCGGCGGGATTTCCCATGATGAGATTCACAACGGGCGGGATGAGAGCTATCGCAAGCGCAAGGCCGCATACGATCGGCGTATAGTATCTCGCAAACTTTGAGATGAAGTTTTCGGAACGTGATTTTCGCGAGCTCGCGTTCTCCACGAGCTCAAGTATCTTTGATACGGTGGATTCCCCGAATTCCTTTGTCGTCCTTATGCTGACGGCTCCGCTCAAGTTGATGCAGCCGCTTATGACCTCATCTCCCGCGTGCACCGATCTCGGCACCGATTCACCCGTGAGTGCGCTCGTATCGACCGAAGTATCACCCCTGACCACTGTGCCGTCGATGGGGATCTTCTCACCCGGCATCACGGATATGATGCTTCCGACGGCAACCTCGTCGGGACTGACTTTCGTAATGACCTCACCGCCGTCCTGCTCGGTTATGAGATTGGCGCTGTCCGGGCGGATGTCCATCAGCGCCGCGATGTTTCTGCGGCTCTTTCCGACCGCGTATGACTGGAACAGCTCACCGATCTGGTAGAAAAGCATGACCGCAACGCCTTCGCGGTATTCGCCGAGAGCCATGGCGCCGACCGTTGCGACCGCCATCAGGAAATTCTCATCGAGGACCTGCCCGCGCATTATCCCCTTTACCGCCTTTTTCAGTATGTCATATCCGATGAGCAGATAGGGAATGAGGTACAGGAAAAATCCTATGATATCCTCATACGGAACGGCCTGGTATTCCCACTCAGGCCGCTTTATGTATGGCATGATCACCGCGAGTGATACAAGAAGCACCGCCGTCACAATGATCCTGATCAGCATTTTCTTCTGTTTTTTATTCATGGAATTCCACCCTTTTATCGTTCACAGACCGGTTAAGAAATACCGTATCCATCCGTATGAAGCGGTCGGTTTCCGGTAAGCTTCAGCAAGTACTGTCTGCATATATATGATATCTGTCCGGATATCAGATGAATATCTCACAGTCGTCTTCGACCTTCTTACAGTTTTTGAAGACATCGGCCATCACCTTTTTCTCGTCGGCGCCGTCCTCGAATTCAACGTTCATCTTTAGCGCCATGAAATTGACGGTACAGTCCTTAACGCCTTTCGTATCCTTTGCAGCCTGTTCCATCTTGTTCGCGCAGTTTGCGCAGTCGACTTCTATCCCATATGTCTTTTTCATTTTCTGTCCCCTTTCCATGACATATCATGTATGATTTTCATTTTAATATATGAACACTTATTCATATGTTTGATCATATTATACACCTGCCGGAGCAGGTGTCAATATGTTTTGAATATTTTTCTGTCTATTTTTCCAACGGCAGGGGTATCGCAAGCTCTTTGCAGAGCTCTTCTATCTTTGCCACGAGCTCACTGTCGGTCATGACGGTGACGCGGCCCTCTTCATACTGCTCGTCGACCCATTTTTTCAGCTCGGTGATGAGAGGATCGTTCTTGGAATAATGCCTGCTCTCACTCAGCTTGTAGTAGGAATTGATCCAGTGGGCAATGCCGGCAAGCCCGGAAGTATTTGATACCGCACATAATACCGGCCTGTTGAGGAATTTCTCGGTATCGAATATATTGTATATCTCCTCGTTCTTTAAAAGCCCGTCCGCATGAATGCCTGCGCGCGTGACGTTAAAGTTCTTTCCGACGAACGGCGTGCGGGGCGGGATCTCATATCCGATCTCCTTCTCATAATACTCGGCAAGCTCGGTTATGACCCTCGTGTCCATACCGTTAAGCGTGCCGCGCAACTGTGCGTACTCAAATACCATCGCCTCGAGAGGCGTGTTTCCGGTCCTCTCCCCTATTCCGAAGAGCGACGTGTTGACGCCGCAGCAGCCGTAAAGCCATGCTGTGGTGGAATTCGATACTGCCTTGTAAAAATCGTTGTGCCCATGCCATTCTATCATTTCGGAAGGAACGCCCGCATGAGTATGAAGCGCATAGATTATGCCCTGAACGCTCCTCGGTATGACCGCACCGGGATAGTTGACGCCGTATCCCATCGTATCGCACGCCCTTACCTTTATCGGAATCTTATATTCATCCATGAGCTTCATGAGCTCTAAGCAGAACGGGACAACATATCCGTATATGTCTGCCCTTGTGATGTCCTCGAGATGGCAGCGCACCGATATACCCTCCTCGAGGCAGTCCCTGACGACGCTTAAGTAATGGTCCATCGCCTGGCGCCTCGTCATCTTGAGCTTCAGGAATATGTGGTAGTCGCTGCAGCTGACCAGTATTCCGGTCTCGGGCATTCCGAGCTCCTTGACGAGCTTGAAGTCCTCCTTGCTCGCTCTGATCCAGCTCGTTACCTCGGGGAACCTGTATCCTCTTTCCATGCACTTATAGACAGCATCCCTGTCCTTTTTGGAATACAGGAAAAATTCGCTTGCCCTTATCATGCCGTTGGGGCCGCCGAGCCTGTGCAGGTAGTCGTATATGGTCACTATCTGCTCCGTCGTATACGGTGCCCTCGACTGTTGGCCGTCACGGAATGTCGTGTCGGTTATCCATATCTCCTTCGGCATGTTATGCGGAACTATCCTGTCGTTGAACGGGATCTTGGGAACCTCCGAATAAGGGAACATGTTCCTGAAGACATTGGGCTTATCGATGTCATCAAGGATGTACATATGCTCCTCGATCTGCAGAAGGTTGTTTCCCTCGTTCATCGTCACCGGACGGTTTGCAAAATACTCCGAATTATCCGTATTTCTGTTAAGATCACTCATCTCTTATCTCCCCGGCAATGCAGTCAACCCCTGCATGCCTCATATCCTCTTCAAACTTATCATATGCACTGCAGACGCTGAAACAGTATCCGCCTCTGCTCTCATATTCCCTGTAATGAAACCTGCCGTCGATTCCCGGGATCGAAATACTCCCTGTCCGTGTGCCTTCGGCACCCGTCACCGGAAAATCGCTGAGTATCAGCCGAATCCCCTCGCCGCAGCATTTTGCCGCACTTTCCTTTATCGTCCAGAGCCTTGTGAACTCAAGGTTCCTCTCTTCTTCGTCCGGTATCGAAAGAAGATATGCATGTTCTTCGGGGGCAAAAAATCTCTCGGCTATCCCTGCCGTATTCCTTCTTACGTGCTCGACATCGCATCCGACTTCTTCCGGGGAAAGCGCAGCCAAGACCCAGTTTCCCGAATGTGAAATGTTAAAGCACACCGGGATATCTTTTAAATACGGCTTGCCGTTTGGCCCTTCCTCTATCGGAAGATATCCTTCCGGAAGACCGAACGGGCCGATGTCTTCTGCAAGAGCGGAAAGTGCGTGGTTCAAAAGCGCATATGACAGTATGCACCTTCGTCTGTCCGGAAGATTCCTGTACCTGTCGGCACGCTCCCTTCTCTTAGGAGGCATCAGGCGGTAAAAGCCGTCATACGCATCATCGTTCTCCGAAAGCTCGCAACAGTACATTCTTACGGGGAATGGGCATCCCCTGCCTTCATTATCGCCAAACATACCGTAATATATTACCACACCAACTTCCCGTGCGCAAATGCGACAAATATAAAAACTGCCCGGGACATGCCCGGGCAGGATGATCGTTCGGATGATATCCGATGTTATTCCTTTACGCCGCCTATCGTAAGTCCCGTAACGAAATATCTCTGAAGGAACGGATACAGGCAGACTATCGGGAGCATCGTGACAACGGTCGTCGCCGCACGTATCGTGACGGGAGTTATCGTTGCCGCACCGTTCTTGGCGTTCTCCGCGCTTCCGCTCTGCTGCATTACGGATGACAGGAGCTTCATCAGTTCGTACTGAAGTGTCGTATATTCCGTCTTCATGCGGTTGTAGAGCATTGCATCAAACCATGAGTTCCACTGCCATACCGCGATGAAAAGGGCAACCGTCGCGTACATGGGCTTGCACAGCGGTGAGATGATCCTCGAGAAGATGGTCCAGTATCCGGCTCCGTCAAGCTGCGCGGATTCCTCAAGGCTCTCGGGAATGCCTTCCATGTACGTCCTCATGACGAGCATGTTGAACGCGCTTATCATGCCCGGGATCCAGTATACATGGAACGTGCCGGTCAGTCCGAGGTTTTTGTAAAGCAGGAAGATCGGGATCATTCCGCCGTTGACATACATCGTGATGACCCAGAAGAGTGACAGTCCCGATTTGAACAGGAACCTCTTGCGGCTTACAACGAATGCCAGAAGAGCGTTCGCAAAAAGGGATGTCAGCGTTGCGAGCACCGTCCTTGCGACCGTGATCCTCGCACCTACCCATATGTTCTGCATCGCGAGAACGGTCTTGTAGTTCTTCATTGAGAACTTGCGCGGCCAGAGGTATATCTTGCCCCTTACCGCATCGATACCGTCGTTGAATGACAGGACTACCGTATTTACTACGGGATAAAGCGTCACTATCGTGAACGCCACGAGAAATACTATGACGATCACCGTCAGCAGCTTATCCCTGCCCGTGCCTCTTATCTTGTAATTGTTATGCTGGTCTTGTCTCATACTCTACCTCCCTCAGAACAGTCTCTCTTCGCCGTATTTTCTCGATATGGCGTTTGCTACGACTATGAGCAGGATGCTGACCGCACTCTTGAACAGTCCGGCCGCGGTACCGAGGGAATAGTCGTTCTGTGATATGCCCCACTTGAGGACATAGATGTCTATCGTCTGGGAGACAGACTGTACCAGTCCGTTTCCGAGAAGGTACTGGACTTCGAATCCGGCATTAAGCACATTACCAACGTTCATGAGAAGAAGTATCATGAACGTGGGCTTGATCCCCGGAAGGGTTATATATCTTATCTTCTGCAATCTGTCCGCTCCGTCGATCGATGCCGCCTCATAGAGGTTGGGGTCTATGGCGGTGATCGCCGCGAGGTAGATTATCGCATTCCATCCGGTTTCCTTCCAGCACTGTGCAAAAGCCACGATGCCCCAGAAGTATTTCGGAAAAGCGAAGAAGTTAATTGCCTGATCGATAAAACCAAATTTCATAAGAAGGTCGTTGACTATACCGGAAGCGGAAAGTGAATCGTGAAGTATTCCGGTAACAACGATCCATGAGAGGAAGTGAGGAAGGTATGAAATCGTCTGGATCGGCTTTTTGATCCATGCACGCCTTACCTCGTTTAGGATGATGGCAAACAGAACTGCCATGATCGTTGTGGTGACGAGGTTTATGAACCCCATCGCAAAAGTGTTTCTGATGACTTTTATGAACACTGCATCCTCAAAGAGGAATTTGAACTTGTCAAGCCCAACAAATTTGGACCCGAGGATCCCCTTCTTGGGCTTGAAATTCTCGAAAGCCATCAGCCAGCCGGTCAGCGGCCAGTAATAGAACACTATGCCGTATGCAACCATAAAGAAAGATACCGTCATAAGGAACCACTGACGCTTCATCTCTTTGAGGCTGATCGCGTTTTTCTTTTTTTCCTGCGTTTTCACTCGGGCCATAACCAAACTCCTGATCTTTTTATAAATAAGGCAGCAACAGATGTTGCTCAGTTGCTGCCTTATAAATTATTAGCGGTCGCTCGCCGATCTGATATCGCTTCGCGATGCGGCTCGCGGTGCAGCAAGGACTATCTTGCCGCATTTACAGCATTACTTGAATGTGTCAAGGATATCCTGCATTTCCTTAAGGAAATCTTCAGGCTTGCATGCTTCGTATGCTGCCATGTAGTCGCCCCAGCCCTTGTCGAAGTCTTTGGCCATGACAACCTTAGGAAGCCATTCATGCTTGGTCTCGCCCATCTTCGCCCATGCTACACCGCCGGGTGTCTCTGTTGTGAAGTTGTTCGAGAATGAGTACATCGGGAACCAAGGTCCGTTTGTCTCCTGAACTGAACCGATGAACTGAGGATATGTCGTATATCCGTAAGCATCGAAGCAGGCCTTGAGAGGCGGAGCCATGTCAACCATGAACTCTGAAGGCTGTTCTTCGGGCTTGTTGGCGTTCTTGCCGTCATCGCTCGTTCCATGCCACTGAGGGAAGTATGAATACTGGCACCTGTGCTTAGCCTGGTAAGAAGTGTCAGCCCAGTTCATCCTCTGCTCATCCGTACGATAGTAAAGTCCATTCTCGTCTACGTTGTAGTCAACGTCCTTAACGCCCCAGAATCTGAGATCATGAAGTTCCTGATCCATAGCGCAGTCTACGAGGAACTTGAATGCCTTGTCAACATCATCACAGTCAGTCGTGATAGCGATACCTGATGCCTGGTTAACAGTGTCATCATATGTATGCCATCTGTTCTCCATGCCTTCCTTTGTCGTAAGGCCGAGAGGAACATAGTTGCAGCCCTTCTGGTCAAGACCTGACTGCTTGAAGGAATCATTTACCGTGTATGCGAAATCCCACCACTGGTCAACCATACCGAGAACACGGCCTGTTGAAAGCTTAGCGATGTATTCGTCATATGTCTGTGTGAATGACTCGGGATCTACGAATCCCTTGTTGTATTCTTCATTGAGCTTCTTGAAGTAAGCGATCGTATCTTCGGATGTGTTGTAATCCTCGATCGTCATCGTTGACTTGTTAACGATAACGGATCCGTCATTAGGATAGCCTGCAAGGAACTGGCCTGCGTTCTCAAGACAGAAATATCTCCAGTCTTCGCAGAGGATCGTGTAAGCCATGTTCTCTGTGCCGTCTTCCATTGTAGGATTAGCTGCTATGTAGCTCTCGAGAAGATCAAAGTACTGATCCATCGTCTCGATCTTCGGATAGCCTGCCCACTCAAGTACGCGGACCTGGATCCAGAATGCTTCGTCATTATGTGTGGTCTGCTTTGTCTCGCCCTTCGTGTTTCCGAAAGGATTGATCCAGTAGATGTGGCCGTCAGGCTGACGGAACTTTTCCCACTCTTCGGGTGTGAACCATGTCTCCTTGAACTCAGGATACTGGTCGATGTAATCATCAAGGGGAACAAGTGCGTCTGCATCGATAAGAAGGTTCATTTCATCGGAATCGATGAAGTCAGGATACTCACCGCCTGCGATGAGAGTACCGGTAGCTTCTGAAGCTGTCTGGCCGGTAAGCCATGTTTCTTTAACCTTTACGCCCCACTTGTCAGCGATCATCTGAGCGATCTCGTTGTCGTCATTGATCTCTGATCCGGGCATTGTGATGAACATCGTGAAATCGGTAACTTCACCGGCATCATCGGCGTCATCAGCGTCATCCGCATCATCTGCATCATCTGATGCCGTGGTATCAGCCGGAGCTGCGGGTGCCGGAGCATCTGCGCTTCCTCCACAGGCTGCGAGCATTGATGCGGCGATTCCTGCTGTCAGGAAAAGAGCTAATAATCTTTTTTTCATACATACCTCCCTAAAATATAATGAAAATTTGTTATCGGGCTCTTATGGGCATAACATATGAGCCTGTTCATAATTATATTTTGGGGAGGGATAACAGACCACCCGACAGATTACAGAAAAAAACCCGACAAATTTCAGATGTTCGATTTTCTGTATTTTGAAGGCGTACATCCGTTCGCTTCTATGAATTTGCGGAGGAAGTAATCATTGTCCTTATAGCCCACCTTTTCGGCTATTTCGGCTATCCGCAGGTCGGTCGTGGTGAGCAGCTGCTCGGCCCGCCCGATCCTGTAAGATGTCAGGTAATCCTTGAAAGACTGTCCGTATTTTTTCTGGAATATCTGACCGAGATATGAACTGTTGATGAAATATTTCTTTCCGAGGTCCCGAAGCGTAAGGTTCTCGGCATAGTTTTCGCGTACTTCCTTTTCGATCTCGAGGAGCACTCCGCCGGATACGTTTTTGCGAAGCTGCGACAGATAGTTCGCATAGTCGCAGCAGAAGCTTGCCATGTGGACGCTGCTGCCCCGCAGCATGCCCTCCTCGGACGAGTGCTCCGCGATGAAGCGCAGTATCTCCTCCTGATTAAGGTCCGCATCAAGCTCGGAGGCCATGTGTATCAGCTGGAACAGAAAATAGTTGATGTTGAGCCTTATCGTCTCGGGCGCGGTATTCTTTCCGAGTTGGGCAAAGAAACCGTCAACGGCCGGGCGGATCTCGGATGCGTCATCATCACCGATAGCCTTTATCAGGGCATCGATCATGTCCTTGAGTATCACTACCGAGTTTGTGTCATATGATGTCTCGTCATCATAATAATATATGTTCTTCCTGCTGCGGAAAGCCTCGAGCGACTTGAGCATGCAGGCCGTTGAATACGACTTGGAGACACCGTCTATCCTTGCAACGCTCTTTCCGACGAACACCGTCGTATTGTATCCGGTCTCGTTCTTTATGTGTTCCCGCATGTTCTCGAGAAAATCACTTATGGACATGTTGCGCTTTGCCGCAAAATAATCGCAGTAAATGAGTCCTATGTCATAGCTCTTCTCATCATGTGAAACATCGAAAATGCAGTGTTCCTTTTCATCCCGAAGGTAATCCCTCGCGGCGGCAAACACTTTCCTCTGGCGCCCTCTCATCTCGCCTTCCTCAAGTTCCTCCATCGTTTCGGCAAAATCGGACATCTCAATGTCCACATACCTGATCTCATCGGACAGATGCAGATGGTTCCTTACATACGAAACATTTGCCTCATCATATTTCCCGAAAAGAAGGGACATGAGGTTTCTGGCAAGATATGCCTGTTCCATTGACTGGCGGGATTCCTCGGCCTCATCGCGCTCGTCGGATACTTTCGCGATCTTTCTGAGGACCCCGACGAGTTCGGCCTTTTCAACGGGCTTCAGCATATATTCCATGCAGTCATACCGAAGAGCCGTCTGGATATACGAAAAATCCTTGAATCCGGTAAGTATGATGAAGAACGCGTCGCTTATCTTCTCTTCGCGGATCCGGCGGAGAAGTTCGATCCCGGTCATCATCGGCATCTTGATGTCCGCAAGTATGACATCGACGCTGTTCTCCTTCAGATATTCATATGCTTCCTGCCCGTTCGAACATGAGCGCACTATCTCAAAGCCCTCGGCATTCCAGTCGATCACGGCTTTCAGTCCCTGCAGTATGAACGGTTCATCATCAGCCAATAACACTCTTCTCATTTACGTATTCCTTCGGTATCACTACTCCGACCGTGGTTCCGATGCCCTTTTCGGATTCTATCGAAAACCTAACATTGTTCTCTGTTGCTATCTTGAGCCGCAGGCAGGCATTGACCACCCCTATCCTGCCCTTCTGCTTAAGCTCGTCAATGGACGCATTCTCCATCTTGTCACGAAGCGCGGCAACCTCTTCATCATCTATCCCTTCGCCGGTATCCTCTATCTCGATCACAAGATCTTTGTCCTTCCTGCATACCCTGACGAATATCCATCCCGGGACCGATTTTCCCTCTATCCCGTGAACACAGGCGTTTTCAACGAATGTCACGATGGTAAGGCGCGGTATCAGGGCGTTTTGGCAGTCTTCATCCACATCGATCTCATATGAGAGCCTGTCGCCGAAACGGTATTTCTGAAGGCACAGATATGCGTCGACAAAATCCATCTCGTTCTCTATCGTGATGCTGTCATCATTCCAGTCGGCATTCTTGCGCTCTATGACCGCAAGCTTTTCGACCATTTCGGCGGTTTCATGCTCTCCGGAAAGCACGCTGTGCATCCTGATGCTCTCAAGCGCATTGAACAGGAAGTGGGGATTTATCTGGGAATGCAGCGCCAGAAGCTCCGCCTGCTGCCTTGCGATGTCCATCTCCTGTTCTTTCAGCTTTCCGAGCTGCACGGTCTGGGTCAGCTTTGCAAAAAAGATCGGGAATATGGCGTTTACCACAAGCATAACGAGGAAGATCGGCCAGTTCTTGCGTATTATTCCCGGCCCCGAGTCGACGTCCTCCATGACGTTTATCGTAAACGGGGTTCCGTAATACTCATAGCTCCTGCTCGAACCGACATGACCTTTTACACTGCGTATGGGGGTAAAATCATCATACATGTTGTTGTATCCGCCGGTAAACACGCAGGCACGCTCGCCGTCCCCTATGTATCCGTCCGAGCCAGCCGCAACGGATTCCATGCTCCTTGAGAATGCACCGTAATCAATGACTATCCTGCATATCTTCTTATAGCGGCTCTTAGGATGGACATCCATGCGGGTTATATAAAGAAGCTTCCTGGTGGGCTTTGTCACCGGACCCGAATCCCTGTCAAAATAAAACCTTACATATGTTTCCTGTCCGCTTGCCGCGTACTCGCTGTACCATTCGAGATTCTTCGCCCGGTCTATGCTGTAGATGCCGCCCCCGTTCACTATCGTCGGGTTGTCGGTATATATCTCATAGGTCGCATTGTTTATCGAACACAGTGCCTTTAAGTACTTGTCGCTCGTGACATCGACATATTCATCATAATAATCGAGCCCGCTCGTATGGTCCCTGTCGAGAAAGTCACGGAACTCATCATTCTTGGCGATGTTCATGGCTATGCTCGATGCCTTCTCAAGCGTATTTCCGAGACAGAAAGTCATGTTCTCCGCGGCTTTCTCGTAGGAGAACTTCAGATCGCTCCTGCCTGCGTTCTGGAGCATCGCGATAAATATGGCATCCGTCACGAGAAGCGGCAGGATTATGCACAGCACATAGAGCACGGCCATGTTCTTCGGCCATGCTGCCGGCTTTCTTTTTTTTTCTGATTTCCGTTTTACAGTAAGGTCCATGTCTTTTTGCCTACAGCGTGCCTATGACATCGGCTATTGCCTTTCCTATCGGTTCCTTGCGCTGCGGGTGAAGATCATTGAGTTCTCCCGTGCCGTACGACTTTACAAGATAAAATCCCGGTATGTCCATGCACGACTCCTGCGCCGCCATAAGGCCGCGCCAAGCCCGTCCTCCGTCATATGATATCTCTTCCATCCTCGCGTTGAATTCGGGAAGCTGTACGCAGATATACGGTATGTCATAATTCCACAGTTTCCGTATTCCTTTTATGAACCTGCCGGTAAGGTCTGCGTATTCATGATTTCGGGGGCAGTTCGATTCGCCCTGATAAAAGGCAAATGCTTTTATGGCAAACCCGGCGAGCGGCGCGAACATTCCATGGTATATCGCGGTCGGAAGCCATGTCACGAATGTGGGCTCCGCCGGAGGCTCGCACCTGGTTCCTTTTAAGTACTTCCATATCCCCGAAAGGTATATGATCTTTTCCGCACCTTCGAGCGTTTCGTTAAATCCGTCCGTATGGCGCACGCAGTCACCGTATACAATGCCGTAAAGCTTTCCGGGCGTCACGCGGCCGAATCCCCTTTCTATCCCGATGCGGAGCACGATGGTATTTTCGCCGCTGTGGATCACCCCTTCGGGCACCCGGTATCTTCTCGGCGGGTACGTATATTCCGTGTTCCCGACAAATGTGCCGTTTATGTAGCAGCTGTCAAAATCCACGAGCGTGCCGAACCATACCGCCGCACTCCTTCCGGCATACTCTTCCGGCACCGTGAAGCTTCTTGCGATCCATACGCTTCCTATATATCCGCAAAGCTCCGTATCGGAGAAAAAATCAGGCAGCATGATATCGCGCCCCTCACGGAGGATCTTCACGCCGTCTTCATAATGCCCTGCTCCCGCATCCGCAGCATCAAGCGCCTCATGCCAGCTGTCGGCATTTCTGACATTGTCATCGAGGACTTTGGCAAGGTATGCGTCATCGGAAAAAGTCTCTGCCACAGAGAGGGCCTCATCATATCCGGCAAGCATCTCCTCGCTCATGAACGACTCGATGGGAGCTCCTCCGAAAGTCACGTCGACCAGGCCTACCGCCACACCGTCACATTTTCTCATGTGTTTTGCCGTAAAATACCCGACCGCGGAAAATGCATCTATCGTCTCCTTCGAAACGCTCTTCCACTCTCCGGTCAGGACATCCTCTATCTCCCGTCCGAAAACGGGATTTTCCTCGACCTTGAACGTCCTTATAAGGTCATCGGAAAGGCCCCATTCTCCCGGATAAGTCTCCCTTACCCTTGACATCGGGAATTCCATGTTCGACTGTCCGCTTACCATGATCACGTCTCCGACCATGATGCCGCGGCTTTCGCACCGTCCGCCGGCGCATCCGGCTTCGATCGAATAAGGGCCGCCGGCAGGCATCGCGGGAAATTCGGCGTCAAACCTTCCGCACTCATCTGCCGTGCATTCCTGCCTTTTTTCGGCAAACTTTATCTCCACCCCGGTCCCGGGACCGGCAAATCCCCATATATGTATCGGCAGGCCGCGCTGCAGCACTGCACCGTTTCCGAATATCCTTGCTAATCTAATGGTTGACATAACTAATCCTCCTATGGCAGTTCACACACGGAACGTCTCCGGCGGGCCGAGATATGAATACGGGAGAGCGCATCCCTCCGGCACTATCACTATCTTCTCAAGCACGAACCCCGGAGAGACGGCGCCTACGTGAAGCTCGTTCATTCCGGCCTTAAGATCCATGACTGCATGGGCACACCTTATATTGTCGAGCACGCCCTTCTCCCAGTCTTTCTGTCTGTCTCCTACCGCATAGCCTTCCGGTATGAGGTTCACCTCGCGGATATCATGCGGGCCGGTCGAAACCGTAAAAAGGAGTTTTCCGTCCGCACGGCACGGATTGGAGGGCGCCGCATAAAACGTGACATCATATCGTCCCGCACGCTCAAGCAGAATCCTGTATACGACCGAAGGGGCATCCATAGGCGCAAACAGCGCATTCTGAGGGTATGCCTTTATGGCACCCGCACGCCCATATCTTCCGATTATCTCGAAAGAACCGGCCCCGGTATCTTTCTTATCAGCAAAGTTTACCGCGTTGATCGAGATATAGTCCATATATCCTTCAAAGCCGCAGTATACGAAAGTTTTTTCCGGAATGTCCGTATCGTTCATCACCCTTACGGGCACGCGTACGGTGATGTCGGTCCCGCCGGAAGAGATGACTACGGTACCGGACGTTATGCCGCCTTCCTTTATCTTCATCCTGTCGGCAAAGACGAATATCCTCTCCCGCCTTCCGCACTTTACGCTCTTTGAAGGTACCGTGAGAGAGAGAAAATCATCAGGCGTGGAAACGGTGTAATACACCTTTTCTGAAGATGCGGATGTAAGCTCTATGAATCCCCCGCATATGGTGGGGTTAAGTGCATCGGGAAGGGTCAGCACCTTTCCCGACCAGAATCCGCCCTCTGTATGTTCGCCCGTCGACGGAATGACGGCTATGAGCCTGGGCTCCTTTGCGCCCTCAAGAGTATGTATGACCGGATATGTGCACTCCTCATCGCACCAGTGCCTGAACCCTATATGATGCGACAGGCCCATTCCGTACCATTTCCCCTTGTGGATCTCGTGAAGCTTTTCGACCAGCTTCCTGTCAGTCTTTATGCATTCCCTTATCTCATCCGCATAGGCAGATGCAGCGGTAGATCCGATGCCTGCATAGGCATGGTTGAGCCCGGTAAGGAGCCACATCTTCTGCACATTGAGCCCGGCGGTAAGGGGCAGGTATATGAGCTCATAAAAAGCGAACGCCGTGTTCCCTTCAAGCCTTTTATACATCTTTTCGGCCGCATCCAAAAGTTCTCCGCACATTCGGAGCGCCGTCTCGCTCTCCGCGAATGCGAACGGTGCATATACGCTGTCATTCATCGCCTCAGTCCTGCGCAACGCAGTTATGCGTGTATATCCGAGAAGAAGCTCTGCCGCCTCATCGGCATCATCCTCCGAAAATGCGGGGAAGTTTGCCGCAACGAAGCGCCTCGTATAGTTCTCGGCGCTGTTACGGTCCGAAGTCCCCCACCTGTCAAAATCGTAGGCAAGGTCCATAAAGAATGAAAGCGGGTATTCGTTCGAAAATATGTCACCGACGTTTACGACCCACAGGTCCCTTATCCCGCTGTCATAAGCCGCGCTCATCTGCTCCCAGATCTTGGGAAGATAAGATGTATTGAACCACTCATATGATACCGGAAGTCCGTGGTAATCGAGATGATAGTACATGCCGTATGACCTGTTCCTCTCGTCCTCCGGAGGAACCGTCCGGAGGTTTCCGTAGTTGTCGTCGCACAGAAGGACCGTCACCCCTTCAAGGGCCGGATCGTCTTTCAGTCCGCTGACATTCCCGTCTCCGTAATAAAACGGCTCGACTTCCTTGTAGAGAGCAAGGAGCCTCGGAATTTCACGGTAATCCCGCCCCGTATTTTCGGCGATAAGGCCGTTCTGTACCTTTATCACGTCGCGGAGCAGGGCGATGTTGTCTGCAAGCGTCGCATCACGCAGGATCGCGGTGTCGGCCTCTCCTCTCATTCCGACCGTGATCACATTCTCAAACCTGCAGCGTTCCTTTAAGGAATCGGCCCAGAACCTGGTGATCCCGTCCCTGTTCGTAAGAAAGTTCCAGTCATCCCCGTATACCGACTCCGGTCCGCGGACATGGCTGTATTCCTCACCCTGGCGGAGGCACGGCTCATGATGGCTCGTTCCCATGATGACCCCGAGCTCATCGGCAAGTTCGGCACTCTTAAGTCCCGGCCCGTCCTCATAAAATACGGCCGACCACATGGCGGGCCACAGATAATTGCCCTTGAGGCGCAGCAGCAGCTCAAAGATGCGCGAATACATCTTCGCATTAAATCCGCCGAAATTCTTATTGCACCAGTTCCCGAAGGCAGGCCATTCGTCATTGATGAAAAATCCCCTGTATTTCACCGAAGGGGAAGAAGCCGTGACCGAGTCGCCCGGCAGAAGGGTAAGCTCCTTCTTTTGGACGGGCTTTATGTCGAGCCAGTCCGTAAGAGGCGATACTCCGAGCATCTCGGAAAGCCTGAACAGCCCGTATATGGTACCACGCTTGTCAGATCCCGCTATGATCACGGATGAGGCGAACTTAAAGCCGCTAAATTCGAGTCCGTCAACGATCTTAAGAATATAGCTCTCCCGCTCGCCGGCGATGTCAAACAGGTTGATCACCTTATCCTCGGCAAGCCTGTCAAGTATCTCGCTGTTCCCGACAGTTCCGAAGAACACCGGATACCCGAAGAACCCTGCCGTATCCGAAAGATCGGCATACTCAACGCCTATCGGCTTGGCCGAGAACACCTTCTCGACATCCTCCCTCACCCTGCCGGCGATCTTTCTCACTCCGGAATATGCGCATTCCTCGTAGATGAATACTATCTGATTTTCCCTGATATTGCCTTCCGAAAATACAAATCCCATATCTGCCTTCCCTTTTGAACCACCCGCGCGTCAGACCTGACACATTTCATCTTCTCATATTGATTTATTATAGACTAACAGGGATGATGCGGGCAATAAAAAAAAGGACCGGCAATGCCGGTCCTAGATGCGTGTCAGTTGGTGTAGTTATCGAAATATCCCTGTACGAGGACTACCGGGGTTCCTTTGTCACCGGATCCCGATGTAAGGTCGCACAGCGAACCGATAAGGTCTGTCAGCTGTCTCGGTGTCGTTCCCTCGCTGACCATCTTGCCTACAAGGTTTGCATCCTTTTCCCTGATGCTCTTTGAAATGGCCGCCTTCAGCTCTTCTCCCGAAAGATCGGCATAATCGTTGTCGGCAAGATATTTGATCTTAACCTCATTGGGAGTTCCGACAAGGCCCTTTGTGAAAGCGGGAGAAACGACGGGATCGGCAAGCTCCCATATCTTACCCTTGGGATCCTTGAATGCACCGTCACCATATACCATGACCTCTACATGCTTCCCTGTCCTCTCAAGGATGACTTTCTGCACGCCCTCGACTATATCGGTGCAGTCTCTCGGGAACAGCTTTACCTGTCCTTCCGTAGCCTTGTTTGAGCCGAGCAGTCCGTACTTTTCGTTGTATCCGCTTCCGTCTATGGGAGCGTTCATTATCTCATCGAGTCCGAATACCTTCTCCGCGCCGGCGGCCTTAAGGATCCTCTTGGTCCTAGCGCGCGTATGGATATCGCAGCATATGACATTCTTCGTATAGTCAAGAACGGCCTTTGCCTGGTTTGCAAAGATTATCTCAACATCGCATCCTTCTTCCCTTATGATGTCGCTGTAGTAATCAACATAGTCGACACCCGTGAACTCATGCTTAGTATAGCCGAAGAGCTCGCGGTACTTTTCGAGCGTCAGCACATCGCTGTACGGATTGATGCCTGCCTCGTCGACCTTGTCAAGGCTCACGAGCTCGTTTCCGACCTCATCCGAAGGGTATGAGAGCATGAGTACGATCTTCTTGCATCCCATTGCTATTCCCTTTAAGCAGATCGCAAAACGGTTCCTTGAAAGGATCGGAAAAATGACGCCCACGGTGTTTCCGCCAAGCTTATTCTTAACATCTGCGGCAATGTCGTTGACCGTGCAGTAGTTTCCCTGGCTTCTCGCCACTATCGACTCCGTCATCGAGATGACATCCCGGTCATGAAGCTCAAAGCCTTCCATCTGTGCAGCTTCTATTACGCTGTCTGTTACTATCTGTATAAGGTCATCACCCTCACGGATTATAGGGCAGCGTATGCCTCTTGATACGGTTCCAACTCTTCTGTCTGCCATTTTATTTCCTCCATGCTGTCTGAAAAGGGGACGTGACCGTCCCCTGTTTCAATGCTCTACATTATCATCATGCATTCATCTGTGCCGCAACTTCAGCAGCAAAGTCTTCGTTCTTCTTCTCCATTCCCTCGCCTACCTCGAAGCGTACGAACTTCTCGACCGAGAGGTCGCGGTTAACGGACTCGAGATACTTTGCAACCGTCTGCTTGCCGTCCTCGGCCCTTACGTATACCTGATTTAAGAGAACGACCTCTTTCTCGCGCTTGGAGATACGTCCCTTTACAAGTCCTTCGAAGATCTTGTCGGAAACGATGTTGGCCTTGTCAGCCATGGCAAGCTCGATGAGAGCGGTCTTGGCTTCGTTTGAAAGGAAGTTGAACAGGAAGTTCATGTTGCTCTTCTTTTCGTTGTATATGGCGATATCCTCATCGCTCCATTTCTTTTCGAAAACGGCCCTGTCGATGAGCTTCTGAAGTATGGGCTTCGGAAGCGATGCGGGATCGTTAAGGGCGCTGTCCGTCGTGATGTCAAGCATCTTTGCCCTCTCGGCATCTGATATATCGGATTCCCTGAGGTACTCGGGGCTCATGGCCGCAACCTGCATAGCGATGTTCTGAAGCGCTTCCTTCTCGGCATCTCCTACCGACGGGCACTTAGCGGATACGAGCACGCCGATCCTGCCGCCGCCGTGAAGATAGGAAACGACGCAGTCTCCCTCAATCCTCATGAACCTTCTGACCGAAAGCTTCTCGCCGATCTTGGCGGTCTTTTCGATAACGAGGTCACGAAGTCCGTCCTTATCAAGGAGCGTCTCAACATCCTCGCCGTTCTTTCCGCCGGCAAGCCCCGTAGCAAGGGCTGTATCGGCAACCGCCTGTACGAATTCCTGGAATACCTCGTTCTTTGCAACAAAGTCCGTCTCGGAATTAACTTCGGCGACTACCGCTTTCTTGTTTTCAAACATTGCAACGCGGCATATTCCTTCTGCCGCTATCCTGCTTGCCTTCTTCTCTGCTTTTGCCGCACCTGATTTTTTCAGAAAATCAACGGCAGCATCCATATCTCCATCCGTCTCGCCGAGGGCCTTCTTGCAGTCCATCATGCCTGCGCCCGTGAGCTCACGTAATTCTTTGACCATTGCTGCTGTAATATCTGCCATTACTGTATCCTCCTGTTAGGTAAATATGTATGTTGTCGGAAGTATGTTACTCTTCTGCCGCTGCTTCGGCTTCCTCGGAAGCTGCGTCAAGCGATGCATCGGCTGTATCGGTGCCTTCTGCGCTCTCTTCAGCGGTCGCGCCCTGATTGGCCTCGATGACCGCATCCGCCATCTTGGATACGATGAGCTTGACGGCCCTGATCGCATCATCATTGCCGGGGATCACGTAATCAAGTTCCTCGGGATCGCAGTTCGTGTCAGCGATGCCGATGAGCGTGATGCCGAGCGAATGTGCTTCCTGCACACATATATGTTCCTTCTTGGGGTCAACTACGAAGATGGCATCGGGGATCTTCTTCATGTCCTTGATCCCGCCGAGGTTCTTCTCGAGCTTTTCCCATTCCTTCTTAAGCCCGATGACTTCCTTCTTGGGAAGAACATCGAATGTTCCGTCCTGGCTCATCTTCTCGATGTCCTTGAGCCTTCTGATACGTGACTGGATGGTCTTGAAGTTCGTGAGCATTCCGCCGAGCCATCTCTCATTGACATAGTACATTCCGCAGCGCTCTGCCTCAGACTGTACGGCATCCATTGCCTGCTTCTTCGTCCCGACGAAAAGGATCGTGCCGCCGTTTGAGACGATCTCGGATACTGCGTTGTACGCATCGTCCACCATTCCGACCGTCTTCTGGAGATCGATGATATAGATCCCGTTTCTCTCCATGTAGATGTACGGAGCCATCTTGGGGTTCCATCTTCTGGTCTGGTGTCCGAAATGCACACCTGCTTCAAGTAACTGTTTCATTGAAATTACGCTCATTTTCTACCTCCCGGTTTTAAGCTTCCGCATGTTTCCTTCCTACGCCGCCCGGCGTTCCTGCGACCTTTGAGCAAAAGGCACCGGCAGTCCATCCGCATGCGTGATTATTTGCAACTTTCTAAATGTATCACAACTTCTCCGCCACTGCAAGCTTTTTTCGGCTTTTCCCGATGCTTACAAACTGAACCTGTTGATGATCTCGTTCAGGTCTGATACTGCATCGCGGCACTCGTTGACTTTGCTGACGCTCGTCGAAGTATCGGAAGCCATTTCCGTGGTCCTCTCGGCAATGTTTACGACACCGTGGCTCGTTTCGCTCACGTTCACGTCTATGCCGCTTATCGCCCCGGCTATCTTCTCGATATCGCCCGTAAGGCTTCCTACGCTTGAGCGGATCTCGTTCATGCTGTTTCCGAACGTGTCGGCGTCTTCCCTGTACTGGACGCTGACCTTTCCAAATTCCTGGTAATCCGACAAAACGTTCGTCTCAAGGAATGACGTTGTCTGCGTCAGGCAGTCTGAAAGCTGTCCGACCGCACCGTTGACTTCCTCCACGATGCCGGTGATGTTCGTGACTGCCTCCGAAGTCTGTGTCGCAAGGTTTCCGATCTCGGTCGCAACGACCGCGAATCCGCGTCCTGCCTCTCCTGCACGTGCCGCCTCGATCGATGCGTTCAGTGCGAGCAGTCCGGTCTGCGAGGATATCGCCATTATCGTTCCGGTAAGCTCATTGATCTTGTTGACCGCACGTGATGCGCTTATAGCCTCTTCGGACTTGGCCTTCACGCTCTCATACATATCCATCGTCTTGCGGCTTGCAACATTTGTCGTTTCCGCAAGTTCAGCCGCACGTCTTGAAACCTCATCGGAAAGACGCGTTCCTTCATCGGCAAGCCTGTCGATATCGCGTGCATTCTCCTGAACGCTTGCAACGTTCTGGGCGATGGTCGACGTCGTTGCCGCCGTCTCCTCCATGCCTGCCGCAAGAGTTTCCGTGGTTGCCGAGTTATCCTCGCATATATTTCCGACCCTGTCTATGGTGGCCTGAAGCATGTTGACGTTCGTGTCGATGCTTGCGCCGGCACGGCTTATCATGCCAACCATGTCACGCAGGTTGTTCCTTGTCTTGCCGAGTGCCCTTGCGATAAGACCGATCTCATCCGAGCGCCTCTCAAGCCTTGCGGAGGCTGCATCCTCGGTAAAATCGTAATTTGCGGTCTTGTTGATGACCGGTACGAGCTGCTCTAATGCCTTCAGCATGATGACCGTGAAAACGGAAACGAGGACAACCGATATTATAAGGAACAGAAGCCCGATCATGATGAGCGTGTACTTCATGTGGTCAACGCCGGCCATCATCGCATCCCTGTCGGCCGTGACTATCACGATGTTGCCTGCCTTCGTGAACGCATAGCCCGCAACCTTGTAAGACCCTTTATATTCATATGTGCACGATCCGTTCGGAACACTCTTCCCTGCGGCAAGGTCAGCCACAATGCCCTTGACCGCCGCATTCTCGACGGGGTTGCCGATCTTCTCGGGATCCTTGTGGTAGAGCATCGTTCCGTCGGGGCTTACCATGTATGCATACGAGCCTTCAACGCCGGACATCTCGATCTGGCCTATCAGCTTGTCATAGTCGATCCGTATCATCTTGTCATAATCTGCGGTGACGATGACGATGTTTCCGGTATCAGCGAACGAATACCCGGCCATCTTCAGCGCACCCTTGTATTCATATATGCAGTATCCGTCTTCGACGGTCTTGCCGGCCTGAAGGTCAGCGACGATACCCTTAACCGCAGCATTTTCGACGGGCTTTCCGATCTTCTCGGAATCCTTGTGGTAGAGCATCGTTCCGTCGGGGCTCACCATATATGCATATGAACCTTCAACTCCGTCTATCGTGATCTTTCCGAGGAGCGTTCCGTAGTCTATCTTCATGAACTCATTGTAATCGGCTGTCACGATAAGTATGTTTCCGGTGGCCGTAAAGGCATATCCCGCAAGCTTAAGCGCATCCTTGTATTCATAAAGTACGGAGCCGTTCTTGACGGTCTTGCCGGCCTTTAAGTCTTCAACGATGCCCTTTACTGCGGCATTCTCAACGGGCTTGCCGATCTTGTCGGCGGTCGGATGCCAGAGCATCGTGCCTCCGGGGCTGACCATATATGCATATGACCCCTCAACTCCGAGTATCTTGACGCTTCGGAGCACTCCGTTAAGTGATGATGCGGTCCCGTCATATCCCGCCATGTTCACGGATTTTACAGCTTCTTCCGCAAGATTCTGCGCATATGCTTTGTATACCGTCTCTCCGAACTGCTTTGCGAAGTTTATCGATACCGCCGCCTCCTGGGCAAGGTTTTTGGCATATCCGCCGTATGCCTCCTCACCGAACTCAGTCGCAAAATCAACACCTATCGCGGCCTCTTCTGCAAGGTTCTGCGCATAGTTTAAGTACACATCCTCCATCGCGGATGACGCGCGCCTCTCCGCAACGATAACGAGTACGAGTACGGTAACGAATACGACCGCGCTTATGAGAAGCGTGATCTTTGTGCTCATCTTGGAAAGCATGGTGACTTTCCTGCTCTTTGGTGCTCTCCTTGTCTTCCCCATTATGGTAACCTCCGTTTCCCGGCGCATAATGCGCCTTTTAATTTTTTACCGGTCACTTATATTCTGACTGTCCGCAATCTCTTCCGTTTTCGTGACCTTGAGCCTTTCCACCCTTCTTTCCTCGGCATCCGTGATCTCAATATGATGATCCCCGAAGTCAAAGGAATCCCCTTCCTTCGGAAAATCGCCGATGTATTCTATCGTCCATCCGCCGGCCGTTGAGCTCTCATAGTCAAAGTCATCCTCATCTATCCCGAGGAGCTCGAGAAAATCACCGATCGGCATGTCGCCGTCCACGGTGAGCTCGCCGTTGTCCGACTCTATGACTTCCTCTTCTATCTCATCATTGTCATCCCATATGTCCCCCACGATCTCCTCGAGAACGTCCTCCATCGTGACGATCCCGAGCGTGCCGCTGTATTCGTCGGTGACTATTGCAAGGTGCTGTCTTGCATCCTTTAAGACATCGAGCACGTGCGGAAGCCTCGCCGTCTTATATACATAGCAGGGCTCATTCATGATCTGACGTACATCCGGATCTCCGCCCGCTGCCATAGCTTTGAGGAACGGGTTTAAGTGCATGACGCCGATTATGCTGTCTATGCTGTCCTTATATACCGGGAACCGGCTTTTATGCGATCTCGCCACCTGTTTCATTATCTCTGAAACGGGATCGTCTATGTCAATGGCTTCTATGTCGACCCTTGCTGTCATGACGTCGGCGGCCGAAACGTCGGAAAAATCGATGGCCGCCGCCACTATCTCCGACTGGTCCGCATCTATGACCCCTTCATCCTCGGCCGTCTCGATTATGGCCTGAAGCTCCTCCGTCTTCTCATCCTCGGCCCCGGCTTCCTTCATCCCGAGAGGAAGGGTAAGAAGTGCCGTAAGCTTCACTACGATGAAATTCACCGGCCAGAGCAGATAACGCAGGGCAAGTATGAATCCCGACAGCCCCTGTGAAAATGAATTGGCGTGTTTCTTGCTGATCATCTTCGGGATCGTCTCTCCGAACACTATGACGAGCACGGTCACAATGGCGGTGATTAGCCAGTTCAGGTCATCGCTTCCCGTGAGCAGTATTATGAAAACCGTACTCAGTGACGATGCCGCTATGTTCACGAGATTGTTCGAGAGCAGTATCGTGCTCAGCGTATCGTCATAGTCTTCCGCAAGCTTCTGCACTCTTGCGGCTTTCCTGTTGCCGTCCTCGGCTTCGTTCTCCATCCTGACACGGTTGCATGAACTGATCGCCATCTCCGATGCGGAGAACACTCCGGAAAGGAAAATGGTCGTTATGATCCCTATGCCTATAATGATAAGTGCCGTCATGAGGTTTCCTCCGTTCCGATAGTCCCTGCCTCATCAGCCTTCCCGGCACATTTCTGCCTGACTATCTTGGCGGTAACTACCCTGTTGTGGTCGGTCTCCTCAACCCTTATCTTAAGATCTCCGTATTCGAATGAATCGCCCTTCTTTGGTACGGTTCCTATCTTTTCATATATAAAATCACACAGGAGCAGGTTCGTGAACCTCTCCTTTTCATCATCATCCTTTTCTTCGTAGCCCGCCTCGTCGAACACATCCTCGACGGTCTCGTCGCAGCTGGCAAGGAGCGTATCATCGGAAAGATGGACGAACGGCTCCTTTATCTCATCATCCTCATCCCATATCTCACCCACGATCTCTTCGATTATGTCCTCAATGGTGACGATACCGAGCGTTCCTCCGAACCCGTCAAGTACCACCGCTATGTTGAACCTGTTCGTGGTCATATTGTCAAACAGCTCATCTATCGGCATGCTCTGATGCGCAAAGAACACCGGATCCGTCATTCGCCTGATGCTCGGGATGGACTTCCGTGATATGTATGATTTTAAAAACCTGCGCAGCTGAAGCACTCCGACAACATTGTCGACCGTTCCGTCATACACAATGAGCCTTGAATGGTTCTGTCCGAGAAGGTCTTCGAGTATCTGCTCGCTGGGCGTATTGATATCTATCCCCTCGATATCGACCCTGGGCGTCATGATGCTCGAGACGGTCAGGTCACCGAAAGAGAGCGCCGATGATATGAGCTCGCTCTGCTCCTCATCAAGGCTTCCTTCTTCGGTCATGTCCTCAATGATGTCGTAGATCTCTTCTTCCGTGACCGATACTTCCTCCCCGGCGCCCGCAACGGACAATGTCAGCTTTCCTATCGCCGAGAGGATGAACGTAAACGGCTTCATGACCTTCATGAGAACGACAAGAAGCCCTGCGGTGGCAAGGCTCGATCTTTCGCTTCTCTTCTTTCCGATACTTTTGGGAAGCATCTCGCCGGCAAAGAACATTGCGACCGTCATGATGAACGTTGATGCGGTGACCGCAGTAAGGCCCCACCTTCTGGTAACATATCCCGTTACCGTGGCGGCGGCCGCTATATGGGCAATATTGGTGCAGACAAGAAGGGTTGTTATCGCATCATCAAAATTGTCAAGGACATAGAGGACCTTCTTCGCGTTCTCATTGCCCTTGTCGGATGCGACTTTCATCCGGCTTCTGGACACACTCGCGACAGCGGTCTCCGTAAGTGCAAAATATGCGGATGCGATAAACAGAAATACTACTAATATGAGCGACGTTCGACTGTCAGGGTCCATAAAGCGGATCGTTCACCTCATCTTTCGGTTTAATGCGTTAACTATATCAGAAAGCTGCGTTATAATCAACCGCATACCGTTCCCACGTTATTTGAACAGTTTCCGTGATATCCATATGAGCAGGCAGGCACCGATAACGGATATGACGATCGAGCCTATCCATCCCGTTGCGCCGATGCCGATGAGTCCTCCGAGCCAGCCGCCGAGCGCGCCGCCGACAAGACCTAAGATGATGTTCACGATGACCGAGTGCGAAGATCCCATGATCTTCCCGGCAAGCCATCCCGAAACTCCTCCGATGATAAGTGCTGCGATAAATGATAACATGATCTTTCCACCTCTTTCTTTAGTGTTCTATGCCTTCTTCTTCAAGTATCTCTCTGACCAGGACCCTCTCGTCCATAGGATATTTCACTCCGCATATCTCCTGGTAATCCTCGTGCCCCTTTCCGGCGAGCACGATGATGTCGCCTTCCTCTGCATTTTTAATGCAGTAGCGTATCGCTTCCTTTCTGTCCGGGATCGTGACGTAGCTGCCGTCCGTCCTGTCTATCCCGGTGCGGATGTCGGCTATGATGTCAAGCGGCTCTTCATGGCGCGGATTGTCGGAAGTTATGACAGTAAGGTCCGCAAGCCTTCCCGAGACTTCTCCCATCTCAAACCTCCTGTTTCGGTCGCGGTTCCCGCCACATCCGAACAGGCATACGAGCCTTTTGGGCTCATAGGCCCGAAGCGTGGTCAGAAGGCTCTCAAGCGCCATCGCATTGTGCGCATAATCGATAAGGAGAGTATAGCCGCTGCCCGCCTTCACGCGTTCGATCCGACCTAGCACATGGCCTTTCGGAAGCGCCTCTTCCACCTTCTCATCATCTATCCCCATCTCGGCACATACCGCCGCGGCGCAAAGTCCGTTATATACGGAAAACATTCCGGGCATGTTGATAAGGACGTGATGGTCCTTCCTTCCCTTTATGTCGAATTCCATTCCGAGTTTCCCGCCGCCGCCGACAAACCTGATATTTTCGGCCATGTAGTCAAGGCCCTTCGAAACACCGTACGTTACGACAGTGCATGTGGCATTCTCAAGTATCCTGCCGACATGGGCGTCATCGCCGTTAACGATGCCGACCCTGCACTGCCGAAACAACATCGACTTGCAGGAAATGTAATGGTCAAAGTCAGTATGCTCATTGGGCCCGATATGGTCCGGCTCTATGTTCGTGAATATCCCTATGTCAAAATCGATCCCCAGGGTACGGTGGAGCATGAGTGCCTGGCTGCTGACTTCCATGACCACGGTGTCGCAGCCGCTGTCCGCTATGCGGCGCAAAAGCTTCTGAAGGAGAGGCGAATCGGGCGTGGTGTTCTGGGCATGCTCATGCTCATCGCCTATTACCGTCTCTATCGTGCCGATGAGCCCGACCTTTCTTCCGGCCTGCTCAAGTATCGACTTTATGAGATATGTCGTCGTAGTCTTGCCCTTCGTGCCGGTGATCCCTATCATGAAAAGTTCTCTTGACGGATAGCCGTAATGTGCACAGGCGATATGCGCCATGGCCTCCCTTGTCGAGGCGGTCTTTATCACCGCCGTCCCTTCGGGCACGGAAGCGATCCCAAGCTCTTTGGCATCCCGTTCGACGACTATGAGGGCCGCGCCGGCATCAATTGCCTGCCGGACACACGTATGCCCGTCAAAATTGGCACCCTTTATGCAGACATATACGCATCCCTTAACCAGCTTTCGGTTGTCGGTGACAAATTCCGTATACGTTCCTTCCATGGTGCCGAAAAGCACCTCGTATTCAAGATCAGCGCAAAGCTCAGACAGTTTCTTCATAATTTCACTCTTTAATCACAGTTAGTTCACAATTATGCCCTACAATCAGTATCAGATAGCGATGAGCACTCACTATCTCCCCCTCATAAGACGGTAAGGTCTCCACCCCCGGAGGCCTTACTTGTTTTATATCACATATAATCCCTTATGTTCAGCTGAATGCTCTTCGTTCCGTTATATACGTTAAAAACAGGCTGGTACAGGACCGACACTAAGTCCCTGTCCTTAAGCTCATCATAGGCGGCCGCGGCATCATTGAAGAGCACGCCGTTATAAACCGCGGGCACACCTTCCCTGTTCTGTCCCTCAAGCACCATCCTAAGCACATTTGAGTTCTTGCCGGCAAGCTGTACTCTTCTGAGCGTCACATCCTTTTCTGCAAAGAGCGGCCTGGGATTGGCCGTTCCAAACGGCTCGAGCGCCTCGAGCTCAGAGACGAGCCCCTCATCAACATATCCTATCGGAAGCGGTATGTCTATATGCATTTTTTCGGTGAGGTCATCATCCGTCAGCGTGCACTGTGCGTTAAGCCGGCGGCGGAGCTCATCGGCATATCCTGCAGGCATTGAAAGACCCGCTGCCATCCTGTGGCCGCCGAACTTCGTGAACAGATCCTTTACCCGGGAGAGCTCGTCGAACATGGAATAGGCCTCGATGGACCTGCCGCTCCCTTTAAGGTTTCCTTCGGAATCATCCGTGAGCACGATGGCCGGCCTGTAGAAATGCTCCTTCAGCTTTCCGGCGACTATCCCGGCAAGGCTCTCATGACACTCGGGTATGTATACGACAAGCACCCTGTCAAGAGCGTAATGCTCTTTTACCTCAGCCTCTGCGCGTTTTGTGAACGCATCGGTCATGTTTTTCCTGCTTTCGTTGACAGCGGCCAGGCGGTGCGCACTCTCAAGTGCCGCCTCATCGGAAGTCTCAAAAAAAAGGGAAAGTGCCTCGTCGGCCGTCTCAAGCCTCCCCGCTGCGTTTATGCATGGTCCGAGTACAAAACCGATATGATAGGCACTTATGGAATCGGGCTTTATCCCCGTAGCCTTTATGAGGGCACGCATTCCGGCGTTAGTTGTCGAGCGCAGTATCTTAAGGCCGCATTTTACCGCTATCCTGTTTTCCCCGGTAAGCTCCATGACATCGCCTACGGTCGCGAAGGCGGCAAAAGACAGGAATTCCTTCATAAGGCCTTCCCTGTCATTTACGTTGTTTCCTATCTCCGTATGGCTGTATAGGTAAGATATGAGCTTATATGCGACCATTGCACCGCATATCCCATCGAAAGGATATGTGCAGTCAGGCCTCTTCGGATCTACGACGGCATCCGCGGGCGGAAGTATGTATTCCATCCTGCCGTCACGGATCTCATACGGGACTTCATGATGGTCGGTCACTATGACGCTCATCCCGAGCGACAGGGCAAGCTCCGTCTCCTTTGCGGCAGCTATCCCGTTGTCGCAGGTGATGATGAGCTCGGCACCGTCGGCATGTGCCTGCCTGACCATGTTCTCATTGAGCCCGTAGCCGTCCCTTATCCTGTCGGGGAGCCTTACGTCGGCGGAACCTCCTGCGGCTTCTATCCCCTTTTTCAAGATAAAAGCGGCACATACACCGTCAATGTCATAGTCTCCCACGATCCTTATCGGTATCCCGGCTTCTATGGCACCCTCTAATATCTGTGCTGCTGTATCGATGTCTTTTAAGAGCGAAGGATCATGCATGTCAGCTTCGGTCCCGTTAAGGAACATATCAATCTCCTCATCGGTTACCGCTCCCCTGTTCCTGATGATCCTCGCAAGATATGGACTTATGGAAAACTTCTCGGCTATTCGGTTAAAATCGGCCCCTTTGGCAGTTACCACCCACTTTTTCATGGGATAAGTATACCACGTCTTACTTCGGTTTTACAGAGACTTGTACCAGGCGAAGCCATGGGCCGGAAGCGTCAGTGTTTCGGGCGATACCGGACCTTTTTTAATATGTTCATTGCCCGCAAGCAACTCATACATTCCGCCCTCCCCGGTATGGATGGTCTTCTCCTCATGTCCGAAGTTAAAGAAGGCAAGTATCTTCTCTCCCTTATGATACCTTCCTATCCCGATGACGCT